>JAEWKH010000115.1 GCA_023386155.1 Pseudomonadota bacterium
GACCCGCACAAGGCTGCCAAGGGCCTCCTGCCCGGGCGGCTGCGTGCACCGTCCGGCAGGCCCGCTCCCTGCCCCGACACTTGTGACGCCTCGCGAAGCGCGTCCCTCGTCGGGCGGGGATGGGCAACGATATAGCCGAGCTTGCCCTGCCTGTCAAGAACAAAGTGAGAACATTGTTCGCAGGCGGGCCGAGAAGCTCTCCTCCCCCTTGTGGGGAGGAGGGGGAGGTGGGGGTGTGGGCGATAGCCTATCAAGGTCAGGCGCTCACACCCCACCCTGGCCCTCCCCACAAGGGGGAGGGAAACAGCGCCTCGCCTCGCATCGCAGGATGAGCTGGACTCTCAGATGAGACCTGCGGGGAAAGCAAAGATCCCCTCATCGGCACCGGCCTGCCCTCACCCCGACCCTCTCCCGCCCGGGAGAGGGAGAGGCGGCGCGCCCTTCGAAATCGGGAGGCCATGACGGTGCAGGGCTAAGGGGGCATGCTCCCCTTTACGAGCCGGATTCTCACGCCATCAGGTCGAAGAGGGTCGGGCTCTCGTCGCGCCTGGCGCCTTCGATGGCGAGGAGGCGGCGCTTGGTGGCGGCTCCGCCATTGGCCGAGAAACCCCCGAGCTTGCCGCCCGCCGCGACGACGCGATGGCAGGGCACGATGACGGCGATGGGATTGCGCCCGAGGGACTGGCCGATTGCCCGGGCATTGTCGATGCCGAGGCGGGACGCGACCTCGCCGTAGGTCAGCACGCGGCCCGGCGGGATGGAGCGGGCGATTTCGTAGACCCGGCGGTCGAAGTCCGAGACGCCGTCCATGTCCAGCGGGACTTGGGACAGGTCGCGCGCTTCGCCCCGCAGCAGGGCCGTCACATCGGCGATGATGCCCTGGATGTCCTGTGGCGGCGGGGATTCGGCAATCCCCGGAAAACGTCGCGTGAGGCGGGCGCGGAGCTTGGAGGCGTCGTCCTCGGGAAGCTGGAAGCCCACGACGCCGCGCTCGTTCCAGGCCAGCCCGCAGGGGCCGATGGATGTGTCGAACAGCGTGTAGAACGCGGCTGGGCCGGACGGATGATCCTGCATGCCCTTTTGTAACCCTCCCGAGATGGGCCGACAACTCGGGAGGCCTCGACCGCGCCGCGCCGGGTCGGCCCGGATCGCCACGCCTCAATTGGCGATGACCAGGGGCTCGCCCGCCGCGAGATGGGCCGCATTGGGCGAGATGAGCCCATCGTCGGCCATGCGGGCGAGAACCCAGTCCCGCCGGTCCTTCGCACGGCCCCGGTTCTCGACCATGTCCAGGCGGTAGTGGTTGGGCGCCTTCGGCAGGGCGGCAAGGTACGCGGCCTCGGCCAGGGTGAGGTCCGCCGGCTCCTTGCCGAAATAGGCCTGCGATGCCGCCGCGATCCCGTAAGCGCTGCCGCCGAAATAGATCTGGTTGAGATAGATCTCGAGGATCTGGTCCTTGGTCAGGCTCGCCTCGATCCGGCGGGCCAGGATCACTTCCTTGACCTTGCGCTCCAGGGAGCGCGGCTGGCCGGGGAGCAGCACGTTCTTGGCGACCTGCTGGCTGATCGTGCTCCCGCCCGCCGGGTCGATGCCGAGACTGGCGATGTTCTGCAGGGAGGCGCGCAGGATCGCCCGCATGCTCACGCCGCCATGGTCATAGAAATCCTGATCCTCGGCGGCGAGAAAGGCCTTCACCACGTGGGGCGGGATCCGGGACAGGGGGACGAAGCTGCGCCGCTCGACCAGGCGGCCGGTCTCGTCGGTCCTCGCCATGTCCGGGGGCTGGTAGCCCGCCAGGGTGGCGGCATCCGGCAGGTCCTGGCCATAATGCCGGAAGAGCAGGCCGGCTCCGGCGCCCGTGAGGCCGAGAACGATAGCCGTCGCGGCCGCGCCGCCGACGAGGATCCGGCGCAGGCGCCCCGTCGCGACCTCGTAGGGGGCTGCCAGAAGATGGGCCGGAATGGCGAAGGCCCGCGACAGCTTTTCGATCATGTCGGACGACAGGTGCCGCTTGCGGCTCAGGATCTCCGAGGCGCGGGAGCGCGATCCGAGCGCGGCGGCGACGTCCTTCTGCCCCTTGCCCTGCGCGCGGAGGGCGAGGTGAAGCACGCTGATCGGGTCGGCCGAGACCGGCACGCCCTGCTTCGCCTCGTAGGCGGCCACGAGGGCGGCGAGGACCTCCAGCCGGTCCTCCTCCCGGGAGCCGGGCGCGGCGCCCATGAGCGTTTCGATCTCACGCAGGGCTTGCTCGTAATCCGCCGGGGACCGGATCGGGTGCACGCTGACGGTCATCGCTCGTCGCTCCATGGGGCATGAGGGCATTCACGGCCTGGATCTGCGCAATCTCGCGGGCGAAGTTGACCTGGACCACAACCTCGCATCCCTCGTCGGCAAGGGTGAGCCTGACGCGTCCCTCGTCCTCGCGGGCCATGGCCGGCCATTGCCGCACCAGTTCGGCCGCGCTGCCCCAGGGGGCGGCGGACAGCAGGGCATGGAGAGCCCTCAAGGAGGGTTCCGCCTCGGGATGAAGGGTCCAATAGGCTGCGAGCCTTGAAATGCCGATCACAAGCATGGATGCATCATAGACGTTCCCAAGTTTGGGAACAAGACGGAATTTTCCGCATGATGTTATTCGGAAAGAGAACTTTCAGCGACGCCTCAATGAAGTTAGGAAGAGCTTGATTGGAATGACTTGAGAATCCGGGCACATCGTTCATATGTAAACTATCGGCCCGCTCAAGCGTTGAAGCTGCGTATCAGGAGGAAGCCATGTCCGATCTGCCCGCCCGTGAATCGATGGAGTTCGACGTTGTCGTGGTGGGCGCGGGTCCGGCCGGCCTGGCGACGGCGATCCGGCTCAAGCAGCAGGCGGCGGAAGCGGGCTCCGACATCTCCGTGGTCGTGGTCGAGAAGGGCTCCGAGGTCGGCGCCCACATCCTGTCCGGCGCGGTGATCGACCCGATCGGCCTCGACGGCCTCCTGCCGGACTGGCGCTCCGATCCCGACCGGCCGCTCAAGACCGAGGTGACGGCGGACGAGTTCATGTATCTGGGCCATGCCGGCGGCGTGAGGATGCCCAACCTGTTCATGCCCAAGCTCATGAACAACCACGGCAACTTCGTCGGCTCGCTCGGCAACGTCGCCCGCTATCTCGGCCGCAAGGCGGAGGAGCTCGGCGTCGAGATCTATCCCGGCTTCCCGGCCTCCGAAGTACTGGTCGAGGACGGCAAGGTGGTGGGCGTCGCCACCGGCGACATGGGCATCAGCCGCAACGGCGAGCCCAACGCCAACTTCACCCGCGGCATGGAGCTGCGCGCCAAGTACACGATCTTCGGCGAGGGCGCGCGCGGCTCGCTCACCAGGCAGATGGTCGACCGCTTCGGCCTGAACGCCGGCAAGGACCACCAGAAATACGGCATCGGCATCAAGGAGCTGTGGCAGGTCAAGCCGGAGCACTTCCGGCCCGGCCTCGTGCGCCATTCCATGGGCTGGCCGCTGCCCAACAACGCCGGCGGCGGCTCCTGGCTGTACCATTTCGACGACAACCTCGTGTCCGTCGGCTTCGTGGTGCACCTGAACTACAAGAACCCGACCCTGTCGCCCTTCGACGAGTTCCAGCGCTTCAAGACCCACCCGATGGTGCGCGACGTGTTCGAGGGCGGAAAGCGCATCGGCTACGGGGCGCGCGCCATCATGGAGGGCGGCTGGCAGTCGGTGCCGCGCCTGTCCTTCCCGGGCGGCTGCCTGGTGGGCGACTCGGCCGGCTTCGTGAACGTGCCGCGCATCAAGGGCAGCCACAACGCGATCCTGTCCGGCATGCTCTGCGCCGATCACGTCTTCGCGGCCCTGCAGGCGGGCCGGGCCAACGACGAGGTCGCGTCCTACGAGGAGGCCTGGCGCTCCTCGCCCATCGGCTACGACCTCAAGCGGGTGCGCAACGTGAAGCCGCTCTGGTCGAAATACGGCACGGCGGCCGGCGTGGCGCTGGGCGGGCTCGACATGTGGCTGACCGAGATCTTCAACTGGTCGCCCTTCAGCACCATGAAGCACGGCAAGCCCGACCATGAATGCCTTCTGCCCCTCGATCAGGTGACGCCGATCAAGTATGACAGGCCGGACGGGGTGCTGACCTTCGACAAGCTGTCCTCGGTGTTCCTGTCCAACACCAACCACGAGGAGGACCAGCCGGTCCATCTCAAGGTGAAGGACATGGGGCTTCAGAAGGCCTCCGAGCACGACGTCTATGGCGGTCCCTCGCAACGCTATTGCCCGGCGGGCGTCTACGAGTGGGTGGAAGGCGAGGGGGGCGTGCGGTTCCAGATCAACGCCCAGAACTGCGTCCACTGCAAGACCTGCGATATCAAGGATCCGAACCAGAACATCGTCTGGACCACGCCCGAGGGCGGCGGCGGGCCGAACTACGTGAATATGTGAGAGCCCCCTCACGCGGCTTTTACGCTCCCAGCGGCAATTGTCCCCTTGCGGCCACGGGAGGGAGGCGCCATTCTCCGGCCTGATTTGGCGCACATCTCCTTCTGCCTTGAGATGCTGCGATTTTTGGAGCCGCGCTTCGTGCCCATTTTGAAAAAGCCTGTGACCCGCAAGGGCCTGTCTGCCCTGATGTTGATGGCTGCCGGCCTCCTGGCCGCTCCGGCCGTCGCCGCGAACACCGAGGACGAGATCCTGAGGCCTGCCCAGAGCCTCGAAGGCAATTTCCTGTCGGCCTATGTGGCGGGCTCCGCGCGGGATACCGAGGCCGCGACCATCTTCTTCCGCGAGGCGATCCAGGAGGATCCCCGCAACCAGGAACTCCTGGAGCGCGCCTTCGTGGCCTTTCTGGCCAACGGCTCCATGACCGAGGCCGTGCGCGCGGCCGAGCGCCTCTCGGCGAAGGATGCGTCCAACAACCTGGCGCAGTTCGCCCTCGCGGTCCGCGCCCTGAAGAGCCAGAAATACGCCGATGCCCGCACCCGCCTCTCCAAGGGCGCCCGCGGCCGCCAGGCGGACCTGACGGCGACGCTTCTCACCGCCTGGGCCTATGCCGGCTCCAAGGACGGCAAGCAGGCGCTCGCCACCGTCGACAAGCTCAAGAACGAGCGCGCCTTCGACCAGTTCCGCGAGTATCACGCCGCGCTCATCGCCGATGTGACCGGCAACCCGGCCGAGGCGGAAAAGCGCTTCAAAGCGGCCTATGACGGCGAGCGCAACACCCTGCAGGTGGTCGACGCCTATGGCCGCTTCCTGGCCAAGCGCGGCCGCAAGGACGAGGCGCTGAAGATCTACAAGGCCTTCGACGAGGTGGCGCCGCGCCATCCCATCGTCCGCTCGGCCATGAAGGCGCTCGAGGAGGGCAAGCCGCTCCTGCCGCTCGTCGCCAATGCGCAGGACGGCGCGGCGGAGCTGCTCTATGGCCTCGGGGTCGTGGGCAACACGCAGGGCGACGAGCTCACGGCCATCATCTATCTCCGCCTCGGCCTCGACCTGAAGGGCGATCATCCGCTCGCCCTCGTGACCCTCGGCGACGTCTACGAGCGCCTGAAGCAGTACGACAAGGCCAACGCGATCTTCGAGCGCATTCCCAAGGATTCCCCCGTGCGACCGAGCGCGGATATCTCCATCGGGCACAATTTCGAGCTGATGGGGCGCGGCGACGACGCCATCGCCCATCTCGAGAAGCTCATGAAGGAGCGCCCGGACGACGTGGAGGTCGTCATGGCGCTGGGCAACGTGCAGCGCTCGCGCAAGAAGTTTGCCGAGGCGGCCGAAACCTACACGAAGGCGATCGACCTGATCGGCCAGCCGGAGCGCGGCCACTGGATCCTCTACTTCTATCGCGGCACGTCGTTCGAGCGCGCGAAGCAGTGGGACAAGGCGGAAGCCGATCTGAAGAAGTCCCTGGAGCTCGTTCCCGATGGGCTTCCGGCGGGCCGCGCGCAGGTGATGAACTACCTGGCCTATTCCTGGGTCGACCAGAACATCAACATCGACGAGGCCTTCAAGATGCTCACGAAGGCCGTGGAGCTCGCCCCCCGCGACGGCATGATCATCGATTCGCTGGGCTGGGCCTATTACCGCATGGGCCGCTACGAGGATGCCGTGCGCGAGCTGGAGAAGGCCGTCGAGCTGAAGCCGGGCGACCCGACCATCAACGACCACCTGGGCGACGCCTATTGGAAGGTCGGGCGCAAGCTCGAAGCCAAGTTCCAGTGGGACCACGCCAAGAATTCGGATCCGGAGCACGAGGAGCTCGTGAAGATCCTCAAGAAGATCGACAGCGGTCTCGACGAGGACCCGAAGCCGGCCGCCGCCGAGAACGCCCCTCCGCCGCAGCCGGAGGCGCCGAAGCACAACGGCGGCTGATGACCACGCTTTGGACGTTGGACTCATGGCCGGGCTCGTCCCGGCCATTCTCATTTCCGGATGTGTTTAAACCTGAGCCCTCAGGCTGAGCGTCTGGCTCATAAAGCGCGACCTGCTCTCCTCCCCCTTGTGGGGAGGAGGTGGAGGTGGGGGTGCCGGCGCTGGACTGGACCAGCGTGGCGCTGACACCCCCACCCTTAATCCCTCCCCACAAGGGGGAGGGAAACAGCACCTGCGCCTCGCACCGAATGATGAGCCAGACCCTCAGGATGAGGTTTGGAAAACGTCACTGTGACGAGCCGCTCTTCCCAACGGCCCCGCTCTCGGGCATGGAAGCGCCATGCCCCAGCCGCTCGCCACCCGCGCTCCCGCGAAGATCAACCTGACGCTCCATGTGCTCGGGCGCCGGGCGGACGGATATCATGAGCTGGAAAGCCTCGTGGCCTTCGCCGGCACGGGCGACGACCTGCGGCTCGAAGCGGGGGCAGGGCTGGCGCTTCGGGTCGGCGGCCCGACCGCAAATCTCGCCGGACACGAGGCCGACAATCTCGTCCTGAAGGCCGCGCGTCTCCTGGCGGATCGTGTGGAAGGCCTGCGGCTCGGCACCTTCCATCTCACCAAGCGCCTGCCGGTAGCGGCCGGAATCGGCGGCGGGTCCTCGGACGCGGCCGCGGCCCTGCGGCTGCTGGCCCGCCTCAACGGCCTGCCGCTGTCTCATCCCGCCCTGCGCGAGGCGGCCCGTCTCACGGGCGCCGACGTGCCCGTCTGCCTGGAGCCGAGAGCGCGCATGATGCGCGGCGCCGGCGAGGAACTCGGGGCTCCCCTGAACCTGCCGCGCCTGTTCGCCGTGCTGGTCAATCCGCGCGTGCCGGTGGAGACGCCGGCCGTGTTCAAGGCGCTGGGTTTGCAGCCCGGTCAGGTTCTTGCGGCGAGCCATCCGACCATCGAGAGAGGCGCGCTCATCGACGCGTTGAAAGCTGCGCGCAACGATCTCGAGCCGCCGGCCCTGCGTATCGCGCCGATGATCGGCGAAGCGCTGCGAAGCGTATCCGCGACGCCGGGCTGCCGCCTGGCCCGCATGTCGGGATCGGGCGCGACGGTGTTCGGGCTCTACGACGATTGTCGCGCTGCTGCCGAGGCGGCGAAGCGGATCGGGCGCGAGCGAAAAGGCTGGTGGGCGAAGGCGACGAGCCTTCGGTAGGGCCTGTGGCAGTCTGATCTGAAATTAAAACTCCTTGTGCTTCTTGCCTCAACCTCATCCTGAGGGTCTGGTTCATCATTCGGTGCGAGGCGCAGGTGCTGTTTCCCTCCCCCTTGTGGGGAGGGATTAAGGGTGGGGGTGTCAGCGCCACGCTGGTCCAGTCCAGCGCCGGCACCCCCACCTCCACCTCCTCCCCATCGCAAGTCGGGTGTTCCCGACTTGCGCAGGTGCATGCCCATCTCAGGCAGGCCTAAGATGGGTGGGGAGGAGAGCAGGTCGCGCTTTATGTGCCAGGCACTCACGCTGAGTGCTCAGGTTCCAATGCATCCTAAAACGTGAATGGCCGGGACGAGCCCGGCCATGATGTGGGATGCTCGTAAGCAATCGTGAGGGCTTACCAAGCCGGGATGATGGCGCCCTTGAAGCGCTCTTCCAGGAACTTCGCGACTTCCGGCGACTGGTAGGATTCCACGAAGGTCTTGATCTCCGGGCGCGTGTCGCCCTCACGCGCTGCGACGAAGTTGGCGTAAGGGTTGCCCTCGCGCTTCTCGACCGCGATCGTGTCCTTGCGGATGTCGAGGCCGGCATTGAGCGCATGGTCGGTGTTGATCACGGCGGCGTCGAGGTCGGGCAGGGCGCGGGGCAGCTGCGCGGCGTCGAGCTCGGAGAACTGGAAGCCCTTCGGGTTCTCGGCGATGTCGAGGAGGCTCGGCGACAGGCCCTTGCCGTCCTTGATCTTGATCACGCCTTCCTGGGCCAGGAGGTTGAGCGCGCGGCCGCCGTTGCTCGGATCGTTCGGAATGCCGATCTTGGCGCCCTTGGGCAGGTCCGCGGCGGACTTCGCCTTGGAGGAGTAAAGGCCGATGGGCTGCACGAAGGTGAAGCCCACGGGGACGATCTTGTAGCCGCGGGCGGCGATCTGCGCATCGAGATAGGGCTTGTGCTGGAACGCGTTGGCGTCGAGGTCCTTGCGCTCCAGCGCCTCGTTGACGAGGGCGTAATCGGAGAAGGGCACCAGCTCGACATTCAGGCCCTTGCCGGCCGCGACCTTCTTGACGACCTGCGCCACCTCTTCCTCGGCGCCGGACATGACGCCGACCTTGATGCTCTTCTGCTGGGCGGCGGCCGGCAGGGCCGTGGCGACGACGGCGCCGAGCGTGAAGGTCGCGGACAGGAGGGTGCGGCGGGTGAAGACGGACATGGGAGTACCTTTCGGGCAAAGTGCATCCGGGCTTCAGCTCGAAGCCGGACATGTGGTTCGGATCTGAAGAGAAGGATCAGGCCGTGAAGCGACGACACCGCTCAGCCTGCGGGGGCCGCAAGGCGGAAGGGGTTGTCGTCATGCGGGTCGGGCGCGTCATAGCCGATCATCCTCGTGAACCACGAGGCGGAAGCCGCTCGTGGCGCTTTAGCCTTTGATGACGCGGGGCAAGCTGCTCGTCTCAAATCGCCGCGGCCTCGAAGCGGCGCCGGCCGCCTCAAGACGAGACACTTCTATACCGGCTGACTTTTATGTCAATCGATCTGTTCTGTAAAAAGAACAGACCTGTCATGTCCGGAAGGCTTGGCCGATCCGGAGAACGACCGATTGAGGGAGCCGGCTGCGACATGAAAGCCTAGGCCATTCGGCAGAATAGCGTCGGTTTTATGAAACGTTATAAAATAAGAAGGAATCGGGCTGATAGGGTTCACCGCAGAACGTCAGCCACGGACAGAGGGGGTAAGGCATGAGTGGTTCCGAGCAGATCTTCGAGTGGGAAGGGATCACTCAGCCGTCTTATTGGGGCGGACAGGTCACTGCGCCCAATGGCCAAGCCGCCATGTCCCAGATCGTTGCCACCGGCGCCAACACCGTCACGATCATCCCCAACTTCTTCCAGGAAAATAAAACCAGCAACTCGATGGGATTGAATCTCGGCAATCCGAGTAGCCCCTGGGACGACGAGAGCGATACCTTCGAGCGCGTCGCGCAGTCCATCCTTCAGGCAAAGGAGATGGGTCTCAAGGTGGTGCTCAAGCCGCATGTGGAATCGAACAATCGCGTTTGGCGCGCCGAATTTGCCCCCACCGATCCGAAGGCTTGGTTCGACAGCTACAAGGCCATGATGGTCGAATACGCCAAGGTGGCGCAGGCGACGGGTGCGGAGATGCTCTGCGTCGGCACCGAAATGAACAGCATGATCGATCCGACCAAGGTCTGCAGCGACGGCAAGACCTATACCCAGAAATGGGTCGAGATCATCGACGCGGTGCGCGCCGTCTATTCGGGCAAGGTCACTTATGCGGCCACCTACGACACGGTGATGAAGGTCGGGTTCTGGGACAAGGTCGATTACATCGGCGTCGATGCCTACATTCCGTCCTCGACGGTCAACGATCCGACTGTCGACCAGATCGTGGATGCCTGGGTCAAGCCGCATTTCAACCCGTGGGTCCGAGACACGCTGCACGGCGGCAAGTCCGTCGTCGAGTACTACAAAGCGCTCTCAGAGCAATACGGCAAGAAGGTGATCTTCACCGAGGTCGGCTACAAGAGCATGGACGGGGCGAACAAGGACCCCGGCGTTTTCGGCGGCAGCGGGACATACGACCCTCAGGAGCAGGTCGACTGCTACGAGGCCCTGTTCCGAGTGATGGAGAACTACGGCGGCCAATGGCTCGCGGGGTCGTTCCTCTGGAGCTATTACTCCTTCGCGAACCCTATGGATCCTCAAAGCGAAGGAGGGGCAAACGTCCCGTGGACGGACTACACCACGCAGCACAAGCCCGCGAACGCCGTAGTGACGACTCATTACTCGAGCCCCGTCCACGGGACGGGCCTTGTCTGGAACGGCACGGACGCGGCCAACAAGCTCGATGGCGGCTATCACAACGACACCCTGAACGGGGCCGGCGGGAACGACATCCTCTGGGGCGGCGCGGGCAACGACCAGTTCGACGGGGGGCAGGGCGACGATATCCTGGATGGGAGCTCGGGCCACGATATCCTCGACGGCGCGAACGATGAGGATACGGCGCTCTTCTCCGGCGCTCGCGCCAACTACAAAATCTATGCGCTCGGCAATGGCAGGTTCATCGTCAAGGACACCCGCCAGGGCGGTGACGGAACCGACGAGCTTCGCAACATCGAGAAGGTGAGCTTCAACGGCACGGTCATGGACCTGGGCACCATCGGGACGGATCCGCCGCCAGAGAGCGTATTTTCGATTGCGGCCGTTCAGGCCACGAAGCGCGAGGGAGACACAGGCGTCACGACGGACTTCACCTTCAAGGTCAGCCGCACCGCCGACATCGGAGAATCGACCGTCAAGTGGCGGGTGAAGCTTCCTGTCGGCTCCGTCCGGGCCAATGACTTCGCCGTCATGACGGGCAGCGTCGTCATGGGCACGGGCGTGACCGAGCAGGTCATCACCGTGAAGGTCAAGGGCGACGTGCTCTTCGAAGCCGATGAGGTCTTCACCGTCGAACTCTACGAGCCGGGCGAGGGAAGCTCCATCGGGACCGGAAGCGCGAACGGCAAGATCCTGAACGACGACACCAACAACGCTCCGAAGGACATCCTGTTGAGCGGCACGGTGGCCGCGGAGCTGGCCGCGGCGGGAACCCTTGTGGGCAGGCTGTACGCCACCGACATCGACGAGGACGAGGCGTACAGCTATGCGATCGTCAATTCCGACGGCCGGTTCAGGATCGAGGGCAACGAGCTCCTTGTCGACAACGGCTTCAGGCTCGATCACGAACAGGCCTCCTCGCACAAGGTGACCGTGCGGGTGACCGACAAGGCCGGCGCGACCTATGACAAGGAACTGGTGGTCTATGTCAGCAACGCGGATCCGGAGAGCACCGTCGGCAGCGCCGCCGATGACGTGTTCAAGGCGGGCGACGGCAGGGACACGCTCGGCGGCGGCTTGGGCAACGACGTGCTCTGGGGCGGATACGGCAACGACGTGCTGAGCGGTGGCGACGGCAAGGATGTCTTCGTGTTCGCCGCAAGGCTCGGCACGGCCAAGACCGACAGGAAGGTGAACTTCGACAAGATCACCGACTTCAACGTCAAGCACGATACGATCTGGCTCGACAATGCGGTGTTCACCAAGCTCGGCAAGAAGGGCACGGAAGCGCACCCGGTCAAGATCAAGAAGGCGTTCTTCACCATCGGGGCCAAGGCCAACGACAAGGACGACTATCTTGTCTACAACAACAAGACCGGAGTGCTCTCCTACGACAAGGACGGCTCGGGCAAGGCCAAGGCCGTGGAAATCGCCCAGCTCTCCAAGAAGCTCAAGATGACCTATCTCGACTTCATGGTCATCTGAGAGGGCGGTCGAGAAAGAGCTTCCGCGAATGGTAACCCTCACCGTCATCACCGGCATGGGTCCCCGGATCAAGTCCGGCGAGGTGATGACGGGAGAGGTAGCCTTCGACGAAAGCGCGCCTGCTCAATAGGCGCGGGCGATGCAGAAATCGACCGCGTCGAGGAGCGCCTGCTTCATCGGGCCCGACGGGAAGAGGGCGAGGGCGTCGCGCGCCATGGCGCCGTAATGGCGGGCGCGCTCGACCGTGTCCTCGAGGGCCCGGTGGCGGCGCATGATGGCGATGGCCTGTTCGAGGTCCGCATCCTCGATCTCACCCTGCTCGAGCACGCGCCTCCAGAAGGCGCGCTCCTCGTCCGTGCCGCGGCGGAACGAGAGGACCACCGGAAGGGTGATCTTCCCCTCGCGGAAATCGTCGCCCACGTTCTTGCCGAGCGTCGCGGCCTTGCCGCCGTAATCGAGGGCGTCGTCCACGAGCTGGAACGCGATGCCGAGATTCATGCCGTAGGAGCGGCAGGCGGCCTGTTCGGCCTTGGGACGGCCGGCGATGACGGGGCCGACCTCACAGGCGGCGGCGAAGAGTTCCGCCGTCTTGCCGCGAATCACGGCGAGGTACTCGTCCTCGGTGGTCTCCGTGTTCTTGGCGGCGGCGAGCTGCATCACCTCGCCCTCGGCGATCACGGTCGCGGCGGCGGAGAGGATGTCGAGGGCGCGCAGGGACCCCACTTCCACCATCATGCGGAAGGCCTGGCCGAGCAGGAAGTCGCCGACGAGCACGCTCGCCTCGTTGCCCCATTTGATTCGGGCGGCGATCTTGCCCCGGCGCATGTCGCTCTCGTCCACCACGTCGTCGTGGAGGAGGGTGGCCGTGTGCATGAACTCGACGGAGGCCGCGAGCTTCACGTGACCGTCGCCCTCGTAGCCGGAGAGGCCGGCGGTCGCGAGCGTCAGCATGGGCCGCAGGCGCTTGCCGCCGGAGGAGATCAGGTGGTTCGCCACCTCCGGGATCATCGTGACCTCGGAGCCTGTGCGCGACAGAATCATCGCATTGACCCGTTCCATGTCGGAGGCCACAAGGGACACGAGTCTCTCGATGCCCGCATTCTTCTCGGGATGCTTGTCTTCGAACGGAACGACGACGCCCACGTCTCACTACCCGGGTTGCCGGCCGGCCTGGCCGGTAGGAATATCAATCACCGTGGCATGGCACTTTCCATGCTGCAATGCAAACACTTACCGCAAGGGAAGAGGCTCAGCCCGATGGTCGAAATCGTCCGTACCAACGATCTCGTTCTGGTCGGCTTCCTACAATCCCTCCTGGAAAACGCCAATATCCCCGTTCTCGTCGCCGACGCGCATATGAGCGCCCTGGAGGGCATGACGGGCGCCTTTCCCCGCCGGATCCTCGTGCCCGAGGATCACCTGCGCCAGGCGCGCCGCCTGATCGCCGAGGCCGGTCTCGAGGCCGAGTTGCGGCATGGATGAGATCACGGAGGATTTACTGCTCGGCGGGCGTGTCCGCCTGGTCCAGCCGGAAAAGGGCCATCGGGCCGGAACCGATGCGGTGCTGCTAGCCGCCTCGGCGCCGGTAAGGCCCGGCGATGTGGCGGTGGACATTGGCGCCGCCACCGGAGCCGTCGGGCTCATGGTGGCCACCCGCGAGAAGGATGCGAAGTTCATCTTCGTGGAGCGGGACCCGGCCCTCGCCGAACTCTGCCGCCGGAACTGCCGGGAGAACGGCGTCCCGGGCGAGGTGGCCGTCGCGGACGTGCTGGACAAGGCCTCGCGCCAGGCCGCCGGGCTGAGCCCGGAGAGCGCCGATCTCGTCCTCACCAACCCGCCGTTCCTGGAGGAGGGGCAGGCCCGGATCTCGCCGGACCGGCGCCGGGCGGCGGCCCATGCCCTGCCTGCGGGCGGGCTGGAGGCCTGGCTCAAGGCCTGCGCGGGCCTTCTCCGGCCCAAGGGCCGCCTCGTCCTGATCCACCGGGCCGACCGGGTGGCCGAGTGCCTTCGGATCGCGGAACAACGGCTCGGGGGCCTGGAGCTCCGCTTCGTCCATCCGAGTGCCGACCGGCCAGCGATCCGCTTCCTGCTGTCCGGGGTCAAGGGCAGCCGGGCGCCGCTGAGCATCCTGCCGCCGGTGATCCTGAACGGACCCGATGGGCGCTTCACCCCCCAGTCCGAGGCCCTGCACCGGGGCGAGGTCACCCTTCTGTGAAAGGTCCCTTCACGTCATGGCCGTCCCTGGATCAGGTCCGGGGACGGCCATGATGAAAGCGGAACAAGGTTGGGAAATCTGTCCGATTACCAGCGGTAGCCGGGCCTGCGGACGGTGCGGCAGACCTCGACCGGGCGACCCACCCAGCGGTAGCCGTTCCAGACCCGCCGGCGCTCGACCCAGCAGCGGCGCGCCACAGGGGCCGGGCGATACCCCCTATAGGGGCGCCCGTAATAGGGCCGGCCATAATAGGGACGCCCGTACTGGACGGTCACGAGGGGCGCGGGGGCGCGGTGACCGTAATAGCCCGGATAGTAAGGCTGTGCCTCAGCCGGCTGAACCGACAGGGCGCCGAAGCCCAGGGCCGCAAAACCAAGAAGGCCGAACATCAGCTTGCGCATTCATTCTCTCCTCAACTCCGCCCAGACACCGGGTCGAAACGGTGTCACCGCCGGGCTGTTGTCCATGCTGAAGACTTAAACGAACTTAACTGAACGGCGCCCGACATTTTCCCTAACGGAACGTTCATCTTGGGAAGCCGGGCCGTGCACCCTACATAACGGCCATGGCTCAAACATCGTTCTCCTCCATGCTCCCTGCACGCCTGCAATTCCTCCTCCCGGCCAAGTACCGCACCTATTCCCATCCCGTCGTGCCCGTGGTGCGCCTGTCGGGGCCCATCGGGGCCGTGATGCCCCTGCGGACGGGGCTCGCCATGGCGAGCGTGGCGCCGCTCCTGGAGCGCGCCTTTTCCGTGCCGGGCGCGAAGGCGGTGGCGCTGGTCATCAACTCGCCGGGGGGCTCGGCGGCCCAGTCGCACCTGATCTTCAAGCGCATCCGGGCTCTCGCGGAGGAAAAGAAGCTCCCCGTCATCGCCTTCGTGGAGGATGCGGCGGCCTCCGGCGGCTACATGATCGCTTGCGCGGCCGACGAGATCTATGCCGACCCGGCCTCCATCGTCGGCTCCATCGGGGTCGTCTCCGCGAGCTTCGGCTTCCATGAGCTGATCGAGCGCATCGGCATCGAGCGGCGGGTGCACACCGCCGGCAAGAGCAAGGCGATGCTCGACCCGTTCCGGCCCGAGAACCCGGACGACGTGGTGCGCCTGAAGGGGCTCCAGCGCCAGATCCACGACGTCTTCGTCGGCCTCGTGAAGGACCGCCGGGGCGAGAAGCTCAACGATTCCTACGACGATCTCTTCTCCGGCGCCTTCTGGGTCGGCGCGGAGGCGCTCGACCTCGGCCTCGTCGACGGGCTCGGCGACATCCGGACCATCCTGCGCCAGCGCTTCGGCGACAAGGTGCAGTTCCGCATGATCGAGCCCGCCCGGCCGCCGCTGCTGGGGCGCCTGCTCGGCCGCCGGTCCCTGGGGCAGGCGAGCCTCATCGACCCCGGCGAGATCGTCGGCGCCCTCGAAGAGCGCGCCGCCTGGGCGCGGCTGGGGCTCTAACCACTCACCGTGTCGTCACCGGGACAGGCCCGGCCATGACGGGGGAGGGCTCTCCAACGCTTGACTTGGAGGCCCTCACATCCCAAGGGTTCGCCTGACATTCTCGTGACAAACCGGACGCCGATATGACGAGCGAACCCGCGCACATGAACCCTGCGCGCTCTTTCCAGGGCCTGATCCTCACGCTCCAGCGCTATTGGGCCGAACAGGGCTGCGTCATCCTCCAGCCCTACGACATGGAGGTCGGCGCGGGCACCTTCCACCCGGCCACGACCCTGCGGGCCCTGGGCCCAAGGCCCTGGCGCGCCGCCTATGTACAGCCCTCCCGCCGCCCGAAGGACGGGCGCTACGGCGAGAACCCGAACCGGCTCCAGCACTATTACCAGTTCCAGGTGATCCTGAAGCCAAACCCGCCGAACCTCCAGGAGCTTTATCTCGGCTCGCTCCAGGCCATCGGCATCGACACCGCCCTCCACGACATCCGCTTCGTCGAGGACGACTGGGAGAGCCCGACGCTCGGCGCCTGGGGCCTCGGCTGGGAATGCTGGTGCGACGGCATGGAAGTGTCGCAGTTCACTTACTTTCAGCAGGTGGCCGGCTTCGAGTGCGCCCCGGTGGCGGGCGAGCTGACCTACGGCCTCGAGCGCCTCGCCATGTATCTCCAGGGCGTGGAATCGATCTACGACCTCAACTTCAACGGGCTCGGAGGCGACCGGAAGGTCACCTACGGCGATGTCTTCCTCCAGGCCGAGCAGGAATACTCGCGCCACAACTTCGAATATGCCGACACGGAGATGCTGTTCCGCCATTTCCGCGACGCGGAAGCCGCCTGCCGCAAGTACCTCGCGGAGGGCGAGCCGAAGCCCGGATCCAACGACAACCGCCATCTCATGGCGCTGCCAGCCTACGACCAGTGCATCAAGGCCAGCCACGTGTTCAACCTGCTCGACGCCCGCGGCGTGATCTCCGTCACCGAGCGCCAGAGCTACATCCTGCGCGTCCGCGAGCTGGCCAAGGCCTGCGGCGCCGCATGGCTGAAGACCGAGGGCGGGGGGGCTCATGGTCAAGCCCGAACCTAAAAACGAGGCAGACCGGCGCTTCCTTGATGTCATTGATCGCCATGGGTGGCACGTTATGAATGTTCATGGCGGTGCTGATGGGCCAGGCTTCTCGTATTCGACAGGAATTTTTGAGCGCACCGGACAACCTGAAGCAATCGTGATCGGGTTGATTCCTGAGGTCGCGCATCGAGTGATCAACGACTACGGCAATCGTCTCTGCACAGGTGACAGGTTTCTGCCTGGACAACTCTATAATGGCTTCCTGGAAGGTCATCCTGTGACTTTCGTCGCTGCAAGTGCCCCTCAAGCAGTTTCTGAATACGCGACTTGGACCGATTGGTATTACAATCGTAAAGCATTCCCGCTTGTCCAAATCGTTTATCCCGACAGCCAAACTGGAGCTTTTCCTTGGCAGCCTGATTATCGAGAATCTTGGCTCCCAATTCAGCCGCTCCTTGGTCCCGTTCCACATATGCAAAATCAATCTTGATTGGCAGCGCTTCATATGCCCGATCTTCTCCTCGAACTCTTTTCCGAAGAAATCCCCGCCCGCATGCAGCGGCGTGCCGCGGAGGATTTGAAGAAGCTCGTCACCGATGCGCTCGTGGAGCGCGGCTTCCTCTACGAGGGCGCGAGGGCCTTCGCGACGCCGCGGCGGCTGGCGCTCCATGTGGCCGGCCTGCCGGTGAAGGGCCAGGACGTGCGCGAGGAGCGCAAGGGCCCGCGCGTCGGCTCGCCCGATGCGGCGATCCAGGGCTTCCTGAAGGGGGCGGGGCTCGCCTCCATCGACCAGGCGAGGATCGAGAGCGATCCCAAGAAGGGCGAGTTCTACGTCGCGATCATCGAGAAGCCCGGCCGGGCGACGCCGGACGTGCTGGCCGAGATCCTGCCCGGCATCGTGAGGAACTTCCCCTGGCCGAAATCCATGCGCTGGGGCGCGGCCTCGAAGGAGCCGGGAAGCTTGCGCTGGGTGCGCCCGCTCCATTCCATCGTCTGCACCTTCGGGCCCGAGACCGAGGACCCGGAGGTCGTGCGCTTCGACATCGACGGCATCGCATCGGGCAATGTCACGAAGGGCCACCGCTTCCTCGCGCCGGCTGAAATCCATGTGAAGCGCTTCGACGATTACGCGCCGGCGCTGGAGCGCGCGAAGGTCGTGATCGACACGGACCGCCGCAAGGACATGATCCTGCACGACGCGAAGGACCTCGCCTTCGCGCAGGGCCTCGAGCTCATCGAGGACGAGGGGCTGCTGGAAGAGGTGGCGGGCCTCGTGGAATGGCCCGTGGTGCTCATGGGCTCCTTCGACGAAGCCTTTCTCGACATCCCGCCGGAGGTGATCCGCACCACGATCCGGGCGAACCAGAAATGCTTCGTGCTGCGCGACCCCAACACGGGCAAGCTCGCCAACAAATTCATTCTCGTGTCCAACCTCGTCGCCAGCGACGGCGGCGGAACCATCGTGGGCGGCAACGAGCGCGTGGTGCGCGCGCGCCTGTCCGACGCGAAGTTCTTCTGGGAGACGGACCAGAAGGTGAAGCTCGAAGACCGGCTGGAGAAGCTCAAGAGCATCGTGTTCCACGAGAAGCTCGGCACGCAGCACGAGCGCGTAGAGCGCATCGCCGCTCTGGCGAAGGAGCTTGCTCCCATCGTCGGCGCCGATCCTGAACTGGCGGAGCGTGCCGCACGCCTTGCCAAGGCCGATCTCGTCACCGAGATGGTCGGCGAATTCCCCGAGCTGCAGGGCCTCATGGGCCGCTACTACGCGACGCTGCAAGGCGAGCATCCGTCGGTGGCTGCCGCCATCGAGGAGCACTACAAGCCGCTCGGTCCCTCCGACCGCGTGCCGACCGATCCGGTGTCGGTCGCCGTGGCGCTTGCCGACAAGATCGACACGCTGGTGGGCTTCTGGGCCATCGACGAGAAGCCGACGGGATCGAAGGATCCTTACGCGCTGCGTCGTGCGGCGTTGGGTGTGATCCGGCTCGTGCTGGAGAATAATGTAAGACTTGGGCTGCGGCAGATTGCCTTTGATCATCTGAGCAAAGAAACGATTGAACGTGAAATTACTGAATTCGTTGAAGCACCAGAAGGTCTAAGTATTAGCGAAAGAGTTGCTACAGTTTTGGATCGGGGCAAAGTTTTAATCTCTGTAAATCTCCTCTCCTTCTTCGCCGACCGCCTAAAAGTCTATCTCCGCGACCAGGGCGCGCGTCACGATCTCATCGATGCGGTGTTCTCGCTCGAAGGCCAGGACGACCTGCTCATGATCGTCCGCCGCGTCGAGGCGCTCGGGCGCTTCCTCGACACCGAGGACGGCCGGAACCTGCTCGCGGGCTATCGCCGGGCGGCCAACATCCTGCGCATCGAGGAGAAGAAGGACGGGCGCGCCTATGACGAGGCGCCCGACCTCCAGATCGTGGGCGACCAGGGCCAGATCGAGGAGAAGGCGCTCGCCGTGGTTCTCGACGGGGCCAAGCGCGAGGCCGCCGCCGCCGTCGCGGCGGAGGATTTCGAGGGCGCCATGCGGGCTCTCTCCCGCCTGCGCCAGCCCGTGGACGCCTTCTTCGACAAGGTGACGGTCAACGCGGAGGATCCCGCCTTGAGGGCCAACCGCCTGCGGCTCCTCAACGACATCCGAGAGGCGACCCGCACGGTGGCGGATTTCTCGCGCATCGAGGGATAAAAGTTAATTCGGATTAGGGTGTTGCGTGGGGAGCACAGCCAAGGCGCTCCCTTCGCTCTAGGTAGGCGGCAACTGATTCCATCAGAAGACCGACCATGATTCGACGCCTGCTGATCGCCGCCCTCCTGAGCGCGCCCCTTGCCGCCTGCCAGACCGCTCAACAGCAGCCGGTCGCCACGGCGGACGATTCCGCCTGGTATATCGGCACCAAGCCGGACAAGCCGCACGACATCCCGCTGGTCGACCGGCGCAAGATGGACGCGAAATACGCCCGCCAGACGGTGGAGTACAAGGGACCCGAGAAGCCGGGCTCCATCGTGGTCGATATCGACGAGCGCATGCTCTACCTCGTCCAGCCCGAGGGCAAGGCGATCCGCTACGGCGTGGGCGTCGGCAAGCAGGGCTTCTCCTGGAAGGGCCTCGCCTCGGTCGGCCGCAAGGGCGTCTGGCCCAACTGGTCGCCCACCAAGACCATGGTCGGCATCAAGCCCGACCTGCCGCGCTACATGGAGGCCGGCCTGGACAACCCGCTCGGGGCCCGCGCCCTCTACCTCTACCAGGATGGCCGAGACATCCTCTTCCGCATCCACGGCACCAACGAGCCCTGGAGCATCGGCGAGCAGGTCTCCTCCGGCTGCGTCCGCATGCTGAACGAGGACGTCGCCGACCTCTACGACCGCGTCCCCGTCGGCGCCACGGTCTACGTGAAGCGCAACGGGCGCTACCGGGTGTGAGTTTGAAAGCGGCCTTGGGGCCGCTTTTTCATTAGGACGTCAAAAATACCGTCGTGGCTATGGATCCCCGCCTTCGCGGGGATGACAAGGGAGCCTTATGTCCGCGCCCGGAACGGCAAGGGCGTGGTTGCTCGTCCTCAGACGAAGAAGAAGTCCTTATGGGTGAGGCTCGTGCCCTCGCCCTTCTGAAGCTTCACGGTTGCGATCTCCAGCGCCGCCTTGGAGCCCGATCCGTCGGCGTCGAAGAGCAGCTTGTAGGTCTGGGAATTCACCTTCTTGGCGATGAAGAAGTCGTCCTTCTGCTTCGCCTCTCCGAGGGCGAACCAGCCCTTCTTGATGGCGACCGCCTTGTCGAGGGAGGCGTTCTTGCCCTTCAGGTATTTGGTGATGGTCGCGTTCTTGAAGGCGGCGTCGTCGAAGTAGAACGTATCGTATTTCGGGCCGAAGTCGGAGATCGTGTCCTTGTTCCTGGCCGCGGTCTTGCTCGTGAGTTTGGTGTCGAACACGAAGGCGTCAAGACCGGATCTCCCCGTCAGAATGTCCTTGCCGGCCTTGCCGAGGAGCATGTCGTTGCCCGCTCCGCCCGTGAGGCGATCCGCTCCGCTCGTGCCGTGCAGTACCAGGGAAGTGGGTTGCGGGACGGGGGTGTCTGCAGGCTGCCTCAGACTGGCAAGATCGACCGTTTCCCCGGTCAGTGCGAAGCGGACGATTTCGACATTGCGCAGGACGTCCATGCCGTCTCGGTTCGCGGTCAAATCCGTGACGGTGAATGTCCCATCCGCATTCTCCATAATCGCGTAGCTGCTGCGCGCACCAGAAAGGACCGCTGTATCCCGGCCCGTGCCACCATCGAGAATATCGTTCCCCGATCCGCCGTTCAGGCTGTCGTCGCCGTCTTCGCCCGACAGGAAATCCGCACCGCCAGCACCCGTCAGGACATTGGCGACAGCATTGCCCGTCAACCTGTCGCCGGCAGACCCGCCGACGACAATTTCGATGCCGGTCAGGACGTCATTGCCCATGCCGGTGTCCTGCACGGTCTCGATCCTGAGATCGACGGTCACAATGACCGAACCGCTGTAGTCAGCGGTGTCGCTGCCGCTGCCGCCGTCGAGAACATCGTTCCCATTCCCGCCGATCAGAGTATCGTTTCCGCCTCGCCCACTCAGACTGTCTGCACCGGCAAGGCCTTTCAGGAGGTTGTCGGCACCGTTGCCGCCGATCGTATCGTTGCCTGCGGAGCCGATGACGTTCTCGAAGTTCAGAAAGATGTCGGTTCCCCAGGCATTGACCTGTTCGGTCGTCAGGCTCAGATCGACCTTCACCGCGACATTGGGATCCGTCGACAGGTCGTAGCTCAGCGTGTCGATGCCGCCCCCGGCGTCGATCGTGTCGTTGCCGAAACCATCGGAAAACGTCTCGTTTCCAGAGCCGCCAAATGCCTTGTCGTTCCCGGAGGAAAGGAAAATTGTGCCGGAATCCATCCCTGAGCGGTTGTCGAACAGGTCGTCCCCGCCGCGCATGTCGATGTTTCCCACGATGGTGCCGCGGTTGACGAACACATTGCCAGCTGCGCTGCCCCGAAAGGCCAGGACATCGGCGTGGATCACGCCTGTATTGGTCACAACAGTGGAGAAACCGGCGTTCTCGGACAAGAAAATCCCAAAACGGCCGGCGTTGATGGTGCCGCCATTAGTGATCGTACAATCGCTTCCGATGACGAACATCCCATCTATCACCGCCTGGATCGTACCGACATTTCCGACGATCGCGCCGTTGCCGGAGGTATTGATGCCGGTCTCCGCCGTGATCACGCCGGTGTTCATCACCACGCTGCTGCCGTCGCCGATGCTGATGCCTACCTTCGTGGCGGTGATCTGGCCATGATTGATGACGGTGGCCTGCTTCTGCAGGGCGATACCGTAACCGTCGACAGCTGTGATCGAGCCGGTGGAGGAGATCGTCACGTTATAGGAATTTCGGGTTGTCGACGGATCGTAGATTCCGCCGCCGGCGGTCAGGGTGCCGTGAACCGTGATAGTCCCGCCGGCACCTGCCCCGGCAGCGAGAGCGAAGCCCGTGCTGGTATTGGGCCCGGCGATGGCGATCCCTGGATTGACGGTGACCGAGCTGTGCTCGGGGAGCAGGGTATAGGTCGTCGTCTGGTCGGTAGTGATTTCAATGGCGGACGGCACGCATGGATCCTTTGAACGCCACGCTATCGTAATGAAGTTGCAAAACTCACGAAACTCTTGCTTCTGAGGGTGACGTAGCGCGAGTGTTGCTGCGGGCGTTCATGATTGGGACGCCGGAAACTTGGCTGTTCAGGTTGCGTTTTGGTTCGGCATGCTTCAAGCCTGCGTGACGGCAGGTCATGAGAGCCAGGGAATCGAGCGATGACGCAGTGGGTCTATAGCTTCGGGGACGGGAAGGCCGAGGGGCAGGCGGGCATGAAGAACCTGCTCGGCGGCAAGGGCGCCAATCTGGCCGAGATGTCCAACCTGGGGTTGCCGGTCCCGCCGGGCTTCACCATCACGACCGAGGTCTGCACCTATTACTACGATCACGGCCGCGCCTATCCGCAGGAGCTGAAGGGGCAGGTCGAGAAGGCCCTGGACTTCGTCGGCCGTCTCACCGGCCGCACCTTCGGCGACGCCGAGAACCCGCTCCTCGTCTCCGTCCGGTCCGGCGCCCGCGCGTCGATGCCGGGCATGATGGACACCGTGCTCAACCTCGGCCTCAACGACGTCACCGTCGCGGCGCTCGCCAAGGGCGCGGGCGACGAGCGCTTCGCCTATGATTCCTACCGGCGTTTCATCACCATGTATTCCAACGTGGTGCTGGGCCTCGAGCACCACCACTTCGAGGAGATCCTCGACGAGTACAAGGACCGCAAGGGCTATTCCCTCGACACCGACATGACGGCTGCGGACTGGCAGGCGATCCTGCCGCGCTACAAGGCCCTGGTCGAGAAGGAGCTCGGCAAGCCGTTCCCGCAGGATCCGCAGGAGCAGCTCTGGGGCGCCATCGGGGCCGTGTTCGGCTCCTGGATGAACAACCGCGCTATCAAATACCGCGAGCTGCATGCCATTCCGGCGAGCTGGGGCACGGCGGTCAACGTGCAGGCCATGGTGTTCGGCAACATGGGCGAGACCTCGGCCACCGGCGTCGCCTTCACCCGCAACCCCTCCACCGGCGAGAAGGAGCTCTACGGCGAGTTCCTGATCAACGCCCAGGGCGAGGACGTGGTGGCGGGCATCCGCACCCCGCAGGACATCACCGAGAAGGCGCGCGTCGCCTCCGGCTCCGACAAGCCCTCGATGGAGCAGGCGATGCCCGAGGCCTACAGGGAGCTGTGCCGCATCTACGGCATCCTGGAAAAGCACTACCGTGACATGCAGGACATGGAATTCACGGTCGAGACGGGCAAGCTCTGGATGCTCCAGACCCGCAACGGCAAGCGCACGGCCAAGGCCGCGTTGCGCATCGCCGTGGAGCTGGCCTCCGAGGGCCTGATCACGCAGGAAGAGGCGATCACCCGCGTCGAGCCCGCGGCACTCGACCAGCTGCTCCATCCCACCATCGACCCCAAGGCCGAGCGCAAGGTCCTGGCCACCGGCCTGCCGGCCTCGCCGGGCGCCGCCTCGGGCGAGATCGTGTTCAACTCGGACGATGCCGAAGCGGCCAAGAAGGCCGGCCGCAAGGTCATCCTCGTGCGCGTCGAAACCTCGCCGGAGGACATCCACGGCATGCATGCGGCGGAAGGGATTCTCACCACTCGCGGCGGCATGACCTCGCACGCGGCGGTGGTCGCCCGCGGCATGGGCAAGCCCTGCGTGTCGGGAGCGGGCGCGATCCGGGTGGATTACCAGAAGCAGACCATGACGGTCGCCGGCCAGACCCTGACGAAGGGCGATGTCCTCACCATCGACGGCTCCAACGGCCAGGTGCTGCTGGGCCAGGTGAAGATGCTCGAGCCGGAATTGTCGGGCGAGTTCGCCACCCTGATGGGCTGGGCCGACAAGGTGCGCCGGATGAAGGTGCGGGCCAATGCGGAGACGCCGCTCGACGCCAAGACCGCGCGCTCCTTCGGCGCCGAGGGCATCGGCCTGTGCCGCACCGAGCACATGTTCTTCGAGGGCGACCGCATCGTGGCGGTGCGCGAGATGATCCTGTCCGACGACGAGGCCGGCCGCCGCGCGGCGCTCGCCAAGCTGCTCCCGATGCAGCGCCAGGACTTCGTCGCCCTGTTCACGATCATGAGCGGGCTGCCCGTGACGATCCGCCTGCTCGATCCGCCGCTGCACGAGTTCCTGCCGCACTCGGACGAGGAGATGCAGGAGGTCGCCAAGGCGATGAACGCGCCGGTCGACAAGCTTCGGCACCGGGCCCGCGAGCTGCACGAGTTCAACCCGATGCTCGGCTTCCGCGGCTGCCGCCTGGCGGTGGCCTATCCGGAAATCGCCGAGATGCAGGCGCGCGCCATCTTCGAGGCCGCCGTCGAGGCGGGCAAGCAGACCGGCCAGCCGGTCGTGCCGGAGGTCATGGTGCCGCTCGTCATGACGAAGGCGGAACTCGACCTGGTGAAGGAGCGCATCGTCGCCATGGCGGAAGCGGTGTCAAAGGAAAGCGGCGTCAGGATCGAGTACCAGGTCGGCACGATGATCGAACTGCCGCGCGCGGCCCTGCGGGCGGGCGAGATCGCGCAATCGGCGGAGTTCTTCTCCTTCGGCACCAACGACCTGACGCAGACCACGCTCGGCATCTCGCGCGACGATGCGGCCTCGTTCCTGGGCCCGTACACGCAGAAGGGACTGCTGCCGGCCGATCCGTTCGTGACCATCGACCAGGAGGGCGTGGGCGAGCTGGTGAAGCTCGCGGCCGAGCGCGGCCGGGCGGCCCGCAGCGGCATCAAGCTCGGGATCTGCGGCGAGCACGGCGGCGATCCGGCCTCGATCCACTTCTGCCAATCGGTCGGGCTCGACTACGTGTCCTGCTCGCCCTATCGCGTGCCGATCGCCCGCCTTGCCGCCGCCCAGGCGGCGCTGGGCAACAAAGCCGCGAGCCAGGCTTAAATGGCCCTGTCTCGCTCGCGCCTTCTCTACATCGCGGCGGTGCTGGTCTCCGGCATCGTTATCGGGTTCTTGGTGTTGCGGCAGCCCCACCTGCAGCAGGCCGCCGTACCGCCGGCGGCCTGGCCCTTCGCCATATCGTTGATCCTGGATCTTGTAATCGGCCAACTGGCAGCGCAGGGAAAAGTCGAGCCGCTCACCATGGGCGATCGATTCGTGGCGGTGATCGGCGCTGGTTTGATCGTCACGGTGATGGTGGCTTTGGGATAACGATAGCGAAAAGGGGGCAAGATGGTGCTGCATAAGGGTTCGTGTCATTGCGGCAAGGTCGCGTTCGAAGTCGAGGCGGATCTTCAGCAGGCCTTCGAGTGCAACTGCTCCCATTGCAGCCGGAAGGGCTATCTCCTGACCTTCGTGCCCCGGGAGGCCATGACCCTTCTTCGCGGGGAGGAGAGTCTGTCCACCTACACCTTCAACACGCATACGATCCGGCATCGCTTCTGTGCCGCCTGCGGCTGCGCGCCTTTCGGCGAGGGCCGGAAGCCGACCGGCGAGGCGACGACGGCGGTCAACATCCGCTGCCTGGAGGACGTCGTCCCTTCCCAGCTCAAGATCGTCCCGGTGGACGGGCGGAGCTTCTGAGCCTGGCGCATCGTGCGATAAACCGGGTCCGATGCTGTGGCCCGTGCAGCCGCCAATCAAATCTGACGTTAGGGCAATTGAAACGAAACGCAATATCATTTAAATAGATCCTTCCCGCCGAGGCGGGCAGCCATCTCTCGGTCGAACGGAAGGGGCTATTCCGCCTGGGCGACCGACGCTGCGTTTCCGAAAGGGCAGGATGCCGGACAGTGTGAGCGTTATGGGGGATGGCGTCGTTCGCGACCTGCGCGGCACCGCTGCCGCGGTCAGGGGCATCGCTGCGCCCGATCCGTCGAGCGCGCAGCTTCTGTCCATCCTTCGCCAAGCTCCCGGCTTCTTCTGCTTTCTTCGCTGCCCGGACGATGTCATCGCCCTGACGAACACCGCCTTTCGGCAACTCGCCGGGGGCGAGGATATCGCCGAACGCGCCCTGGACGAGACGCCCCTGGCCCGCTGGCCGGGCTTCAGGGAACGGCTCGATCAGGCCCGTTTCGGCACGGCCTCCCCAACCCCTCTGCGGGTGGGCGTCCCGTGTGAGACGGAGGCTGAGGGCAGAGGCGAGCGGCGGTTCGTCGAATTCTCGTTCCAGCCCGTCCGGGGAGCGAGCGGGACGCTTCTCGGGATCGCCGTCCACGGCAGCGACGTGACCGAGCATGTCCGGCGAGAGCAGGAGCTGAGCGCCGAAAACGGGCGACTGGAATCGATCCTCGAGGTCCTCGGCGATGGCTTCGTGGTCTTCGACGAGGAGTTCCGGGTCACCAAGATCAACCCCGCCGCGCTCAAATATGACGGGCGCCAGCCCGAGGAGATCATCGGCAAGATACAATGGGAAGCATGGCCGACATCGGCTGGCTCTGCCCTGGAGGTCGCCTATCGGCGCTGTCTCGCCGAGCAGGTGCAAATCACGTTCGAGCGCCGCTATCTCGGCTTCGGCAAGGACCGATGGCTGGAGCTTCGTCTCTGCCCGGTTCCGGGCGGGTTTGTCAGCTTCTACCGCGACATCAACGAGCGCAAGGCCTCCGAGGAGGCGCTGCGTGCCAGCGAGGAGCGGTTCAGGGCCCTTGTCGAGGCCGTTCCCCACCAGGTGTGGGAGGCAGGACCCGATGGATCGGTCGAGTGGTCGAACGGGCGCTTTCCCGAATACCTGGGCATCACTCTCGAGGAGCTCGCAAGCGGCGCATGGAAGCACATCGTCCATCCGGACGATTATCAGGTTGTCGCCCGGGCCTGGAGCCGGGCCTTGCAGGACGGGACGATCTTCGAAAGCGAGATCAGGCTGAGACGGGCACGCGACGGGACCTACCGCTGGTTCCTGTCGAAAGCCGTTCCCGTTCGGGATCCCGACGGGAGCGTCATTCGGTGGATCGGCACGAACACCGATATCGATGATCAGAAGATGGCCGCGCAGGAGCTGGTTCATCTGAATGCAAGGCTGGAGAAACGCGTCGAGGAGAGCACCCGGGACCGGGATCGCCTCTGGCACCTCTCGACCGACCTCATGCTCGTTACCGACTTCGACGGAACGATCGTGACGGCAAATCCGGCCTGGAGCCGCATGCTCGATTGGAAGAACGGCGATCTCATTCAGGCGTCCGTCCTCGATTTCATTCACCCGGAGGATCGGGGCGAGGCTCATATGGCGGTCGGGCGGCTTTCCCGCGACCTGACCACCTACAGCATCCATAACAGGCTTCGCCATCGGGACGGGTCCTATCGCTGGATCGCCTGGACGGCGGTGTCGGACGAGCACTTCATCCATGCGATCGGCCGCGACATCACCGCCGAGCAGGAGGCCGCTCAGGCGCTCAGGCAGGCGGAGGAAGCTCTTCGGCAATCGCAGAAGATGGAGGCGGTGGGCCAGCTCACAGGCGGGATCGCACATGATTTCAACAACCTGCTGACCGGCGTGATCGGCAGCCTGGATCTCATCCAGACCCGTATCGCGCAGGGACGCGCGGGCGAGGTCGGCCGCTACATCGACGCCGCCATGTCGTCCGCGAACCGGGCCGCTTCGCTCACGCATCGCCTTCTCGCCTTTTCCAGGCGCCAGCCGCTCGACCCGAAGCCCGTCGATGCAAATGGGCTCGTGGCCTCGATGGACGAGCTGTTCCGGCGCACCACGCGCGAGACGATCCGGGTCGAGCTGCGGGTCGAAAAGGATCTCTGGCTCACCCTCTGCGATCCCAACCAGCTGGAAAGTGCGCTGCTCAATCTCGTCATCAATGCCCGCGATGCCATGCCCGGCGGAGGCGCCATCATGATCGAGACGGCGAATGTCGAGCTGGACCTCGCCTATACGTCCACGCAACAGGATGTGAAGCCCGGCCAGTACGTTTGCCTGTCGGTGTCCGATACCGGATCCGGCATGTCGGAGGATGTGCTCGCGCGGGTGTTCGAGCCGTTCTTCACCACGAAGCCGATCGGTCAGGGCACAGGTCTCGGGCTTTCGATGGTCTACGGATTCGTCAGGCAGTCCGGCGGACATGTCAGAATCTATTCGGAAGTCGGCCTGGGCACGACCGTCAGGATCTTCCTCCCCCGCTACCTCGGAGACGCCGAGCCTCAGGACCTCTCCGCCGCGAATGAGCCGGCGGCTCGTCCCAAGGCTCACGAGACCGTGCTCGTGGTCGAGGACGAGCGTGTCGTGCGCGACCTCATCGTGGAAATGCTCGACGAGCAGGGATATCGCGTCCTTCAGGCCGAGGACGGGCCGGCCGGGCTCGCGGTTCTGCAGAGCGGGCAACAGATCGATCTTCTCCTGACCGATGTGGGGCTGCCCGGCCTGAACGGGCGGCAGCTCGCCGATGCCTTCCGCGCCGAGCGGCCGGACCTGAAGGTGCTCTTCATGACCGGCTATGTGGAGAGCAATCTTCTCTCCGCCGGATTCCTGGGACCGGGCATGGAAGTCATCGCCAAGCCCTTCACCCTCGAAATCCTCGCGGCCCGGATCGAGGCCGTCATCCGCGGGCCTTGACGATTCTGTTCTCCCCGGATCAAGTCCGGGGAGGTGATGTCCTGGAAGGGAATGGCGGCCGGGCTTACGCCGCAACGGCTTCCGACCGGCGCAGGCCGACGAACTGGAACTCCGCGTACATCAGCACCACGAGGGCCTGTGCGATCACGAAGGCATAGCCCGCGCTCGTCGGCGCGACCCACCCGCTCACCAGGAGCAGCAGGCTGTCGGCGGCCCAGAGGGCATTGCCCAGCACCACGGCCCAGGCGACGGCCTTGTGGATGTGCCCGCGCAGGCCGAGCCAGCCGATGAAGGCCGCGTAGGGCAGGAGAACCAGGCCCGCGATGCGCAGGAGCATTTCGGGCAGGCCGAAGATCCCGCTCAACGCACCGGCGCCGATCAGCATCATGAGGCCGAAGGCGGCGCTGGTGGTGGCATCGGCCACGAGAGCCTGGCGAAGAAGCGGGGAGGATTGGATCGTCATCATGGCTGTCTCCTTGTCGTTGGCCGGTTGAAATCATCAACCCGGCCTCAAGGATTTCGTAAGGAGAGAGCACAGTCGATTACCTCCGAGGTCATGGAAGATGAACGCGCCTCGCGCTATGGTCCGCCCATGAAAACGACGAGCACCCAACCCGCGACCACCGTCCCGCATGTCGGCGATTACCTGCGTGAATGGCGCCAGCGCCGACGCATGAGCCAGATGGATCTCGCGCTCGAAGCCGAGATCTCCACCCGGCACCTGAGCTTTCTCGAAACCGGCCGCTCGCAGCCGAGCCGCGAGATGGTGCTGCTGCTTGCGGAGAAACTCGACATGCCGCTTCGCGAACGCAACATCATGCTGGTCTCGGCGGGCTTCGCGCCGGTCTATTCGCAGCGCTCCCTCGACGATCCGGCGCTCGCCAGCATGCGTCAGGCGGTGGATCTCGTGTTGAGAGGGCACGATCCCTATCCCGCGCTCGCCGTCGACCGGCATTGGTCGCTCGTGTCCGCCAACGACGCTCTCGTCTCGCTGATCGGCGATGTGGATCCGGCGCTGATGAAGCCGCCGGTCAACGTGCTGCGCCTGAGCATACATCCCGCGGGACTCGCGCGGCGCATCGTAAACTTCACCGAGTGGCGCAATCATCTGGTTCACCGCCTGCACGGTCAGGTGGACGCGACGGGCGACGCGGTCCTGGCCAACCTGATCGAGGAACTGCGCGCCTACCCGACGCCGGACGCAGCCGCGCGGGCGCCCAGGTCGAGCCGCGACTATGCCGGCATCGTCGTGCCGCTCCAGCTCGCGACGGAGGAGGGCGTGCTGACGCTCTTCAGCACCACCACGATCTTCGGAACGCCCGTGGACGTCACCCTGTCGGAACTCGCCATCGAGGCATTCTTTCCGGCCGATCCCGAAACGGGCTCGGCGTTGCGGCGCCTCGCGGAGAAGCGTCAGGCTGCCGCAGCCGGTTGATGGGAGCCCTGCCTTAACCACCCATCAACCTTAACCCGCGATAACTTTGAGACACGGAGCCCTCCTGCTGGATGCTCCGTGATGTTCAAGAGTTTTTGCAGGGTGTAGCGCGTGCGTCTTCCGTATCGTCGATCTCGGGTGAAATGGATCTGCGCCACGACGGCTCCCTGGGCGCTGGCGACCGGCCTCCTGATCTCGTTCACGGCGTCCGCGAGCAACGATCTCCATTCGGGGGTCAGCTTCACGCCGCGCAGCGCGACGGGCCGCCTCGTCGATGCCGCCCTCATTCCTCCCACGGGCGCCTCCATCGCCGACGGAAAGCTCGGGATCGAGCGCGACATTCTCCGAACCCTCCCGCGCTACGATCTGCCCGACGAGTCAGCCGATTCCTCGCCGCTCAAGGCTGACAGGAAGGCCGATGCGGGTCCCGACGCCATCGTGGACCGCTCGCTGAAGGGCAACCCGCTGGTGGCGCCGCACGCCACCCTGTCCCGCCGCGCCGGGCAACTGCGCCCGACCCTCAATCAGGTCGGCAGCGCGCGCCTGCTCTACAGCCACGACGAGCGGCTCCTGCCGCCCACGGTGCTCATGGAAGGCCAGCTCGAGGCGCCGGAGACCGAGCAGGTCTTCGAGCCCTGGCAGGCGCCCGAATACACCACGACGCGTCAGGCCACCTCCGTGCAGTCGCCGTCGGCCGCGGCGGCGGGCTCCACCGGAGCCGCCGCGAGCCCGACGACTCCCATGGTGAAGCGCGCCATCACCCTGTCCTCCACGACGCCGGCTCCGGTCGAGGCGACGCCCATCGAGATCGCGGCCGCGCCCGTGTCCCTGCAATCGCCGCGCCTCGACAGGGGCGGCTACGGCGAAAGCCTCATCCCCAAATCCGATGACGACGGCCGTCCGCGCTATGCCGACCTGATCGACCCCGACAACCTGGGCAAGGAGCAGCGCTGCCTCGCCGAGGCGGTCTATTTCGAGGCCCGCAGCGAGTCCGTGGAGGGGCAGGCAGCGGTGGCCCAGGTGGTGCTCAATCGGATGAAGAGCGGGCTCTATCCCTCGTCGATCTGCGGCGTGGTCTACCAGAACCGCCACCGCCATCTCGCCTGCCAGTTCACCTTCGCCTGCGAGGGCAAGGCCCTCCGCATCCGCGACGCCGAGTCGTGGGAGCGCGCCAAGACCGTCGCGAGCGCCGTGCTCGAGGGCAAGACCTACCTGGCCGATGTGGGCGGGGCGACGCATTACCATGCGAATTACGTGAGGCCCTACTGGGCCCGCCGCCTGAAGAAGATGGACGTGATCGGGCGGCACATCTTCTACAAGCTCAAGCCCGGCCAGACTTGATAAATCAGGCCTCGCGTGCGCTCCGGCACTTTGTAAAATGAAATAACGTATTATAACGTCCAGGTGCAGCATTGACGGCGAGGGCATCGTGGCGAGCATCCGAGATTCCGTTCCAGGTTCCGGCTATGGCAACGCCTATGTGGATTCCCTTGTCTGGGGCGGCGCGGCCTGGGATGTCTCGAGGGGGCCGATCAAGGTCTGGTTCGGCCGGAGCGCGGACTACGCGGCGGCGAGCGCCGTTCACGGCCCCAGCGACGTCCTGGCGAGCGGCGCATCGGCGCGGAACTGGACCGATGCCGAAATGGGCGCCTTCGATTACGCGGTCCAGGTCTTTGCGCGGGTTTGCGGGCTGACATTCGAGCTCGCCGATTCCGCCGCGAAGGCCGATATCGTCTGGTGGAAGACGTCCCTGAGCGGCGGCACGCTCGGCCTGCACGAGCTGCCGGGCACGGGCCAGACCTGGGGATATTTCGACCCTGCGGCCGCCTCCTGGAGCACCCTGTACTTCGGCGGCGACGGCCTCAACACCGTGCTGCACGAACTGGGCCACGGCATGGGGCTGGCCCATCCGCACGACGGCGGGGCGCGCGAGGACGCAACCGCCTTTCCGGGCGTCACGGACATCTATTCGACAGGGAAACATGGCCTCAACCAGGGCATCTGGACGGTCATGTCCTACAATACCGGATGGGACAAGGCGGGATCCGATCTGACCTTCGGCAACCAAGCGGGGCTCGGCGCCTTCGATATCGCCGCGCTGCAGGCTCTCTACGGCAGGAACATGGAGGCGACCGGGGGGAACGACGTCTATACCCTGCCGACCCTGAACCTGATGGCCAATGAGCAGGGATGGTTCTGCCTCTGGGATGCGGGCGGGCGGGACACGATCACCGCGGCGAAGGCATCGGCCGGCGTCGTGATCGATCTGCGCGCCGCGACCCTGCAGCAGGGCGATCCCCATGCGGGCGGCTTCGTCTCCCGCGAGAAAGGGGTCGCCGGCGGCTACACGATCGCGAACGGCGCGACGATCGAGAACGCCACCGGCGGGCGCCATGCCGACAAGCTCCAGGGCAATTCCGCCGCGAACGTGCTAAGCGGCGGCGGCGGCGCGGACACGCTTCTCGGCGGCGCCGGCGACGACACCCTCCGCGGGGGCGGGGGCAACGACAAGCTCTCTGGCGGCGCGGGCTCGGACGTCTTCGTGTTCGACAGCAAGACCGGTAAGAGCGCGAATGTCGACCAGCTCACCGACTTCAATGCGACCTATGATTCGATCCGGCTCGACAACAAGATCTTCACCGAGCTGGGCTCCGGCAGCGCGTCCAGGCCGAAGATGGTCAAGGCCGACATGTTCGTCCGGGCCTCGAAGGCGCAGGACCGGGAGGACCGGATCATCTACGACAAGACGAGCGGCGCGCTCTCCTACGACCCGGACGGCACGGGTGCCGCCAAGGCCGTGAAGATCGCCACCCTCGACAAGAACCTGAAGATCGGCCACCAGGACTTCTTCGTGGTGTAGCGACGATGGCGCCGGCCGGCGCGGGGAGGCCCGATAGGGTTTCATCCATCACAAAGCGTCATGCCAAAGCCTACAAACTTTCAATGTTGCTGATGCGTGACTTGCGATAGTCTGCGCACCCTTTTCCCCTTGAGGGCCGTGAGCATGTCCGCTTCCCCTGCTCGATCCCGTGTGTCGCCTGAGCTCATCGTCGTCTGCGGCTGCCTGATCGCCCTGATCACCTTCGGGCCCCGGGCGTCCGCCGGCCTGTTCCAGCTCCCCATGATCACGGAATATGGCTGGGGCCGGGACACCTTCGGCTTCGCCATCGCGATCCAGAACCTGCTCTGGGGCCTGGGCCAGCCCTTCGCCGGGGCCGTGGCGGATCGGTTCGGGGCCTTCCGCGTGCTCTGCGCCGGCGCGATCCTCTATGCGCTCGGCCTCGTCGTCATGGCCAATGCGACCACGCCGGGCGTCCTGCATATCGGCGCCGGCGTGCTCATCGGCTTCGGTCTCTCCGGCTGCTCGTTCAATCTGGTGCTCGGCGCCTTCGGCAAGCTCCTGCCGGAGAAGTGGCGGCCCATGGCCTTCGGCGCCGGAACGGCGGCGGGCTCCTTCGGCCAGTTCCTGTTCCCGCCCATCGGCAACGTGCTGATCGATGCCTTCGGCTGGCAGCAGGCGCTGCTGGTCTTCGCCGCGAGCGTCCTGCTCGTCATGCCGCTCGCCCTCGCCCTCGCAACCCGGCCGACCGCCGATTCCGCTCAGGGCGGAGCAGCCGCGATGCCGAACCAGTCGATCCGCCAGGCGCTGACCGAGGCGTTCCGGCACCGCTCCTACGTGCTGCTCGTGCTCGGATTCTTCACCTGCGGCTTCCAGCTCGCCTTCATCACCGTGCACCTGCCGGCCTACCTGAAGGATGCGGGCCTCTCGGCGGCCGTCGGCGGATGGACGCTCGCCACCATCGGTCTTGCCAATGCGGTCGGGTCGCTCGCTTCGGGCTGGCTCTCCACCCGCATGTCGAAGCGCTGGCTGCTGGCCTGGATCTATCTCGGCCGCTCGGTGGCGATCGCTGCCTTCATCCTGATCCCGGCCTCGCCCCTCAGCTCGATCCTGTTCGGCGTCTCCATCGGCCTGCTCTGGCTCTCCACCGTGCCGCCCACATCCTCCCTCGTGATGCTGATGTTTGGCACCCGCTACATGGCCATGCTCTACGGCTTCGCGTTCTTCTCGCACCAGGTCGGCGGCTTCCTCGGCGTGTGGCTCGGTGGATTGCTTTACGAGATCAACGGCAATTACAGCGCGGTCTGGTGGCTCTCGGTCCTGCTCGGCCTTGCCTCCGCGTTGATCAACCTGCCGATCAAGGAGCAGCCCGTCGCCCGCGCGCCGGCGCTGCAGCCTGCGGAATAAGCCGACCTCTGCTGCGAAGGAATGAGCCTGAAGCGCTTGCCCTGATCCTCCGCCGCGCCACAAATGGGTGCGGGGAGGAATCGGCATGAGCACGTTCAAGGCCGTCGTCATCGACAAGAATGAATCGGGTCAGGCCGTCGAGATCCGCACCTTCGACGAGGCGGATCTCATGGATGGCGACGTGACCGTCCGCGTGTCGCATTCGACGCTGAACTACAAGGACGGCCTCGCAATCACCGGCAAGGCCCCGGTGGTGCGCCGCTTCCCCATGATTCCGGGCGTCGATCTGGCCGGCATCGTGGAAGCTTCCTCCAATCCCGAGTTCAAGCCCGGCGATGCGGTGGTGCTCAACGGCTGGGGCCTGGGCGAGACCCATCTCGGCGCCTATGCGGAGAAGGTGCGCGTCAGGGGCGACTGGCTGATCCCGCTGCCGCAGGGGCTGTCGCCCGCGCAGGCCATGGCCGTCGGCACGGCGGGCTACACGGCGATGCTCTGCCTGATGGCCCTGGAGCGGCATGGCTTGAGGCCGGATCGCGGTCCCGCCATCGTCACGGGCGCCGTCGGCGGTGTCGGATCTGTGGCCGTGGCGCTCCTCGCCAAGGCCGGATGGCATGTGGTCGCCTCCACGGGGCGGCCCGAGGAGGCCGATTACCTGAAGGGTCTCGGCGCCGCCGAGATCATCGACCGCAGCGAACTCAGCGGTCCCGCGCGGCCGCTCGCCAAGGAGCGCTTTGCGGCAGGCGTCGACACGGTCGGCTCCACGACGCTGGCCAATGTCCTGTCCATGACGAAATACGGCGGCGCGATCGCCGCCTGCGGGCTTGCGGGCGGCATGGATCTGCCGACGACTGTCGCGCCCTTCATCCTGCGCAACGTGGCGCTGCTCGGGGTCGATTCCGTCATGGCTCCGAAGGCGCTACGGATCGAGGCCTGGAGCCGGATCGCCCGCGAACTCGACCACGGCAAGCTTGCCGCCATGACTTCGACGATCCCGCTCGATCAGGTCCTCGAGGCGGGCAAGCGGATCGTCGAGGGCAGGATCAAGGGGCGCGTGGTGGTGGAGATCGGTTAAGCCGGAGCCGGCACCGGAGCCTTCTTTCCGGCTCCCTCGATCCATCGCTTCTGCTTGGCGATCTCGGCCGCCATGAAATCCATGAAGGCGCGCACGCGGGCCGACTGGCGTAGGTCTGGATGGGTCAGAAGCCAGAGGCCCGCCGAGAAATCCGCGTTGATGTCCGAGAGGCGGACGAGATCGGCGTTCGAATCCGCGATGAAGCAGGGCAGGGGACCGATGCCGGTCCCCGCGTGAACCGCCTCGGACAGGCCGAGCACGGTGTTGACCTTGTAGACGATATTCTCCGGCGCCACGTGCTCGCGCACGAAACGGGCGACCTTCATGGCCGCCAGGTTGTCGCCGAGCGCGACCCAGTGCCGGTCGAACAGGTCGGCGAGGTTCACGTCGCCGGGATTCCGAACATCGGGAAAATCCGCCACCCGTCCGTAGATCGCCCAGGCAATCGTCGCCACGCGGCGTCCGACGAGCGTCTCCGGCGGATCGTCGGTGGCGCGGATCGCCACGTCCGCATCGCGCTTCGACAGGTTGAGCGCCTGGTTGGCGAGCACCACGTCGAGCCGCATCTCGGGACAGGCCGTGATGAAGCGGGCGAAGATCGGGGTCAGGAGGTGAACGAGCAGCGTGTCGTTGGTCGTGACCCGCAGCTCGCCGGTGGGCGCCACGGCCTGGCCCGCGAGCTTGCGCGTGAAGGCGGTGACGTTCTCGTCCATCTGCTCGGCGAGCGCCGACATCTCTTCCCCGGCAGGCGTGAGGACATAGCCCGTCCGGTGGCGCTCGAAGAGCTTGACCCCGAGATTGTCTTCCATCTGGCCGAGCCTGCGGAAGACCGTCGAGTGATTGACTCCGAGCCGCTCGGCCGCACCGGCGAGGCCGCCGGCCTCGGCGATGATCTTCACGAGCCTGAAATCGTCCCAGTCGAGATGCTGCTGCTTGGTCATGGGTTTGCATTCTCGCAAGAGAGGCCCTGCAAATCTACCACTGGTTTTGCAGGAGGGAAAGCTTATCCTCCAACGCACACAAGAGCGACAGGCGATGGCCCTTCCGGCCCGGGCCATGCGAGGCCTGACGTCGATCGCTCCGAGTCTTCATCCCAACCGATTGGAGTTCACATGACCAAGGTTCTGGTTCTGTATTATTCGTCCTGGGGCCATATCGAGCAGATGGCCTATGCCGCGGCAGAGGGCGCCCGCGAGGCCGGCGCCGAGGTCGCGGTGAAGCGCGTGCCGGAGCTCGTCCCAGCCGAGATCGCCCAGGCGGCCCATTACAAGACCGACCAGAAGGCTCCCATCGCCACCGTCGAGGAGCTGCCCGAATACGATGCCATCATCATCGGCACGCCGACCCGCTACGGCACCATGACGGCGCAGATGAAGAACTTCCTCGACCAGACCGGCGGCCTCTGGGCCCAGGGCAAGCTCATCGGCAAGGTCGGCTCCGTCTTCACCTCCACGGCGACCCAGCACGGCGGCCAGGAAGCCACCATCCTGACCACGCTGCCGGTGCTCCTGCACCACGGCATGGTGGTCGTCGGCCTGCCTTATTCGTTCCAGGGCCAGATGGGCGTCGACCAGATCCGCGGCGGCTCGCCCTACGGTGCTTCCACGGTGGCCGGCGGCGACGGCTCTCGCCAGCCGACCGAGATCGATCTCGACGGCGCCCGCTTCCAGGGCCGGCACGTGGCCCAGATCGCCGCGAAACTGGCTGCGAAGTAAGACTTCACGATAACAGCTGACTGAGACAGCCCTCATTGCTGGCTACAATCCGGCGATGAGGGCTTTGCTTATCATGCCGACCTTCTGAAGCGATCCAGCTTCCCGTGCCGCACGATGTGTATCGATAGAGCGCTGTCTCTTTGAAATTCGCTCTGCTGCTTCCGAGTGGGAGCAGATCGCCTTCTTCGGACGCTCGCCTGATTGAGCTGGCTCAAGGGAGCGGGACGAGGTCGAACTGGTCCCAACTCTTGAACGCCGGTGTTGTCTCAATACCGGACTTGCCGAAGTTGAAGCGAAGCGGTGTGCCGTCTTGGAATGCTTTCCCCCGCACGATGACTTCGTCGTTCTCGTCGATGAACCAGCACCCCTCTCCAAAGCCTCGACCTGTTCTAGGATCGAGATTGGCGGAAAAGGTTGAGATGAGAACCGCGGGATATCCGTTCGCTCCAGAGCACATTCGGGCCGGGGCTGTCCGATCACTGAATTGGAACACGACGGCGATGTTGCCTTCGATGCGCACTGTTTTGATGGCGATCATCTCGGCCGAAGCATGCGTCGCCATCATCGCAAATGCAGCCGTAAACAGAAACCGGTTGAGCATATTGTCCTCGCGACCGTGACGTAGCGGAACTCGAGGAGGGAAGCCAGACAATTAGCTGAATCGGTATGGAATTCCTGGTGAAGGCGGATTCATCGCCCTGACCGACCTTGATCTCTAGCGCTCCGCTGCGGCGCGCTTGAGGCGGTCGTTGATGGCTTCTCCCAGGCCGGCTTCCGGGATCGGACTCACCACAATGGTCGCAGCGCCCGACGCGTCGAGCCGCCTGAGATAGGAAAACAGATGAGCGGCGGCCTCCACGAGGTCGCCGCTTCTGCTGAGGTTCAGGGTGGCGGAGGCCTCGGCCGCACCCGCGGGAGGCTCGGCGCCGAAGAGCAGCGCGGCCTCGCCCGGCCGGATGCCCGTCGCGTTCAGGCGCACCTGCGCCCGCGGCGCATAGTGGGACGCGAGCATGCCCGGAGCGAGCGGGCTGGAGCCTGCCTCCGAACCCGTCTCGAGCTTTGCTCCAATCAGTGCTTCGATCGCTTCACGAGGAACGCCGCCCGGCCGGAGCAGGAGCGGGGTTCCGCCGAGGCACGACACGATGGTCGATTCGACGCCGACCTGGGCCGCGCCGCCGTCGAGCACCGCGTCGATGCGGCCGTCGAGATCGCCCAGAACATGGTCAGCATCGGTCGGGCTCACCCGGCCCGAACGGTTGGCCGAGGGGGCGGCCACGGGACGGCCGGTCCGTTCCAGGAGCGCATGGGCGAGGGGATGGGCCGGGACCCGCAGGCCGATGCTGTCGAGGCCCGCGCGGGCGAGGTCGGAGATGGTGCAGGTCGGCGCGACCGGCACCACGAGGGTCAGCGGGCCGGGCCAGAAGGCTTCCGCCAGACGCGTCGCCACCGCGTCGAAGACACCCTGGCTGCGAGCCGTGGCGAAGCTGTCCACATGGGCGATCAGGGGATTGAAGCTCGGGCGCTCCTTGGCGGCATAGATCCTGGCGACCGCCTCCGCATCGGTCGCATCGGCGCCGAGGCCGTAGACCGTCTCGGTCGGAAAGGCCACGAGGCCGCCGCGCCGCAGGATGGCCGCCGCCTGGGCAAGGCCCGCCGCATCGGCCGCCAGACGCTCCGTTTGGCGCATTGACCCGTGATCGTTCACGTCTAAACTATCCTTTGTCCCATGGACATTTGCCCTTGCCGGGCGGGTTTAACGGCGCGAGAACACGCGTCAATATGAAAAGCCCCGTCATTGAGAGGAAACGTTGATGACCTACCGCGCGCCTGTTCCGGACATTGTCTTTACCATGCGGCATGTGGCGGGCCTCGACCGGGCCGTGGCCGACGGTGTCTATGGCGATCTCTCCACCGACCTGGCCGAGACCATCCTGGAGGAGGCGGGCCGCTTCGCCAATGACGTGATCGCCCCCCTCAACCGCGAGGGCGACAAGCAAGGAGCGACCCTGAAGGACGGCGTGGTGACCACCGCGCCGGGCTGGAAACAGGCGTACAAGGCCTGGACCGAGGCCGGATGGAACGCGCTGCCCGGACCGGTCGACTTCGGCGGCCAGGGCCTGCCGACCCTGCTCAACTCGGCCTGCGTCGAGATGTGGAACTCCGCCTCCATGGCCTTCGGCATCGGTCCCGTTCTCACCATGGGGGCCATCGAGGCGCTCGCCCAGCATGCCTCGGACGACCTCAAGGGCCGCTATCTCGAAAAGCTCGTCTCCGGCGAGTGGACCGCGACCATGAACCTCACGGAGCCGCAGGCGGGCTCCGACCTGGCGGCGATCCGCTCCCGCGCCGAGCCCGCGGGCGACGGCACCTATCGCATCACCGGCCAGAAGATCTTCATCACCTATGGCGAGCACGACCTGACCGACAACATCGTCCATCTCGTGCTCGCGCGCCTGCCCGATGCGCCTGCGGGCACGCGCGGCATCTCGCTCTTCCTGGTGCCGAAGTTCCTGAGCGACGGCACCCGCAACGACGTGCGCTGCCATTCCATCGAGCACAAGCTCGGCATCCATGCCTCGCCCACCTGCACGATGATCTTCGGTGACAACGGCGGCGCTACCGGCTGGCTGATCGGCGAGGAGAATCGCGGCCTCGCCTGCATGTTCACGATGATGAACAACGCGCGCCTCGCGGTCGGCCTGCAGGGGGTGGCGATTGCCGAGCGCGCCTATCAGCAGGCGCTGGCCTATGCGAACGAGCGCAGGCAGGGCCGCGCCATCGGGGCAGCGGAAGGCATGAGCCCGATCGCCGTGCATCCGGACGTGCAGCGCAACCTCCTCACCATGAAGGCGCTGACCGTCGCGGCCCGCGCCATCTGCTACATGACGGCGGAAGCCATCGACCGCGCGCATCTCGAGGAGGATCCCGGGCGCCGCAAGCAGGCGAACGAACGCGCTTCCCTTCTGACGCCCGTGGCAAAGGCCTTCTCGACCGATATCGGCGTGGAGGTGGCCTCCCTCGGCGTGCAGGTCCATGGCGGCATGGGCTTCGTCGAGGAGACGGGCGCCGCGCAGCATCTGCGCGACGCGCGCATCGCGCCGATCTACGAGGGCACCAACGGCATCCAGGCCATTGACCTCGTCACGCGCAAGCTGCCGCTTTCCGGCGGCGAGACGGTGCGGGCTCAGATCGCATCCATGCGCGCCACCGTGGCGCGGCTTCTGAAGGAGGGCACGCCTGCTTTCGGCGCCCCCGCGCCGCGCCTGCGCGACGCCATCGAGAGCCTGGACCGGGCGACGAGCTACCTGCTGCAGGCGGTCTCCTCCAACGCGCAGGGCGAGGCCCTGGCCGGCGCCACGCCGTACCTGCGCCTCTTCGCGCTGGCGCAGGGCGGCGCGGCACTCGCCGAGATGGCGCTTGCGGCGAACGCGCAAGCCGCCGCCGGCGACAAGGATCCGGCCCATGCCGGCCGCATCGCGCTCTGCCGGTTCTTCGCGGAGAACATCGCCGTGGGCGCCAAGGGGCTGGAAGATACAGTGATGAGCGGTGCAGGATTCCTGCAGGATGCAACCCTGGCGCTGGCGAGCTGATCCCATGAACCTCAAAGGAAAAACCCTCTTCATCACCGGCGCCTCGCGCGGCATCGGCCTTGCCATCGGGCTTCGCGCTGCAAGGGATGGCGCGAATGTCGTCATCGCGGCCAAGACCGCCGAGCCGCATCCGAAACTTCCGGGCACGATCTACACGGCTGCGGAAGAGATCGAGGCGGCGGGCGGCAAGGCGCTGCCGCTCGCCGTCGACGTGCGCGACGAGGAGGCGGTGAAGGTCGCGATCGACACGACGGTCGCGACCTTCGGTGGCCTCGACATCGTGGTGAACAACGCGAGCGCCATCAGCCTCACGCCGACGCCGCAGACCGACATGAAGCGCTTCGACCTGATGCACCAGATCAACACGCGCGGCACCTACATGGTGTCGAAATACGCCATCCCTCATCTGGAGAAGGCGCAGAACCCGCACATCCTCATGCTCTCGCCACCCCTGGACATGAGCGAGAAGTGGTTCGCGCCGCATCTGGCCTACTCGCTGGCGAAATACGGCATGAGCCTCTGCGTCCTGGGGCTCGCGGGGGAGCTGCGGGGCCGGGGCATCGCCGTCAATGCGCTCTGGCCGCGCACGACCATTGCCACCAGCGCGGTCCGGAACCTGCTCGGCGGCGATGCGCTCGTGCAGGCAAGCCGCACGCCCGAGATCCTGGCCGATGCCGCCCATGCGATCTTCCAGAAGCCCTCGAAGACCTTCTCGGGCCATTTCCTCATCGACGATGTGTTTCTGGCAGGCGAGGGCGTGACCGATTTCGAGAAATACCGGGTCGATCCGACGAAGCCCCTGGCGCCCGATTTCTTCGTTCCTGACGATACGCCACCCCTGTCGTCCTTGCGCTAGAGCATCGGATGGGATCTCATCCGATGCTCCACCCTTTGGAGAGCGCATCGTGCGAAAAAATGGACCCGGCTTTTCGCACGACGCGCTAGGCGGATGGGCTTCACTTCTGCCGGGAATGACAGGAGGATCGCATGGGAGTACAAAACCTGCGTCGATCTGGAATAATATGGCTTCCAAGGGGCGAGAGCGCGCATGATCGTAATCCACAAGCCGTCACAGGCGATCGGACCGATGGGGGAGTCCCTCGACCGACATGTTCTGCCGCCTGGAGAGCCGATCCCTGACGATGCCCTGTGGATCGACCTGATCAATCCCTCCCGCGATGAGGATAGACTTGTCGAGGCCCATCTCAGTATCGAGATCCCGACCAGGGAGGAGATGGCCGATATCGAGCCGTCCGAGATCCTCTATCACGAGAACAACGCGCGCTACATGACGGCCCGCGTCCTGTGCAGCTCCGACACCGAGAATCCAAAGCTCATCGACGTCTCCTTCATCCTGACGGAGAAGGCGCTCGTGACCGTCCGCTACGGCGAGCCGCGTTCCTTCAGCATGTTTATGGCCCGCGCCGTGAAGCCCGGCGGGTGCCGCCCTCTGCCCGAGGCCGTGCTCGACGGATTGCTCGAAACCATCATCGACCGTGCCGCTGAAATCCTGGGCGCCGTCGGGGCGCGCATCGACCGCCTGTCGCAGGCGATCTTCGAGAACGAGAAGCAGGGTGCGCGCCGTGCCGCGTCATATCGCTTTGCCCTGAGATCCATCGGTCGCAAAGGCGATATCATCTCCAACGTGCGCGAGAGCATGGTGTCGGTGGAGCGCATGCTGCTGTTCCTCTCCGCCAGCATGCCGCGGCCGCAGAAGACGCCGGGCTACAAGACCGAGTGGCGTACGGCGCTCCGCGACGTCCAATCCATCGAGGAACACGCGACCTTTCTCTCCAGCAAGGTTCAATTCCTGCTCGATGCCACGCTCGGCTTCGTCACCATGGAGCAGAACGATATCATCAAGATCTTCTCGGTCATGGCGGTGATCTTCCTGCCGCCGACCCTGGTCTCGTCGCTCTACGGCATGAACTTCAAGTTCATGCCGGAACTGGACTGGGAGTTCGGCTATCTCTGGGCAATCGCCCTGATGGTGCTCGCCGCCGTGCTGCCCTATCTGTTCTTCCGATGGAAGAGATGGCTTTAGAGCTGTTTCCACTTGCGTGGAATCATCTCTCTTTTTGGTCAGCGGCATTTTTTGACGGCGAACCGGAGCCACTTCGCCGAAAAATGCTTTAGGAGAGTGCCATGTGCGGGCGCTATGCGATCACGCTCCCACCCGACATCTATCGTGACTTCTTCGGCTATTCCGAACAGCCGAATTTTCCGCCGCGCTACAACGTGGCCCCCACGCAGCCCGTGCCGATCGTGCTGGAAGATCGGGGCGAGCGGCACTTCATGCTGGTGCGCTGGGGCTTCCTGCCTTCCTGGGTGAAGGACCCGAAGGACTTTCCCCTCGTCATCAACGCGCGCGGCGAGACGCTGGAGACGAAGCCGACCTTCAAGGCCGCGCTGAAGCGCCGCCGCTGCATCTTCCTCGCCGACGGCTTCTATGAGTGGCGGCGCGAGGGGCGCGAGAAGACCCCGTTCCTGATCCGCCCGCGCAGCCGCAAGCCCATGCCGATGGCAGGCCTGTGGGAGACCTACAGCAGCCCGGACGGCGGCGAGATCGATACCGCCGCCATCGTGACGACCGACGCCAACGGCACGCTTTCCGCTGTGCACGACCGCATGCCCGTGATCCTCTCCGAGGACGACATCGCCGCATGGCTCGACGTGCGCGACGAGCGCTCCGACGTGATGCGCCTCGTGCGCCCCTGTCCCGACGACTGGCTCGACATGGTGCCGGTCTCCAGCCGCGTGAACAAGGTCGAGAACGACGATCCCGGCCTGATGGAGCCGCTCTCCCGGCCGGAGCCCGCCCCCGTGAAGGAGAAGAAGCCCAAGGCGAAGAAGCCGCTCTCCAGCGACGAGGACGAGCAGGGGCGGTTGTTCTGAATTCCCGCGCTACTCTTCTCCTCGCGCGAAGGGAGCATAGGTTTCCCGGGCAGAGAGTGCACCCGCCGCATTCCTCAGACCTTGGAAATAGAGTGAGGAGAGAAGATCGAAATTCTGATCGTCCGCCTTGAACCTGTAAGGCGGAACGTCCGTCGTGGAGGAGGATTGGTCGGGGTGGTTTGTTTGGACCCAGGATCGGAAGTTCGTGATGCCGATCGCGAGTTGCAATGAATAATCGAGCGACTGGGTTCCTGCGACGAAGGGCTGATCTGACTTCAGATTGCGGAAGTAGTGTCGCACAGCCGCATCGTCATAAGGATTGGGAGCCAGAGGCAGAAGAACCTCGGCTTCCTCCTGCTGAGGGCTGTTTCGCAAAACCGCGCGCCCCCAATCCAGTGCGCGGCTATGGCAGGCCAGACAAGCCGACTTGGAATTGTCGACGGGGCCATTCACGCGTCCATGCAAACCCAGATTGTGCCGAGGAAGCGGATAGAATCTCTCAGCGACGACCGGGTTGTACCATCCTTCGATCGGGTCCTTTCCTTGTTCCTCATAGGAACGTGTCGTCAATTGAGGATCGTTCCCCCACATCAGACCGACAGGAACAAGTCTCTCCCAGACGGTGCCTCCAGCCGTGGATGCGTCGTAAATGAACGTACCGAAGAGCCATCCGGTGAAATCGTCCGCAGCTGTGTCCCGGACGGCAACGTCCACTTGCAGCAAGCGCATTGGGACGCTGGATCCGTCATTGCCAATGGCAGCGTTCCAGATCTTCGATCCAGTCAAGTAAGGAACCTGCGATGGCGAGGCAGTCGTGAAAAGCAGCTTTATGGAATAGCTTCCGTCGGGAAAATGCATCCCTTTCGTTTTCGGAAAAGCGGGATCGTTCCAAACGGAGCCGAGGGCATAGCATCCGATGCTGTTGTAGAATCCAACGGCCCAGTTGCTGGCACGGGATAGTTGGAGCCTGTGCAGCTCCTTGAGCCTCGATCCGCGCTCCGGCGTCATCCCGTGGATACGTTCACGGGCGTTGTGAAACCACGGCGCATGGCACCAGTGTTCCGACGTGTTGTCCTCGATCCTCCAGTCGATGGCATCCGTCCCGTTCACCTTGATGCCGTACGCAAGGAGCGCTCTCAGATAAGCCTCGGGCTGCGCTTTGAAATCGATGTTCTTCCAGGGGAATTGCTCCCCTGTCGGCATAGCCGCCGGAAAATCGAGTTTAATCTTGAATTCTCGCTCGCCTTGCGGGAGGTCCTTGAGCGGGCGGCCGCTCGAACATGCGAATTGAGCTCTCGCTGCGCTTGCAAAATCCGAACCCGTGGCTGGCTGGCAGTCTGCGAGTGCATTTGGAGCTACGGCGAGAGAACCAAGGAACAAAGCACCTGTCGCTGTCAACGAAGTAAGCCAGGTCATCGGCCGTCCTCCAACCGTAAGTAGAAGAATGTCGGCTATCGAGTGCGCGTACAAGAGGATGGCAGATAGGCCTATGCGGTTATATTTAGGTAATACAAAAGGTTGTTCAGGCGACATTCTGCGAAGAGCCGAGAATGGCTCGTCTATCAGGGTGCTTGTTGCTACCGCCGCTTCTTCACCGCATCCCGCCGCAGGATTCCGACGACTTCCAGGTGAGGCGAGTGCTTGAACTGATCGACCGGGACCACGCGTTCGAGACGGTAGCCGGCGCCCATGAGAATGGCGGCGTCGCGGGCGAAGGTGGCGGCGTCGCAGGAGACGCTCACCACGAGCGGGACCTTCGACACGGCGATCTGCTTCACCTGCGCTTCCGCGCCCGCGCGCGGCGGATCGAGCACGACGGCGTCGAAGGCGTTGAGCTCCGGCGTCAGCAGCGGCCGGCGGAAGAGATCGCGGGCTTCCGTCGAGACGCGGCGCAGGCCGGGGGTCGCGCGCGCGGACTTGTCGAGGGCGAGCATCGCACCCTTGTCGAATTCCACCGCGTGAACCTCTGCCTTCTCCGCGAGCCGTAATGCGAAGGGGCCCGCTCCGGCAAAAAGATCGGCCACGCGCTTGGCCCGCGCGCAGGCCTCGGTGACGAGGCCGGCCAGGGTCTCCTCGCCGAGCTTCGTGGCCTGCAGGAACGAGCCCGCGGGCGGAACGACGGCGGCGCGGCCCATCACGATGGCGGGAGGACGCCGCTCGACGATCACGTCGCCGTGGATGGAGAGGCGCGAGAGATCGAGGCTGGCCGCGAGATCGATGAGGCGCAGGCGCTCCGGATCCTTCATGGGACCGTATCCGCGCACATCCACGTCGAAGCCGGTCTGCGTTGCGGTGATCTGGATGTCGAGGGGCTTGCGCGGCCCTTTCAGATGCTCGCCGATGACGCGTGCGATGGCGGGAGCCTGTTCCTTGAGAGCCGGTTCTGCGATGGGGCAGAACGCGATCTCGACGATCTGGTGGCTGCGCGGGGCCATGAAACCCACATGCATGGCCCGGTCGGGAAAGCGCACGTGCAGCGTGACGCGCCGGCGCCCCTCGCCATGGGCGTCGATGAGCGGCTCGACCGGCGCCTCGATCCGCGCCTGCTTCAAGGTGTGAAGAAGCGTCTCCTGCTTCCACGCCTGGTAGAAGCCGTGCTTCATGTGCTGCGTCGCGCAGCCGCCGCATGCGTCGAAATACGGACAGAACGGCGTCTCGCGCTCGGGCGACGGCACATCGACGCTGACGAGGCGCGCATGCGAGCCGTCGCGTTCGATGGTGACGGTTTCGTTCGGCAGCACCTTCGGCACGAAGACGGAGCCGGAGGACGTCTCCGCGATGCCGTCGGCTTTCGCGCCGAGGCGCCTGATGATGACCTGTTCAGCCAAGGCGGGCTCCCAACAAGAATTCACGATTGCCGTCCCCGCCCTCGATGGGCGAGGGGATGAGCCCGATGACGGTGAAGCCGAGGGACGTGACGAACGCCGTCAAATCCTCGCACACGGCGCGATGCACCGCCTCGTCGCGCACGATGCCCTTCTTCACGTGGTCGCGGCCGGCCTCGAATTGCGGCTTCACGAGAACGGCGAGTTCCGCGCGGGGTTTCAGCAGGGCGACGGCGGGCGGCAGGACGAGCTTCAGCGAGATGAAGCTCACGTCCGAGACCAGGAGGTCGGCCGCTTGCGGGATGAGGTCCGCATTCAGCGAACGGGCATCCGTACCCTCGAAATTCGTCACCCGCGCATTGCCCACGATGGTCGGATGCAACTGGCCATGCCCCACATCCACTGCATAGACATGGGCCGCGCCGCGCTTCAGCAGCACTTCCGTGAAGCCGCCCGTGGAGGCGCCGATGTCGAGGCAGATCTTGTCCTCCGGGTCGATGTGGAACGCGTCGAGCGCCGCCGCGAGCTTCACGCCGCCGCGGGACACGTAAGGGTGCGGCTGTTCGGCCGTGATGACGGCCTCCTCGGGAACCGCATCGGACGCCTTGCGGATGACGGTCCCGTTCACGGTCACGAGGCCGGCCGCGATGGCCTCCTGCGCCCGGGCGCGGCTCGCGAAGAAGCCGCGCTCGACCAGAACCACATCGGCGCGCTTGCGGGTCATCGAGGCCTCGCGTTCATCTGGTTCACGATCCTTTTATGGGCGGAACCGAGTTCCGCTAGAGCATCGGACCCAAAAGTGGAAACCACTTTTGGGCTCGATTCGATGTTCCCATCCTTGGAGAGGGCACCGTGTGGGCGGAAAACCGGGTCCACTTTTCCGCACGGTGCCCTACAACTTCTCCGTCCACAACCACCACAGGCCAACGGAGGTCCCATGCTCAGCCGCCGACATCTTCTGACAGGCGCAACCCTGCTGGCTGCCAGCGCTGCCATCCCTCGCGCCTGGGCGCAAGCCCCGTCAGGCCCCTTCAAGCTCGATCCCTTACCCTATGCGCCTTCGAAGAACGAGCCGCATATCGACGCCCAGACCATGGAGATCCACCATGGCAAGCACCACGCGGCCTATGTCAACAATCTCAACGCCGCCCTGAGCCAGAACGCCGAGGCGGCCAGGATGCCGCTCCAGGACATGCTGGCGAACCTGGGCAAGGTGCCTGAGTCCATCCGCACGGCCGTGCGCAACAACGGCGGCGGGCACGCCAACCACACCATGTTCTGGCAGATCATGGGCGGGTCGGGCGGCGAGCCCTCGGGCGAGCTGAAGGCGGCCATCGACCGGGATCTCGGCGGGTTCCAGAAATTCCAGGCCGACTTCAACACGGCGGGCGAGAAGCAATTCGGTTCCGGCTGGGTGTTCGTCACCGTGTCCCGCGACGGCAAGCTCGCCCTGGTGTCGCGGCCCAACCAGGATACGCCCCTGATGGACGGTCAGCGGGTCCTGATGGGCAACGACGTGTGGGAGCACGCCTATTACCTGAAATACCAGAACCGCCGGCCTGATTACCTCAAAGCTTGGTGGAACGTGCTCGACTGGAACCGGATCGGCCAGCGCTATGCTGCCGCCAAGGCGGGAACGCTGACGATTTAGATGGACCGAATGTAGCGGCAACAGCCCTCCTCCCCCTTGTGGGGAGGAGTTGGAGGTGGGGGTGTGGGCGATAGCCTATCCGCGTGCGGCGCTCACACCCCCACCCCGGCTGCTTCGCAGCCACCCCTCCCCACAAGGGGGAGGGGACGAGATGTTGCAACGGATGTGCGTTTAGGCCCTGACCTTCCGGGTCTCTTCCTTGCCGAGGGCCTCGAACACCTTGGTGACGATGCCGGCGGAATCGAGCCCTGCCTTGGCATACATGCGCTCGGGCTTGTCCTGGTCCTGGTAGATGTCGGGCAGGACCATGGGGCGGACTTTCAGGCTGCCCCGGTCGAGCGCTCCCCTGTCGGCGAGAAGCTGCAGCACGTAGGAGCCGAAGCCGCCGACGGAGCCTTCCTCGACGGTCACCAGGACCTCGTGATCGCGGGCGAGCCGCAGGATCATCTCCTCGTCGAGCGGCTTGGCGAAGCGGGCATCGGCCACGGTGGTGGACAGGCCGCGCGCCTCCAGTTCCTCCGCGGCCTTCAGGGCCTCGGATAGGCGGGTGCCGAGCGACAGGAGCGCGATGCGGCTGCCCTCCTTGACGATCCGGCCCTTGCCGATGGGAAGCGGCACGCCCTGCTCGGGCATGTCGACGCCCACGCCCTCGCCGCGCGGATAGCGGAAGGCGATGGGGCCGGAATCATGGGCCGCCGCAGTCGCCACCATGTGGACCAGCTCCGCCTCGTCGGCGGCGGCCATCACCACCATGTTCGGCAGGCAGCCGAGATAGGCGACATCGAAGGAGCCCGCATGGGTCGCCCCGTCGGCGCCCACGAGCCCGGCCCGGTCGAGGGCGAAGCGCACGGGCAGGTTCTGGATCGCCACGTCGTGCACGACCTGATCGTAGGCACGCTGCAGGAAGGTCGAATAGATGGCGCAGAACGGCTTGTAGCCCTCCGTCGCCATGCCGGCGGCAAACGTCACCGCGTGCTGCTCGGCGATGCCGACATCGAACGTGCGGGCGGGGAATTCCCTGCCGAACAGGTCGATTCCGGTGCCGGACGGCATGGCGGCCGTGACGGCCACGATCTTGTCGTCCTTGCGGGCCTCCTTGATCAGGCTCTCGCCGAACACCCTGGTGTAGGAGGGGGCATTCGCCTTGGCCTTGGTCTGGGCGCCCGTCACCACGTCGAAGGTGACGACGCCGTGATACTTGTCGGCCGCCTCCTCGGCGGGGGCGTAGCCCTTGCCCTTCTTGGTGACGACATGGACCAGGACCGGGCCGGTCTCGGTGTCGCGGACATTCTTGAGGATCGGCAGCAGGTGGTCGAGGTTGTGCCCGTCGATGGGTCCCACGTAGTAGAAGCCGAGTTCCTCGAACATGGTGCCGCCGGTCCAGAAGCCGCGGGCGAATTCCTCTGCGCGCTGGGCCTTCTGGTAGATGAATTTCGGCAGCTTCTTGGCCAGCTGCTTGGCCGTCTCGCGGATGCCGCGATAGGTGCCGCCGGAGACGAGGCGGGCGAGATAGGACGACATGGCGCCGGTGGGCGGCGCGATGGACATGTCGTTGTCGTTGAGGATCACGATCAGGCGCGAATGCATGGCGCCCGCATTGTTCATGGCCTCATAGGCCATGCCGGCCGACATGGCCCCGTCGCCGATCACGGCGATCACGTTGTTCTTCTTGCCGTCCAGGTCCCGCGCCACGGCCATGCCGAGCCCGGCCGAGATCGACGTGGAGGAATGGGCCGCCCCGAAAGGGTCGTACTCGCTCTCCTGGCGCTTGGTGAAGCCCGACAAACCGTCTGCCTGGCGCAAGGTGCGGATCCGGTCCCGGCGGCCCGTCAGGATCTTGTGCGGATAGGCCTGGTGGCCCACGTCCCAGATCAGCCGGTCGCGGGGCGTGTCGAACACGTAATGCAGCGCGACCGTCAGCTCGACCACGCCCAGCCCGGCGCCCAGGTGCCCGCCCGTGACGGACACGGCGCTGATCGTCTCCGTCCGCAGCTCGTCCGCCACCTGCCGGAGCTGGTTCTCGGGCAGCTGGCGCAGATCGTCCGGGGTCTTGATGGTGTCGAGGAGGGGTGTGGACAAAGGTTTACTCGCCAAGCTTCAGCCGGAGGCCGGGTCCTTTGAGATAAGGTCAGGCAGGACCTTGGTCAAACGCGACACGCGGACATTCCTGCCGGGCCCGGCTATTCCGCCACGTCCAGCGGAGCCGTGCCGGAGGCGGCCCCGTCGGGCCCGATGGTGATCTTCTCGATGCGGGCCTCGGCCTTCTTGAGGAGCTGCTCGCAATGCTTCTTCAGGGCTTCGCCGCGCTCGTAGATGGCGATCGAGTCCTCCAGGGGCACATCGCCGCGCTCGAGACGGCGGACGATGTCTTCCAGCTCGGCCAGGGCCTTCTCGAAGGGGAGGGTCTTGATGGAGGCGGTATCGGTCATGGGGCTATCCGTATTCATCCTTGCGCCATCTCACGATGGAATTGCGGCATCGCTTGGTCGGCGTGAGAGGAGTCTCTGATAGACGAGACCGATCCCGATGAGAACAAGCCCGAGGCCAATAAATGACAGGGCCCGCATCACGCCTTCCAGATTGGCGAGGTCCACCACAAAGACTTTCAGGACGGCCAGAACGAGATAGACCGCGGAGGCGAGACGGGCCGGGCGGTTGCTGAAGGCGAGGCCCAGGCCGAGCAGGAGGATGCCGATGAGGAGCAGGGCCAGCGAGTAGCTCCATTGTTCTCCCTGGGAGAATCCCCGCCAGAGCGCCAGCTCTGGCCCCGCCGCGATCCGCCTGATCGCCAGGCCGATATAGGCCGAGAACAGGAGCAGGCTCAAAACGGCCGAGGACAGGCTGTAGAGGCGGGGCCGGCTGCGCCGTTCGAGGAGGGCCAGGGCGGCGGCCAGGACGGCCGGCAGCAGATAGGCGGGAATCAGGGCGTTGAAGACCAGCCCGCCCGGCAGCTCCGACTCGGTCAGCACGGGGTTGGCGAGGAGAAGGAGCCCGCCGGCGCACAGGACGAGGGATAGGATTTTGAAGATCCGCGAGCCCCAGCGATAGACCGGGTCGGAGTGCCGGATGTCGAGGCGCGTGAGGACGATCGCGAAGACGAGGCTTTCCGTCGCAACGAGCCCGATCTCCAGAAGATCGCTCGCGGCCGCAAGCGGATCCCCGGCGTGGAGCGCGTGGCGGATCTCGAAGAAGACCAGGAAGGCCGCGAAAGCGATGCCCAGGCTTTCCGTCAGCCGCGCGGTCCAGTCGCGGCCCGTGCGCTGGAGCAGGCGGCTGGCGGCGATGAAGGCCAGGGCCGGAACGCCGTAGCCCCACAGGAGCCAGTTCACCAGGATCGGGCCGGGATCCCCGCCCACGATGGTCGGGTCCCAGACCAACCTCCCTAAGATGATGAGGCCGATGGCCCCGACCGCGTAGCGCAGGGCCGGAATGGCGATCCTGTCCGCGATCCAGGCCGTCCCTAAGGCCGACAGGGCGAAGGCGACGGTGAGCATGCCCTTGTCGAGGGCAAAGGTCAGGCCGAGCGCCAGGGCGGCGAGGGCCGCCGAGGCGGTGGCCCCGAGACCGAGGCGCAGGGCCGGCGCCTCCTCGTGCTCGCGGCGCATGAGCCATTGGGTGGCGAGCACGAAGGCCAGGGCGAGCCCGCCCGCGACCAGGGCGAAGGACAGGCTCCGCTCGAATTCCGTCACCCGCCAATAGGCGGCCACGAGGGCCAGGAGGGGGCCGGCGCTGGCAGCGGCCGCATAGCAGGCGGCGGCGGGAAGGCGAAGCCCGGGCGAGCGGGCCAGTCGGACCAGCGAGGCTCCGGCGATGGCCGCGGGGGCGAGAAGGGCAAGCACGAGATAGGTCTCGAGGGCGTGCGGCCGCACCGCGAAGGCATCGCCGCTCTGGTAGAACAGGCTTTCCGGAGTGCCGCCGAGATCGGCCGCGATGGGCCAGACGAGAAGGGCGCCCGTGACAGTCAGGGCCGCCCAGGCGGCCGCCGGGGCGGCCGTCGGGAAGCGGATGCCCGTGGCGAGCAGCACGAGCGCCATCGCGGCGATGAAGAGCGGGCGTCCGTCCCCGGCGATGACCGATCCCGAAACGGCGATTCCGGCGAGCGCGAAGGCGAGGAGAATGCCGCTGGCCGGCCAGTCGATGCGCGCTTCCTCATCCGGAACGTGGCGGTAGGGAGCGGCCGCCAGGAAGATTGCGGCGAGGCCGGTCTGGATGACGAGATGCACCATGGCCGGCAGGGCATCGGCATCGTCCATGATGAAGATCAGGAACGTCCAGGCGAGCACGCCGACGGGCGCGGCAAATGCGAGCCAGCGCCAGAGGCGCAGGCGCGCGACCCCATAGGCAGGCAGCACCACGAAGGCCAGATAGATCACCAGCGCCCAGGGCTGCGGCCTGTCCGAGGACACGAGAAGCGGGCTGCCGATGGCTCCCAGCAGCCCCAGGGCGGCGAGGATCGGGCCGTGCAGGGTCGCGGCGACCATGGCGAGAACCGCCACGAGGCCCAGGAGCACGAAGGTCGCGCCGGGGCCGATCAGGCCGTAAAGGGCATAGGCCGCGTAGGCCGAGGCGAACGCCGTGCAGGTGCCCGCCGCCGTGAGAATGGCCGGCACGTTCGCGTTCGGGATGCCCGGCAGGGCGATGGCGCGTTCGCGCCGGCGCAGCCGCTCGCCGGCTCCGATCAGGAGGAGCGCGAAGAGCCCGCCCAGGGCGATGCGGGTCGCGGGGCTCAGCAGGTTCTGCTCGACGGAGTAGCGCACGAGAAGGATGCCGCCGAGGGCCAGTGCCACGCCGCCGACCCAGACGGCCCAGCGCGAGCCGAGCCTCTCCTCGAAGTCCCGCGTCTTCCCGGCGGGCTCCGCCGCCGCGGCCGGAATGGCCGGAACGGGCGCGGTCGCCCGGGCGGGCTCGGGAGGCGTTGCGGGCTCGGGGGCCGGTTCGACGGGCTTTTCTGTGACAGCCTCCGGGAGCGGGGCCCAATCTGCCGGCGATATCCGCTCGCCCACCTGCGGTCTGAGCGCGCGCAGCTCGCCTTCCAGCATCGCGACGCGGCGCTGGAGAAGATCGAGTTTGCTGCGCGCGGACAGGCCGAGAACCAGACCCGCGATGGCGCAGGCTGGAATGCTGAGGACCAGCAGGGCGAGCAGGACCATGTCGTCCACGAGGTAGCCTCCGATCGTGCGTCAGTGCGGGGCCGTCCCGGACGGAATCGGCTATCGACTGCTAAGCTGTAACATAAAGGGTGTGCCCTCCATAGCCTCCGCCCCCCGGCCGATGGCCCGGATCGCATCGACCATCCGGCCCCGGCGGCCCAGAAGGTCGTCGGCCAGCGCCACGAACCGGGCATTCGGCGTGGCGCTCGGGGAGGCCTCCCGGAGGGTCCAGGCGACCTCATCCTCCCGCCTCTCCGGCGCGAGGGCGCAGGCGGCGATGTAGGCGGCCGCGGTGGAGCGGCTGATCCCGGCCCAGCAATGAAGGACCAGGGGGCTCTCCCGGCCCCAGGCGCGCACGAAGGCCAGAAGGGGCTCGATATGCTCCGCCTCCGGCAGGACATGGCCCTCCAGGGGCTCGACGATGTCGCTGACGCGGATGAAGAGGTGGCGCTCCGCCGGGATGCCCGCCGGACGCTCCACCGTGGCGCTGAGCCCCATGAGGCTCACCACATGGCTCGCGCGAGTCGCGGCCACGGTCTCGTGCAGGCGGGAGAGGGGGCAGATGTGCAGATTCGGCATGGGGTTCGTCTCAGGGGGCCAGCGCAGCCGTGACCTTCCGGTGATAGCGCTCCTCCGCGTCCGCGACGGGCCAGGGTTCGAGGAGGGCGAACACGGGGCGGGGCAGGGGCTCGGGGCGGCCGAAGAACTTGATCGCCTCCTCGCGGGAGAAGCCCGCGAGATGGGTCGCCTCCAGAAAGGCCGCCTGCCGGTCGGCCTGCTTGATGAAGCGCTTGAGCGCCGCAGCCGGCTGCGAGGGCAGGCCGAAATGCACGTGGATGGCGCCGAGGAGGCCCGCCTCGATGCTCTTGTAGGCGTCGCCGATCACCGCCTTGAAGGGCGAGATGATGTCGCCGATCACGTATTCCGGCGCGTCGTGCAGCAGCACCGCGAGACGCCATTCGTGCGTCATGTCCGGGTTGATGTGGTCCGCGATGGCCTCCACGAGCAGGCTGTGCTGCGCCACGGAGAAGATGTGGCCGCCGATCGTCTGCCCGTTCCATCGGGCGACGCGGGCAAGCCCGTGGGCGATGTCGTCGAGCTCCACATCGAGCGGCGAAGGATCGAGCAGGTTGAGGCGGCGGCCGGAGAGCATCCGCTGCCAGACGCGGGGTTCCTTGGCCATCTAGAGTTTCTCAGCAATCGCTTTGCATTCCGCGTGGCGGTAGCAGCCGGTGAGATGGTCGTTCACCATGCCCACCGCCTGCATGAACGCATAGACGATGGTCGGGCCGACGAAGTTGAAGCCCTCCTTCCTCAGCGCCTTCGAGATCTTGCGCGAGATCTCCGTTTCGGTCGGCACGTCCTTGCGGGTCTTCGCGTTCGTCTGGACCGGCCGCCCGTCGACGAAATCCCACAGGAACCGCGAGAAGCCGCCGCGCTCCTGGATCGTGAGCCACGCGCGGGCGCCGGCGATCGTCGCCTCGATCTTGGCGCGGTTGCGCACGATGCCGGTATCGAGCATCAGCGCCTCGACCTGCGCCTGATCGAAGCGGGCGATCACCTCCGGCTCGAACCCCGCGAAGGCCCGGCGGAAATTCTCGCGCTTGCGCAGGATCGTGATCCAGGACAGGCCCGCCTGAAAGCCGTCGAGAATGAGCTTCTCGAACAGGGCGCGGTCGTCGAATTCCGGCACGCCCCATTCCCTGTCGTGATACTCGACATAGAACGGGTCGGTGCCGGGCCACCAGCAGCGGGTCTTGTGGTCGGGATGCAGGATCAGTCCGTCGGTCATGGGACGTGTGTAGCGGGAGTGCGGGGAGTCGGGAAGATGCGCTGCTGGAAGGCGATAAAAAAGCGACACACTGGATTTTCCCTCCCCCTTGCGGGGAGGGGCAGGGGTGGGGGTGGTCCGACGGGGTGAGAGGCTAGGCAAGAATGGCGTTGTAGTGACCTCATCTTTAATGATGAGGCGCAGCGTTCCGACTTCACGACCCCCACCCTTTATCCCTCCCCGCAAGGGGGAGGGAAACGCGTCAAGGCGACAGCGGCTTGCGGTAATAGACGACCCGCTCCGTCTCTTCGAAGCCGAGAGCTTCGTGCATGGTCTGCGAAGCGGTGTTCTCGAGAAGGACGTCGGATGCGAATTCGCAGCAGCCGAGACGCCTTGCCCAATCCTCGACGGCCCGGCACAGCCGACGGGCGAGCCCCCGGTTGCGGTGTTCCGGCTCCACGTAGATCCCTTCGAGGAAGGCCACCGGAGAGGTGCCGCAGCCGTTCACGTAGTCGTGGCGCAGGGCGGCCTCCGCGAAGCCGGCCGCCGTGCCGTCGGGCAGGCGGACCAGGAAGGCGACGGCTTTCCTCTGTTCCCAGAGCATGGCGGCCGCTTCGGAGCGATGGTCCTGCACAGGAGCATCCGGCCAGAGGGCATGGCGCAGGACGGCCCATTCCTCCAGCGAATGGAGGGTGCAGGGCTCGATTATCACGCCGGTGCCGTCATTCACGGGGCGGGGCTCCCCGCGCATCGACCAGATCCGCCATCCGACGGGAGGCGTCGTCCGGGGAGAGACGCAGCCCCGCCGAGACGCCGAGCCGGTCCGCCTCGGCGCGGTTCTGGCTCACCTTCCACTTGCCCTCGATCCGGGTGATCTCGATCTCCACGCCCACGATGCCCTTGAGCTGGGCGGCCACGAAGGGCTCCGGCGCGTCGCTCACGGCCCAGGGCTCCGGCCGCGGCGTTTCCTGGATGTCCGTCAGGGCGGCGATCTGCTGGAGCAGCCAGTCGGGATTGTCCCTGACCGTCAGCCGCCCGCGGGCCTGGACGATGGCGTAGTTCCAGGTCGGCACGACCTTGCCGTGCTCGCGCTTCGCCGCGTACCAGGACGGGGTGATGTAGGCTTCGGGCCCCTGGAAGACCACGAGAGCCTCCTGTTCGGGGTCGAAGTTTCGCCACTGGGCATTGGCGCGCGAGAGATGGGCCTTGAGGGTTCCCAGGGCGGAGGCGCGCGCGTCCAGCACGAAGGGGATGGGATTAGCCTCGAGCCCCTCGCTGCCGAGCGTTACCAGCAGCCCGAGCGGATGGGCTCGGATGAGGGCGTGCTGGACCGAAAGGTCGTCTTCGCGAAAGTGAGGCGGCTGATACATGGCATTTCCGGCGTGACGAGGCCGGAAATGTTATCGGTTCATGCGAGCCCGGACCAATCAAAAATCCCGATGTCCTGCATCACGTATGGCGATGTCCCGTCAGGAGGTGGTCCGGAGCGCCCGCAGCTTGTCGGCCAGCTCCGTCCACCGGTAGGGCTTGCTGATGAAGGAGACGCCCGTGCCCAGCCCTTCGGAGGGCAGGGCCGACATGGGATAGCCCGAGGCGAGCAGGATCTTGAGGGTGGGTCGCATCTCGCGGGCCTTGCGGGCCAGCTCGACCCCGTTCATGCCGTTGGGCATGATCACGTCGCTGAAGAGGATATCGATGGAAGGGCTGCCCTCGAGCACTTTGAGCGCCTCGTTGGCATCGGTCGCCGTCACCACGTCGTAGCCGAGGCTGTCGAAGATGTCGCTTGCGACCTCCAGAACGGCAGGCTCGTCCTCGACGATCAGGACGGTCCCGGCGGTCTCCCGGGCGGGACGTTCCGTCTCGCTTTCCTCCTCGGGCGTCTCGTCACCGTTCTCCTGGGCCGGCAGGAGCATGGTGATCTTCGTGCCCTGGTCGGGGGTGCTGTCGATCTTGATGTGACCGCCTGACTGGGTCACGAAGCCGTAGACCTGGCTTAGGCCCAGGCCCGTCCCCTTGCCGATTTCCTTGGTGGTGAAGAAGGGCTCGAAAACCCGGTCCAGTATGTCGGGCGGCATGCCGTGGCCCGTGTCCTGCACCGAGATCGACACATACTGGCCCGGCGGCAGGCCGGACGAGGCCGTGTCCTTGTCGCCAAGGATGACGTTCCCGGTCATGATCTTGAGGGAGCCGCCCTTCGGCATCGCATCGCGGGCGTTGACCACGAGGTTGAGGAGCGCCGACTCGAATTGCGGCGCGTCGACGGAGATCCAGCGGACCCGCGCCGCAAGTGAGAGCTGCAGCCGGACCAATTCCCCGCAGGCTCTGCGCAAAACGGTTTCGAAGCCCTCGATGAGCGCATTCGGGTTGTGCACGTTCGGCTGCAGGGGTTGACGGCGCGAGAAGGCGAGAAGCTGCTGCGTCAGCTTGGCTCCGCGCTCGGCCGCGCGCTGCGCGCTTTCGATCAGCTTGACGTCGCGCGGATCGCGTGCGTTGCGCGTCAGCAGGTCCAGGCTGTTGACGATGATCGTCAGAAGATTGTTGAAGTCGTGCGCGACGCCGCCTGTGAGCTGCCCGACGGCCTCCATCTTCTGGGCCTGGAAAAGAGCCGCCTGCGCCACTTCGAGGGCCTCCTGGGCCTGGCGGCGCTCGGTGATGTCCCGGGTGATCTTGGCGAAGCCGATCAGCTCTCCCTCGGCGTTGCGGATGGGGTCGATGACGACGCTGGCCCAGAAGCGCGTGCCGTCCTTGCGTACGCGCCAGCCCTCGGCCTCGAACTTGCCTTCGCGCGCCGCCGTCTCCAGGGCCCGCCGCGGCAGTCCCGTCGCACGGTCCTCGTCGGTGTAGAACTGCGAGAAGTGCCGTCCGAGGATCTCGCTTTCCTGGTAGCCTTTGATGCGCTGCGCCCCGGAATTCCAGTTCGTCACGTGGCCCTGCGGGTCGAGCATGTAGATGGCGTAATCCGTCACGCCCTGCACCAGCAGGCGAAAGCGCTCTTCGCTCTCCCTGAGGGCCTCCTGGGCCTCCTTCCGCTCTGTGAGATTGCGGGTGATCTTGGCGAAGCCGATGAGATCCCCTCGGGATCCGCGGATGGGATCGAGGACTACATGCGCCCAGAAGCGCGTGCCGTCCTTGCGCAGCTGCCAGCCCTCGGTCTCGAACGTGCCCTCGCGCGCCGCCGTCTCCAGGGCGCGGTTCGGCAGGCCCGCCGCGCGATCCTCGTCGGTGTAGAAGCGTGAGAAATGCTCGCCGAGGATCTCGCTTTCCTCATAACCCTTGAAGCGCTGGGCCCCGGGACTCCAACTGATCACGATTCCGGCCGGATCGAGCATGTAGATGGCGTAATCGGTGACCGCGTCGATGAGGAGTTGGAAGCGCCCCTCCTGCGACGTCATATTCCCTGGCGCTGCATTCATCCAGAAATTCCCCAGCAGGACCGTCTGTGCATTTCTTAGGCACATGACGGGGCCCAATAGTTCTTAACCATCAAGGGCCCACGGTTGTTCCTCAAGCCTGACTAGAACTTAAGGCGATAGTCCCGCTTCGCCCGGAAACGGGAAACGGATCCATGAGGGCTTCTCGAGCCTCACCGGGATGCCGCCGGCCCGGATCGTCTCGCCCGCCTTCAAGGCGTCGTCGGCCCGGTCGAGGCGGATCATCAGGAGGCCTCTGCCTTCGGCGCCGGTCCCGGTCTTGCCCAGGGCCTTTTCCCCGGCCACCACCTCGACGCCCACATCCGCCGCGAACCCGCCTTCGTAGAGGGCGGGCACGATCCGCGTCCGGGCCGTGCCCCGGTGCTGCATGCGCGAGACGACCTCCTGGCCGACATAGCAGCCCTTGTCGAAATCGACCCCGTTGAGCTGGTCCATCAGGGCCTCGTGCGGGAAGGCGTCGCCGAACAGGAAGTCGCGGCCGCCCTCCGGCACCCCGAGCGCGATGCGATGGGCGTGATAGGCCTCCGCCGGGTCTCCGCCGAACTCCGCCGCGTCCTCGGCGGCCACGATGGCGCGCCAGCCGAGGTCGGGCAGGCGCGGGTCCTCGACCACGAAGCCGGCCTCGTCGTCCGGTCTCGGGGCATCCCACCCGGCCACGACGCTGAGAGAATCGGACAGGTCCTCGATCGCGACCTTCGCCCGCAGCTTGTAGAAGCCGAGGCGCTTGGCGAGTTCGGGGGCGAAAACCTTGAGCACGTCGAGATAATAGGCGCCGCCGATCTCCTCCGGGGCCTGGAAGACGAGAAAGTCGAACAGGATCTTCCCTTGAGGCGTTAGCAGGGCGCCGAGGCGCGCCATGTCGGCGGACACACGGTCCAGATCGCAGGTGATGAGGTTGTCGAGAAAACTCTTGGCGTCCTCGCCCGAAACCCTTACCACGCCCCGGTCGGCCAGATGGACTGACGGCATGTGCCCGCTCCTCATTTCGATGTAAGCGTGACATATGCCCGTTCTGCAGCGGCCTCAAGGGATGAGATTGCCATGCCCCAGACCTTCGACCTGATCCTCAAAGGCGGCACCGTCGTGAATCACGATGGACGCGCGGAGCGCGACATCGGCGTTCGCAACGGCCGGATCGCCGCCATCGGCGACCTGTCCCGGGCTTCCGCCGCGCGGGAGATCGATTGCCGGGGCCTGCACATCCTGCCCGGCGTCATCGACACCCAGGTGCATTTCCGCGAGCCGGGCCTCGACCACAAGGAGGACCTTGAAACGGGTTCCCGCTCGGCCGTCATGGGCGGCGTGACGACAGTGTTCGAGATGCCCAACACCGATCCGCAGACCACGACGCCTGAGGCGCTCGCCGACAAGGTGCGGCGCGGGCATCACCGCATGCATTGCGACTTCGCCTTCTGGGTCGGCGGCACGCACGAGAACGCGGCCGATGTGCCGGACCTGGAGCGCCTGCCGGGCGCCGCCGGCATCAAGGTGTTCATGGGTTCGTCCACCGGCTCGCTGCTCGTGGAGGATGATGAAGGCATCGCCAGCATCCTGCGCCGCACCCGCCGCCGCGCCGCCTTCCACTCGGAGGACGAGGCGATGCTGCGCGCGCGCAAGGGGCTTCGCGTCGAGGGCGATCCGAGCTCGCATCCGATCTGGCGCTCGGCGGAAGTGGCGTTGACTTGCACGCAGCGCCTCGTGCGCATCGCGCGGGATACGGGCGCGCGCATCCACGTGCTGCACATCACGACCGCCGAAGAAATGGTGCTCCTGAGGGATCACAAGGATCTCGTGACCGTGGAGGTCACGCCGCATCACCTGACGCTGGCGGGCCCCGAGGATTACGAGCGTCTCGGCACCTATGTCCAGATGAATCCGCCCGTGCGCGACGAGGTGCATCGCGCAGCCCTCTGGCAGGGACTGGACGAGGGCATCGCGGACGTCCTCGGCTCCGACCACGCGCCGCACACGCGCGAGGAGAAGGACAAGACTTATCCCAACACGCCTTCCGGCATGACCGGCGTGCAGACCCTCGTGCCGATCATGCTCGACCACGTGAATGCGAGCCGGCTCACGCTGGAGCGCTTCGTTGACCTCACCAGCGCCGGCCCCAAGCGCCTCTTCGGCATCGCCAACAAGGGACGCATCGCGGTGGGCTACGATGCGGATTTCACCGTGGTCGATCTGAAGCGCACGGAGACCATCACCAACGACTGGATCGCCTCCAAATGCGGCTGGACGCCCTATGACGGCAAGCAGGTCACCGGCTGGCCCGTCGGCACGGTCGTGCGCGGCAATGTGGTGATGTGGGACGGATCGCTGGAGGCGCCGTCACTGGGTGAGGTGGTGCGGTTCGAGGAGACGGTGCAGAGATGACCCGAGAAGAGCCTTAAGCCCTTAGCTGAACTTCAGGATCTGAATGACGGTGTGAAGAGCTTCGTTGAGCTCCTTTACACTGACATCCTTGCGGATCGCAGTGGGCGTGATTCCTTCTGCGGGGTTCAACTCGAAACTGTCTCTGAAGAAGCGTTGTTCCACTCCAAAGCGAATGATTTTGCAGTCAGAATCTGCCGGGAATAAACCTGCCAGCTCAAGTGCGGAGCGAGATGGAATACGTTTCGCTATAAACATCCGCAAATGTGGCAGGCACCCTCTCGGGAAGGCTCTGTTACCGAGTTCCGCTATTTCGCTCAGAACATCGTTTGTCGTGGCGGCATAAAGCGTGATGCATTGCCATCCGATATGTTGAAGGCGACGCTTTTCCAGCCATTCATCGTTTTGTTCATCAGTATAGCCGAGGAGAGAGCCCTCCATTCGCTCAAGCGCATCGCTCCATGGGTGCTTATCCATGAGTTTCTTGAGCAAGATGAATGCGTGAATGCGCCAGGCTTCATCTTTCAAGGCATAAAAACGTGTCCAGCGTCCTTTGATCCGACGCCCGTTCGACGTGTAGGGCTCCCAAAGTTCGCGCTCTTCATGTTTGACGAACTTGCCTAACCCGACTTGGCGTTCGAACTCTTTGTCGGGCTCCCACATATCATGGTCGTCAAAGATCATGTCGGAGAACCAAGCCAGCGGCTTGATGCCCTTCAGCATGAACTCGAGTTCGCGATTCGTATGAATTTCGTAGCTGAGTTCACGAAGATGGGAGGGGAGACCTTGATTCCTCCCCTGTTCATGATCCGACATGACTGATCCACACCAGAGGACTCAGGCCCTCAATGCTTCAGCGCAATCACCATGGAGAATGCGCCACTGCGGATCTTGTCGGCGAGGGACGTTGCATATTCCGCAACGGCATCTTCGCCATAGGTGGCGACGAGTTCGGTGAAGGCCGCGAAGAGGGCGGCCTGCGCCATGCAATCGCCGTCGAGCCCGTCGAGCTCGGCCTCGGCGAAGGCCTCGGTCACATAGCTCAGGGCCGCCTGCTTGAGGGCGCTGAGTTCGGGCAGCTCGGTGAGAGGGACGTCGTTGTCGTTCATGATCCATGCCCCTTTGAAGGGGCGGCGCGCGAGTTCGGTTGAATCATTTCTAGACGTCGCGCCGACCCGCCGCCAGCATCACCTTGCAAGGAGGTTAACGCGAGAGGGGTTTTTCGGAAAAATGTGGATAAGAGGCGTTGGTGCAACACTCATTCCGCATCGTAAGCGCCCCCTGATCTTGATCTCATCCTGACGGTCTGACCGTTCACCTCTCGACGTCATCACCGCCTCGTGCCGGTGATCTCGATCGCAAAGGCATCGTGCTTTTCCAATCGGGATGGCCGGGACCGATCCATGGATCAAGTCCGGGGACGGCCATGACGGTGAGGAAGGTGACTTATCTGCCAAGCTCAGAGGAGAGGCGCCCCACTCCGCAACATCACCCGCCGTAGCGGCCGGTGATGTTGCGGGCGAGCTGTTCGCCTTCGCTCAGGAAACGCACCGATGCTTCCTGGGCCGATGGGGTGCACATCCGGTAGGTGAGCGCGTAGGCCTGATAGCCCTTGTTGTAGGCGCCGGCGAGGCGCTCGCGCCGGCCGGGCGTGGTCCCTTCCGCATCGAGCAGGACCTGCATGCGCCGGCTCCATTCGGACCCGTCGGGCGCGCTGCAGAGAGGGCGCAGCATGGCGAGCGATCCCATGATCTCGGCGAGCCGCAGCAATTCCTTCTCGTAGGGCGCGGGCGGTGGCTCGACCGCCGGGGCGGGCTCCGCCTGCTGCTGCGGCTGCGATTGCTGGGCGGGTTTCTGCGATTGCTGGGGGCGGCGCTGCTGCTGGGGCTGCTGCGGGCGATATTGCGGCTGTTGCTGCGGCAAAGGTCGGTATTGCGGCGGATAGCCTGGCTGCGGCACGGGCTGGCCCGGTTGCGGCCGTGGCGGAAGGCCGAACAGCCGCTCGAAAAAGCCTTGAGCCGCTGCGGGCTGCGGCGCGGCCAGCCACAGGGCGGGCAGGACGAGGAGCAGGCCCTTGCGCGTCATGGCCGTGAATCCTGAAAGGCGAGCCGGAAGGCCTGCTCCAGAATCCCGGCGAGCCCTGCCGTCATCGGCAGATCGGCGATGTCCCGTTCCGTGATCCAACGGATTTCCTTTGCTTCCGGACCTGTCTGGGGTTCGCCCGAGACCCAGCGGGCGGCATGGGCGGCGATGACGACGTGATGCTTTATATGGCCTTTCTCGTCCCTTTCAATGAATTCGACAGGGGCGATCAGGCCGATGAGCCTGGCCTCAACCCCGACCTCCTCGCGAAGTTCCCGAAGCGCGGCCTCACCCAGGGTCTCGCCGGTCTCGACCATCCCGCCCGGCAGCGAGAAAAGGCCCTCACTCGGCGGCTTGCCGCGGGCGGCGAGGAGGATGCGCCCGTCGCGGATCACCGCCACGGAGGCGGCGAGGATCGGGCGGGAGGGGTAGAGGCGGTCGCTGGTCATCGGGACAATGTCTGGGCGGGCGGTTCGTCGGCAGCCACATAGCGGGCCCGCGGCCGGATGAGGGCCGCCTGGCTGCGCTGCTCGATGGCATGGGCGAGCCATCCCGCCGTGCGTCCGATGGCGAAGATCGTAAACGCAGCCCCCACCGGCAGTCCATAGGCCCGTTCCGTCATGACGAGGGCCACGTCGATGCTGGGACCGCCGGAGACATTCGCGATCGTCTTCAGGGTCGTGGCGTCCGATGCCAGGAGGGGCACGCTTTCCAGGAGGGCCTGCGCCCGGGGATCGCCGTCCGGATAGAGGCGGTGCCGGAGCCCGGAGGGCGGCGTCGTGCCTGGTTCGTCCAGGAAGGCCCTGACCCGCTCGGTCATTCCGCCGTGATAGGGGCCGCTCAGGGTCACGAGACCCGCGATGACCGCATTGCGCAGGGATGCGCCGGTCGAGGCCGTCACCCGCACGGCGAAAGCCGACGAACTGAGCTCGTGGTCGGCGCAGAGCACGAGCGCGCGCCGGATCGTGTCCGTGGCCTGCGGGGATGCCTTCCAGGCGGCGGCAAGGTGCCGATGGATCGGCTCGATCCCCGGCGCGATCCCGCTGGCGGCGGCCGTCATCAGGCGCAGGATCGCGGCCACCTCCGCCGACCGTGCCTCCCTGGGGGTGGGCTCCGAGAGAAGGCGGATCGCCTGTGCTACGAAAGCATGGGGGCCGAAGGCCGGGCCGGGCAGGGAAGCGGGGATCCGGGAGGGCTCGAGGAAGGCATCCCCGGTCAAGCCTCCCACCAGCAGTCGCGCGGTCTCCTCGAGGGTGGCGGTCCGGGCCAGCGCGACGGCGTCCCGCCCCCGGTAGAAGAGGTGCCCGTCCTTGATCTGCGTGATGCCCGTCTCCAGCACCGGCAGGCCCCAGTCGAGGGCGGTCGCGGCCGCGACGGCGGGGCGGCGGAACCGCGCCTTGCGCTCCACCAGAAGCTCCAAATCCTCGACGGCGTAGAGCCGCTGGCGCGGATCGTGGGGCGAGGAGAAGGAGCGGATCAGGCCCCGGCTCACATAGGCATAGAGGCTCGCCCGGCTGATGCCGAGGCGGGACGAGGCCTCGTCGGCCGATGCGAGATCGAGGGTTGGGGCGCTCATATGTTGATATGTTGATTCAAGATTGACCGTTCCGCAAGACCGGCGTGAAGCTCTCCCGCAACGAAGGAGAAAGCGCATGACCATCGGACTTGACGACGTCGTGGCGGCCGAGACCGCCCTCAGCCATGTGGACGGCGAGGCCGGGCGCCTGATCGTCTGCGGGCACGACCTAGAGGAACTGGCCGGCCGGGTCGCCTTCGAGGACGTGGTGGCGATGCTCTGGAGCGGTCTCGTGTCGGACGTGGCGGCCGACCCTCGCGCCCTTCTCGGCAAAGGCCGGGAGCGGGCCTTCGGGCATCTTGCCCCCCTGGCTGCCCGGTTGGCCGGTCTCACGCCGGTCGAGGGCATGCGGCTGCTCCTTGCGAGCCTGCCCGATGCGGAGGAGGGCCATCCGGCCCTGGCCGTGGGGGCCGCCGGCGTCGCGGCCGCCATGGCCGTGCGGGGCGCCCAGGGCCTCTCGCCGGTCGAGCCCGACCCGTCCGCAGGTCACGCGGCGGATATCCTGCGCATGATGCGCGATGCGCCGGTCGCGGCGGACGAGGCGCGGGCGCTCGACACCTATCTCGTGACCGTGATCGACCATGGGCTCAACGCCTCGACCTTCACGGCCCGCGTGGTCGCCTCGACGCAGGCCGGCATCCTGTCCTCGGTCGTGGCCGGGCTCTGCGCCCTGAAGGGGCCGCTTCATGGCGGGGCGCCCGGCCCGGTGCTCGACATGCTGGACGCGATCGGCTCCATCGACCATGCGGAGGCCTGGCTCGACGACGCCATGGCGCGGGGCGAGCGCCTCATGGGCTTCGGCCACCGCATCTACCGGGTGCGCGACCCGCGGGCGGACGTGCTCAAGGCCGCCGTCGGACGCCTGAAGGGAAAACGCAACCGCATCGCCTTCGCGGAAGCCGTCGAGTCCACGGCCCTGAAGGTGCTGGAGCGCCGCAAGCCGGGACGCCGGCTCGACACCAATGTGGAGTTCTACACGGCCATCCTGCTCGACGCCCTCGGGATTCCGCGCGAAGGCTTCACGCCCCTCTTCGCCGCCGGCCGCACCGCAGGCTGGGTCGCCCACGCCATCGAGCAGACCCGCACCGGCCGCATCATCCGGCCCCAGTCGCGCTATGTGGGAGCATGGCCGGCGGAGGCGGCGTGAGGAGAGGCTGAGAAACTACGATACTCGAACCATATGGAGTAGCTTGCGGCTCTTAGAGTGTATTGGTAATATAGTTTGCTAACGCTGAGGTTCAGGTATCAGCATGGGTTATTCAGAACCTACCGGTTCGATCTTCTGCGGTCAGCACTTACCTAAACGCAGCTTAAGTTCCAGGCTTGCTGAGATCAGCTCTGGATGGAAGCCTATAATAGCAACAACTCTCATCCTCCTAGCCCTGGTTGCAGGGACGACTTGTATACAAGCAGCCCCCTGCCGTGAGCGCTTGAATGGCTACGATACAACGCCTCCAGCTGCAATTAGAGATGAGATTGACCGTCACGCCACGCGCTTTGAATGGGCAACAGATGTTGACGTAGTGAATGGCAACACTTGGATTTGGAACTATATCTGGAACAAAGGAGATAATGCCCTTGGTCCAGTAACCTGGAGCAAGGGTAATATTAATACGACCGTTTGGGCTCCAATCGCAGTTGGCGAGGCACATTGTGCACGCCGATACGTAACTGTGGCGTCCAGCCAGCCAGATCCAGATGCACCGATCATTCACAGCACAAATGAGCAGCGAGAGGAAGCCGCAGCTTACCGCATGGTTGAACAGGCCCCACAGACGACAGGAAGTATTCCAGGGCGTTCTGGTGTTTCGGTGGTCACGACCCTACAAGACGAGGCTGGCAAGCCGTTTGAAATAGAGGTGGAAGTTTTTAGTTATCCGTCTAAAGATGGTATTGGTGTTTATCTATACTTTCCACCCAGGGGTGTGATTCTTGGTCTCTCTGGTATTACATCTGCCTTTTCCAATGGGGAAGCTAACACGGCTACGGCATCTCTAGGACGGCAGCAAATAAAGTTCGAGCGTGGCACACTAAGTAGTTTTGCAGGGTCTGCGACAGCCGAGGTGATAACGAAGGCCCTTCCAGGAAATGTAGACGAACGCCTTCAGAAAGATTTTTTGTTTTTGAGCGGTGGCTCAGGCAAGACCATTATAGATCTACCAGCTTACGGGTCGCGGGAGATTTTAGCGGAACTCGTCGTGTTTGATGTCAACCGGAAGCCTCTATTCATAAATGAATTTAGTTTGTTTGTGCCGGCCCCTAAGTGATGCGTGGTCTTACGCTCACAGCACTTTTTGGCTTGGTTGGATTTCTTCTTGGACACCTTGTGTCTCCAAATGACATCAAAGGATTCAGCATCGTGGCAGCCGCAGGTGCAATGAGCGGTTTTGCTATCGGTGAGGCTATAGCCCAGCGAACAAAATCGATTATCATGCTGGCAATCAATGTGTTTATTGGTTTAGCAATATGCGTTCCGACCGCTTTTTTTCTCTTGCATTGCCTAACTGGGGTTGGACGGGCGCGCGATATATGATCGCAATGACTGGGGCGATTGTAGTCTGCTTCTTTTCGTTCTTTTATCTGATGGCCTTCGCTGGTGTCGTCGTTAGAGAGAGTGCTGATCCTCCAGGGTCGTAATTTACAAAGAAAATTCAGCAATCCTCCAGGATGTGACTTCAATTGATAAGTTAGGCGGATTGGAGTGAGTTGGTCAGACGTGCTGACCGCCATCGATATAGAGTTCCGCGCTGTTCACGTAGGAGCTCGCGTCGGTGCAGAGGAAGTAGATGGCCTTGGTCACCTCGTTCGGCCCGCGCAGTCAGCCTGACCGACATCCTATTCCGCAGACTCCTCCGGCCGCCGCGCGAGACACGGGTCGAGGACGATGAAATCCGGGTTCGGGCGGCTGTAGCCGCCGGTGACGGTCACCACATCGCCGACCTTCATGTCGTTGGTCTGGTAGGTGATGCAGAGCACCTTCGGGTCGGGCGCGGTGCCGCACAGGCCGAGATAGGCCAGCGTGCCGTCGAAATGGACGAGGGCGAGGGGGCCCGTCACGCTGAAATCGACCCGGGTCGGGCCCGTTTCACGGTCCCTGGTGAGTTCGCGAACCTCATGGCATTGCGCCCTGTGGGAGGGCTGCATGTCCGGGTCGGCGAAGGGGTTTTTCTCGGGTGCATCCTGGCTCAACGCACTTGGTGCCGAACCGAGGATCAGCACGGCCGCGACGATCTGCGAAAGGCGCAGGGGCATGGATCACCCGTTCAGACGTGCTGCCCGCCGTTGATGTGGAGTTCCGCGCCGGTCACGTAGGAGCTCGCATCCGTGCAGAGGAAATAGATTGCCTTGGCGACCTCGTCCGGGGTGCCGAGGCGGCGCATGGGCAATTGCTCGACGATCTTCTCGGTGCCGGGCGACAGGATCGAGGTGTCGATCTCGCCGGGCGAAATCGCGTTCACGCGAACGCCGAGCGGCCCGAAATCGGCCGCCATCTCGCGGGTGAGCGCGGCGAGCGCTGCCTTCGAGGTTGCGTAGGCCGCTCCGGCGAAGGGGTGGACGCGTGAGCCCGCGATGGAGGTCACGTTGACGACCGAGCCCTTGGCCCTCGTGAGTTCGTCCTGCAGGCCGCGGGCCAGCATGATCGAAGCGAAGAAGTTCACCTGGAAGACCCGCACCCAGTCCTCGTAGCGCGTGTCGAGGGTGCCGAGCCGGGAGCCGCCTTCTCCCTTCGGCGAGATGCCCGCATTGTTCACGAGCGCATGCAGGCAGCCGCCCTCGGCCGCAAGCCGCGCCTTGACCTCCGCGATGGCCCGGCGGGTGTCCTCGGCGTCCGCCAGATCGACCTGGAGGTGGTCCTCCGGCCCCATCTCCCAGGGGCAGTTTTCCGGAAAGCCGTGCCGCGAGCAGGTGATGACCCGCCAGCCGGCCGCGGAGAAGCGCTTGACGGTGGCATGCCCGATGCCACGGCTGGCGCCGGTGAGCAGCATGATGCGGCGGGAATTGACGGGAGAGGAGGACATCGGGTTTCTCGCGTAAGGGGCCAGACCATTATCCCGGTTCAGGGTCGGGGTCCATGCCGCTCAATGCACATCAGGGATAGAGCCGCACCTTCCGCCAGCCGTCGCTTTCGCGGGTGAAGACGACCCGGTCGTGGAGCCGGAACGGCTTGTCCTGCCAGAATTCGATGGAGACGGGCTCGATGCGGAAGCCCGTCCAGTAGGGCGGGCGCGGCACCTCGCCGATGGCGTATTTGGCCGTGTGGAGCGCGACCGACTTCTCCAGGGCGAAGCGGCTCTCCAGCGGGCGCGACTGCTGGCTCGCCCAGGCGCCGATGCGGCTGTCGCGGGGACGGCTCTGGAAATAGGCGTCGGCTTCCTCGTCGGTCACCAGGGTGACGGGGCCGCGGGCCCGGACCTGACGGCGCAGGCTCTTCCAGTGCAGGACGATCGCCGCCTTCCTCTGGCCCAGAAGCTCCTGGCCCTTGTTGGATTGCGTGTTGGTGTAGAACACGAACCCGTTCTCGTCGGCCGCTTTAAGCAGTACCATGCGGACATTCGGGAGCCCGTCCGCGTCCACGGTCGCCAGCGCCATGGCGTTGGGATCGTTGGGCTCCGAGGCCTCGGCCTCGGTCATCCAGGCCTTGAAGAGCGCGAAGGGCTCTTCCGATTCAGTGAAGTCACCGGTTATTAACGGGTTCAATGCTTTATCTCGTTCTGTGACTTTAGGTTTTGGGGGATCCGACGCGTGACGTGGACCAATGCGCGCCGTTATAGATCAGTTGCTGGCCGGAGCGAAGCCATGAAGCTGCTGGCGGTCGGCCTGATCGCCCTGTCCACGGGCGCATGCAGCTTCTCCTTCGGCCTCTCCGCCCTGGACGACGAGGAGCCCAAGTCCACCGGCGCCATCGCCACGGCGGCGAAAGCGGCTTCCCCGCTTTCGGCCGAGCTCGACGAGGAGGATTGGCGCCGGGCCAAGGCGGCGCTCGCGGTGGCCCTCGACCCGCAAGGGCCCGGCACCCAGGTCTCCTGGGACAATCCGGCATCCACCATGAAGGGCACCTTCACGCCGATGGGCGCGCCGTTCGTGAAGAACGACGAGATCTGCCGGACCTTCTCGGCCCATCTGAGCGGCCTGTCCACGAGCGCCCTGCACGGGACGGCCTGCCGGCCCTCGGGCGGCGAATGGGCGATCAAGGAGGTCAAGCCCCAGAAGGGCCAAGCCAAAGTCTAACCCTTGCAAGGTCTGGCTTTAGCCGTTTGAGGCGTTGCAAACAGGCAACACTTCGACCATATGACCGTCAAACCCGTTGAGCCTCCAAGCTCTCAATCCGACGGTTCATGGAATCCACGATGCGAAACCCCTACGACGTTCTAGGCGTATCCCGCTCCGCAAGCGAAGCGGAGATCAAGAAGGCGTTCCGCAAGCTCGCCAAGAGCTACCACCCCGACAGCAACAAGGACGATCCCAAGGCGAAGGACAAGTTCGCGGAGGCGAATGCCGCCTATGAGATCCTCGGCGATGCGGGCAAGCGCGCCCAGTTCGACCGGGGCGAGATCGATGCCGAGGGCAAGCCGCGCTTCCAGGGTTTCGAAGGCTTCGGCGGCGGCCGCGGCGGCGCGCGATCCGAGGACTTTTCCGGGTTCAGCGGCTTTTCCGGTTTCGGCGGCGGCCGCCGTTCGAGCCGGAGCGGCTTCGGGGCCGAAGCGGGAGAGGACTTCTTTTCCCAGATCTTCGAGAATGCTTTCAAAGCCGGAGGCGAGAGCCCGCGCCAGAGCCGCGGCCGTTCCCAGAAGGGCGACGACGTGTCCGCCACCCTGACGGTGACCCTCGAGGAGGTGGCCCGGGAGGCCAAGAAGCGCATCAGGCTCTCGACCGGCCGCGACGTGGACGTGGTGATCCCCAAGGGCGTGAGCGACGGCCAGGTGATCCGCCTGCGCGGCCTCGGCCAGGGGGCTCCCGGCGTGGATCCGGGCGACGCGCTGCTCACCATCGCGTTCGCCCCCCATGAGCGCTTCACGCCGGACGGGTCCGATCTGCGCCTGCGGCTCCCGGTCGAGATCGAGGAGGCTGTCCTCGGCGGCTCGGTGCGGGTGCCGACCCTGACGGGCTCGGTGGAGATGAAGATCCCGCCGCTGACCAATTCCGGTCGCACGTTCCGCCTGCGCGGCAAGGGCCTGCCCACCAAGACCGGGCACGGCGATCTCTTCGTGACGACCGAGATCAGGCTGCCCGAGGTCGTGGACGAGGAGCTGATGGACTACGCCCGCAAGCGTGCCTCGGCCAAGGCCAGATAGGGACGGCCGTTGGCGGAAATTTAATCCTAGGGCGAACGGAATGCCCCAAGCGGCACATGAGGTCTTCCCCCCCGTCGCCGGGTCGGTTAAAGAGGCCGTTCTTTATTGACCTGTCCTGTGACGATCTAGGTGAAACATGGCGGACACGAAGGCCACCGGCATCCTGGCCGGTAAGCGTGGCTTGGTGATGGGCGTGGCGAACAACCGTTCGATCGCGTGGGGCATTGCCCAGGCTGCTCGCCAGCATGGAGCGGAGCTCGCCTTCACCTATCAGGGCGACGCCCTCAAGAAACGCGTCGAGCCCCTGGCGAAGGAGCTGGATGCCCACGTGGTCGGCCATTGCGATGTCACGGACGGCGCCACCATCGATGCGGTGTTCGAGGAGGTGAAGCGCCTCTGGGGCTCCATCGACTTCGTGATCCACTGCATCGCCTTCTCGGACAAGGACGAGCTCACCGGCCGCTACGTGGAGACCTCCGAGGGCAACTTCACCAAGTCGCTCCTGATCTCCTGCTATTCCTTCACGGCCATCGCCCAGCGGGCCGAGAAGCTGATGAACGACGGCGGCTCTCTCCTGACGCTCACCTATTACGGCGCCGAGAAGTGGATGCCCCACTACAATGTCATGGGCGTGGCCAAGGCGGCGCTCGAGGCCTCGGTGCGCTATCTCGCGGCCGATCTCGGCCCCAAGAACATCCGCGTCAACGCCATCTCGGCCGGACCGATCAAGACGCTGGCCGCCTCCGGCATCGGCGACTTCCGCTACATTCTCAAATGGAACGAGTACAACTCGCCCCTGCGCCGCACGGTCACCATCGAGGAGGTCGGCGAGACGGCCGCCTATCTGGTGTCCGACATGTCCCGCGGCATGACCGGCGAGATCCTGCATGTGGACGCCGGCTACCACGTGGTCGGCATGAAGAACCCGGAAGCGCCGGACCTGTCCCTCGACAAAGAGTAACGTGAGCGTATCGGGCTTGAAGAAGTGACACCGTCCCGCCCCAAGATCTACTTCATTCGCCATGGCGAGACGGACTGGAATCTGGAGGGCAGGCTCCAGGGCCAGAAGGACATTCCGCTCAACGATGTCGGCCGCGTCCAGGCCGAGGAGGCGGGCCGCAAGCTCCAGGCCCTCGCGCCGCATTACGAGGACCTCGCCTATGTGGCGAGCCCCATGACCCGCACCCGCGAGACCATGGAGATCCTGCGCAGGACCCTCGGCCTGCACCCGGAGGCCTACAAGCTCGACGAGCGCCTCGTGGAGCTGACCTTCGGCGCCTGGGAGGGCATGACCTGGAAGGAGGTCCGCAAGGCCGAGCCGGCTCTGGCGGCCCTGCGCGAGCAGGACAAGTGGCACTATGCCCCGCCCGGCGGCGGCGAGAGCTACGCCATGCTGGTCGCCCGCATCCGTCCGATCCTCGACGACCTCACCCGCGACACGGTGGTGGTCGCCCATGGCGGCGTCGCCCGGGCGTTCCTGTCCATCGCCTGCGGGGTGAACCCCCGACAGGCCGCCAGCATGGATATCTGGCAGGGGCGGGTGCTCGTGATCGAGGGGCGCAGCTACCGCTGGGTGTGAGAATGGTGCCCGCACCGTCATGACCGGCCCAAGGCCGGGCCGTGACGGGAAGCGATGCGGGGAAGGGCTCAAGACGGGAGCCTCCCGGCCCGTTCCTGACAGGACAACCTTCGCCACGTTCCCGCGTTGACCTGATATGCAATACATCTGCGATGCTCCGGGGGCGAAGACCTGGTTTCGGATCGAGACCGAAGGGGAGGCCGCGCTCGAATCCGACGCCATGGGCCATGCCGTCGAGAAACATTTCCGCCACGCCTGGGAGGCTGCCGCCAACAGCTACCGGTCGGATGCCAGTCCCTTCATCGAGCGGAATATCGGCCTCAGGGACCACATCCGGCGCGTGATGCCGATGTTCCTGACCTTGCGGGACTCGGAGGGCAGGGCGCTCGTTACCGCGATGCTTCCGCCGGGCGGCGAGGACGATCCGAATTTCCGGATCATCATCGTCGGGCCTGAGAACCGCGACCCATATCCCGACCACGCCGAGGCCATCGGCGCCCTGGCCGATCGTTTCGACCTGATCCTCGAGCGCGACCGCTGCTTTCCCTATCGGTGAGCAGAAGGCGCGAACCTCGACGGCCCGATGCCGGGCACGACCACTGCTAGGTGTGATTTCCCCGTTTCTTGCGACCCCTGCTGTTGAGATCGGCCGAGGAATATGCTCTTAATGAAATATCGTTTCATTGAGGGGAGTTCATCATGTACCGAGTCATTGCCGTCGCAGCGGGGCTGGCCCTGCTCGCGGGCGCGGCATCCGCCGAGACCATCGACCGGAAGGTCAAGGCCAATACGGTCTCGGCGATCGGCGGCTTTCTCGGCTACGAGGTGAATACCTGCTACCCGTCGGTCGTCCCCGACGTGAAGGTGCGCCAGGCGCCCGCCAACGGCACCATCCAGATCCGCCCGCACGAGCAGGCGCTTGGGAAGGATTCGCAGTGCCCGGGCAAGAGGGTGCGCGGCCTCGCCTATGTCTATACCCCGAAGAAGGGCTTTAAGGGGACGGACGAGGTGGTGCTCGACATTCCCTGGAGCTGGAACGACCTCGGCCAGCAGACTCTGATGACCTACACCTACAGGATCCAGGTGGAATAGGGCCGAGCGGGTCGCTGTCGATCTGAATTCCGGAACTGACCAAGTAACAGGCTGCGTGACACAGAGGCACTTCGACCTATTCAGACACCTGCCTCATGAGTAAAACTGCCTTCGCGGATAAGGCTACAGATCTGTACTTTGTATTCCGCATAGAACTCTTTGCGCCCGCGCCTTTTGGCGGCCACATGGCGCGGGTCGCGCGCCCAGGCGCGGAGAGCCTCTTCCGACTTGTACTCGACAATAGTCACCCGTTCACCGTCGTCTGCCAGAAAGGACTTGTGAGCGATGTAGCCGGGTACTTCCTTGGCCACAGCAGCCATGGCTTGCGCCTCGTCCTTGTAAGCAGCCTCTATGCCTTCCTTAAGACGGTTGCGGAATACGGCGATAATCATGATCAATCTCCTCGGAATGTTGCGGAGGAGAGTTGCCCAGGCGGATCAATCTTGTAAAATGATAATATAAGATTATATCATTCTAATAATGAGATATGGAACTCTCCGATCTGCGCATCTTCCGGACCGTTGTTCAGCGTGGGGGCATCACGCCGGCGGCTAAGCAACTGAACCGCGTCCAGTCCAACATCACCACCCGGATCCAAAAACTAGAAGAAGCCCTTGGCGTCCCGCTCTTCGTCCGAGAGGGCAAGAGGCTTCACCTCTCGTCGGCAGGTTGCATTCTTCTGGAACATGCAGAGCAGATCCTTACTCTGGCAGAGCGGGCGCGGTCTGCGGTTCATGAGGTCAAGCCCTTCGGCGTATTGCGGCTGGGAACGATGGAAAGCACTGCTGCGGCGCGGTTGCCGCAGCCGCTTTGCGACTATCACGAGCGTTACCCTGACGTCTCGATCGAGCTCCAAACGGGATCCCCGCGAGAGCAGATCGAACTCGTTCTCGCAGGCGAGTTGGAGGCGGCCCTCATTGCAGAACCTGTGAGGGACGAACGCCTGAGCACTCTTCCCATCTTTGAGGAGACGTTGGTTCTTGTAGCCAGCGCGAGGCATCCACCCATTGCCGCACCGGTCGATGTGCATCCCCGCACGGTTCTGGTATTCCACCCAGGATGCCCTCATCGGGCACGCCTTGAAGGGTGGTTTGCAAGCGCCGGCGCTCCTATCGAGCGCGTTGTCGAACTCACCTCGTATCACGCCACGCTCGGTTGCGCCGCGGCCGGCATGGGCATTGCCCTGATGCCCTTGAGTGTGCTCAGGACCTATTCCGAGCGGGCACGCCTCAGTATCCATGCCATCCGCGATCCTGACTTCAATTCGGCGAGGACGCTTCTTGTCTGGCGTAAGAACCGCGAAAATCCGGCGGTCGCATGTTTCGCGGAGGTCCTCCTGATGTACTCCAATGCGGCTCATACGTGACACCGGGGCGCTTTGGTTTTAAGACGCCCTGAACATCGAAGAAGCGCCATGTCCCACAACACCTTCGGCCACCTGTTCCGAGTCACCACCTTCGGCGAGAGCCACGGGCCAGCCCTAGGCTGCGTGGTGGATGGCTGCCCGCCCATGATCCCGCTCGAGGCGGCCGAGATCCAGGCGGAGCTGGACCGCCGCCGTCCGGGCCAGTCGCGGTTCACCACCCAGCGCCAGGAGCCGGACCAGGTCAAGATCCTGTCCGGCGTCTTCACCGACGAGCGGACGGGCAAGCAGGTGACGACCGGCACGCCGATCGCGCTGCTGATCGAGAACGTGGACCAGCGCTCCAAGGATTATTCCGAGATCAAGGATTCCTACCGTCCGGGGCACGCGGATTTCACCTACGACGTGAAATACGGCATCCGCGACTATCGCGGTGGCGGCCGCTCTTCGGCCCGCGAGACGGCAGCCCGCGTGGCGGCCGGCGCCATCGCCCGCAAGGTGCTCCCGGGCGTCACCATCCGCGGCGCGCTCGTGCAGATGGGGCCCCATGCCATCGACCGCGGCAACTGGGACTGGGACGAGGTGGCGCGCAACCCGTTCTTCTGCCCCGACGCGAAGGCCGCCCGGTTCTACGAGGACTATCTCGACGGCCTGCGCAAGGACGGCTCCTCCATCGGGGCGGTCCTGGAGATCGTGGCCGAGGGCGTGCCGGCGGGCCTCGGCGCGCCGATCTACGGCAAGCTCGATTCCGATCTCGCCTCCGCGCTGATGTCGATCAATGCGGTCAAGGGCGTGGAGATCGGCGACGGCTTCGCGGCAGCCGCCCTGCGCGGCGAGGAGAACGCCGACGAGATGCGCCCCGGCAACCAGGGCGCGCCCACGTTCCTGTCGAACCACGCCGGCGGCGTGCTCGGCGGCATCTCCACCGGCCAGCCGGTCGTGTGCCGCTTCGCCGTGAAGCCGACCTCCTCGATCCTCACCCCCCGCGCCAGCGTCACCCGCACGGGCGCCGAGGCGGAGGTGCGGACCAAGGGACGGCACGACCCCTGCGTCGGCATCCGGGCGGTGCCGGTGGGAGAGGCGATGGTCGCCTGCGTCCTGGCCGACCACCTCCTGCGCCACCGCGGCCAAGTCGGCCAGGGACCTTCCTGGCCGTTTGAGGGTTGAGGGCTTCTGCGGAACACCTCCAACCCTGAAGTCAGACTCATCGTTCATTGTGAGGCGCAGGCACTTTTCCCTCCCCCTTGTGGGGAGGGGGGCTGCGAGGGCAGCCGGGGTGGGGGTGTGGGCGATAGTCGATGAAGCTGTGGCGCTGGACCATCTCTCCCATGGGAGAGGTCGACGCGCGTGAGCGCGGCGGGTGAGGGGTTACAGGTCCATCCGGAAAGGTCGTACCCCCTCACCCTCGCTACGCTCGACCTCTCCCCATAGGAGAGGTGAGGCTACGGCACCGTCGCGCCTGACTTTTATAGACTATCGCCCCCACCTCCACTTCCTCCCCACCGCAAGTCGGGTGTTCCCGACTTGCGCAACAAGAACGGATCTCGGGAACACCCGAGATCCGGGTCGGGTGTTCCCGACTTGCGCTAGAGGATGCGCCTCTCAGGCAGGCCTGAGATGGGTGGGGAGGAGAGCCCGTCGGCGCTTCTCAGCCAGACTCGTAGGTGCGTCGGAGATGCATGATCCGAGCCCACACATGAGGGCAGTCTTGCAAATCGCTGATTGCAAATTTTAGTTTTACTAAAATTCCGTCCTCGGCTAAGCCGGCGCCATGAGACTGGCTGAATGGTTGTCCCGCAATGGTATGTCGCGTGTCGCGTTCGCGCGGCGGATCGGCGTCACCCCTGGCGCCGTCACCCAGCTGTGCAATTCCGAACAGGCCTGGCTCTCCCGGGACACCGCCGAATTGATCGTCCGTGAAACCCGCGGGGCCGTCACGCCCAACGATTTCCTGCCCGAATCCGCCAAGGAGGCCTGGATGCTCCACTCCGTCACCGAAGCCATCGAGGCTTTCGCCCGTGGTGAAATCGTCATTGTCACCGACGACGACGACCGCGAGAACGAGGGCGACCTCATCGTCGCCGCCTCCCTCTGCACGCCGGAGAAGATGGCCTTCATCATCCGGAACACCTGCGGCATCGTCTGCGCGCCCCTGACCGTCGCTGAAGCCCGCCGCCTGCGCCTCGACCCCATGGTGCAGGCGAACGACGCGCCGCTCGGCACGGCATTCACGGTCACCGTGGACGTGAAGCACGGGCTGACGACGGGCATCTCCGCCGAGCAGCGCTCGAACACTGTGCGGGCGCTCGCCAACAACAACATGGGCGCGGCCGATTTCGTGCGTCCCGGCCATGTCTTCCCGCTCATCGCCAAGGACGGCGGCGTGCTCATGCGCTCCGGCCACACGGAGGCGGCGGTCGACCTGTGCAAGCTCGCGGGCTTGCCCCCGGTCGGGGTGATCTGCGAACTCGCCAACGACGACGGCACGGTGATGAAGGGGGGGCAGATCGACGCCTTCGCCGAGACGCACAGCCTGAAGCGCATCTCGGTCGCGGACCTCATCGCCTACCGGCAGGCGCGGGAAAAGCTCGTCGAGCGGATCGGGACCTTCCCGGTCGAGACCCAGTGGGGCTCGTTCACCGGCTATGCCTATTCCACGCCCTTCGACAGCGTGCAGCACATCGCGCTGGTCCATGGCCGCATCGGCGACGGTACGAACATTCCGGTGCGCCTGCACCGCGCCAATGCGCTGACCGACGTGTTCGAGGGCGGCAAGACCGTGAACGCCGCCCTGCAGCGTTTCGTGAAGGAGGGCAGGGGCGTCCTCGTCTACCTGCGCGACGGCACGGCGGGCGTGCCGACCACGTCCTTCTCGGACAGCGAGGAGACGGGATCGGAAGCGATGCGCTCCAGCCAGTGGCGCGAGATCGGCCTCGGGGCGCAGATCCTGCGGGATCTCGGCGTCGCCTCGATCCGCAACCTCGCGACCTCGAGCCGGTCCTATGTGGGCCTTTCCGGCTTCGGGATCGAACTCCTGGGCGAAGAGCCCATCGAGTGTTGAGGCGCGCCGACCTCGTAAACGATCGCCGACACCCCGGCTGCTTTGCGGCCACCCCTTCCCACCGCAAGTCGGGCCTTCCCTCGCTTGGGCCCTCTCCCGCACGGGGAGAGTGGCATCCGTCTGCGAGCCTGCCGGGGGCGATATTCCGTTCGGGGGTTCCGGCTCTGCCGTGCTAAAGAATCGGACCCGCTTTTGGGGTTTTACCCGATGCTTCTTCTCTTGGCTGGCGCATCGTTCTTCGCGAAAAACCGGATCCACTTTTTCGCACGATGCGCTAGAAGTTCGATCCCGTATGCTGCCTTCGACGCTGCGTCCGTGAACGAGAAACGGTGCTTCCATGAGCCTTGAACTCTGGCTGATCTATCTGGTCGCCGCGATCGGCCTCTCGCTGACGCCGGGGCCCAACGGCCTGTTGTCCCTGACGCACGGCGTCTGTTACGGCTTCCGGCCCACGATCTACACGGTGCTGGGCGGCGCGCTCGGGTTCTTCGTCCTCATCGCGGCCTCGCTGGCCGGCATGGGGGCGCTGCTCGCCGCCTCCGAGCGGGCCTTCACGATCGCCAAGTGGATCGGTGCCGCCTACCTCGTCTATCTCGGCATCCGCATCTGGCGGGCGCCCGCTTCCGTCCTGGATGTCGCGACGCCCGACAGGGGTCCGCGCAGGGCGAGGCCGCTGTGGATGTTCAACCAGGGCTTCCTCGTGGCGGTGTCGAACCCGAAGGCGCTGATTTTCTTCGCGGCCTTCCTGCCGCAATTCATGGTCCCGGGCGTGTCCTTCCCCGCCCAGCTCGCGGTATTCGGCGGCACCTTCGTGGCGGTGGAGATCGTCTATGAGCTTCTCCTCGCTCATATGGCGCAGCGCATCGCCCCGTGGCTGACCCGTCATGGGCGCTGGTTCAACCGCGGGGCCGGTGCAACCTTCGTCGGCATCGGCGCGGCGCTCACGACGGCCAGCCGCTGACCGGCGCCAGCGTGTCCATTGAACGAAAAGCCAGCTCGGCCGTTGTCTCGACGAACCTTGTCGGAAGCACGATGGACCGACTCTTCGCCAAGTTTGCCAATGCGACGGCCCGGGTGGCGGGAAGCCCGACGGCCTTCCTGATCTGCGTCCTGGTCGTGCTGGTCTGGGCCGTGTCGGGCCCCTTCTTCGGCTTCTCGGAGAATTGGCAGCTGGTGATCAACACCGGAACGACCATCGTGACCTTCCTGATGGTCTTCCTCATCCAGAACACGCAGAACCGCGACGGTATCGCGCTCCAGACGAAGCTGGACGAATTGATCAGGACATCCAACGCCGACGACGCCTTCATGGGAATCGAAAAGCTGACCGACAAGGAACTGGAAACCCTCCACGAACAGTGCGAGCAGATGGCAAGGCAAACCGAGGCCGCCCTGGAGAAGACCAAGGCCGAGCGCACCAAACGGGCGAAGCGGAAAGGCTCCCACCGGCTCAGCGCTTGAGCTCAGGCGCGCCGGACTGGTTGGCGGTCCGTAGAGGCGCATTCTCCATCCATCACCAGCTGATCCGATAGATGACCAAGCATGGCTGTGACACCGTCGTGGCCAAGGATCTGCTGCGGCTGCTGGAAGAGACCCTGACGATTTGGAGTTCTCCGGGCGGGTGGGCGAGGAGCCGAAGGCGGGAGGGCTGTTCCTCTCGGGGCGGCCGGGTGAATAAGGACACCTGTGGATTGCGGGCACAAAAAAAGCGTGGCCGCTGGGTTTTTAACTCCGCCGTAGCCGCTCTAGGTTATGGAACAGGTTTGGAGATCAACGCTTCGTGCGCTACCCGCCCCAAATCCTGGAAGAGATCCGCGCCCGGCTGCCGACCTCGGCGGTCGTCGGAAAGCGCGTGCGCTTGAAGAAGGCGGGGCGGGAATGGAAGGGGCTGTCGCCCTTCAACGCCGAGAAGACGCCGTCCTTCTACGTGAACGACCAGAAGCAGTTCTACCATTGCTTCTCCTCGGGCAAGCACGGGGACATCTTCACCTTCGTCATGGAGACGGAGGGCCTCTCCTTCCCCGAGGCCGTGGAGCGGCTGGCGGGCGAAGCGGGCGTCCCCCTGCCGAAGCTGTCCCGCGAGGACCGGCAGGAGGAGGTCAAGCGCAAGAACCTCCACGACGTCATGGAGCTGGCGGCTGAGTTCTTCGAGGCTTCGCTCCAGGGGCGCTCCGGCGCCAAGGCACGGGATTATCTCGCCGGGCGCCAGCTGAGCCGCGAGACGCAAGCCCGCTTCCGCATCGGCTATGCCCCCTCCGAGCGCTACGCCCTGCGCGACCATCTCGCCGGCAAGGGCGTGCCCGTCGAGATGATGGTGGAGGCGGGCCTCGTTCATGCGGGCGAGGAGGGGAAGATCCCGGCCGACCGCTTCCGCGACCGGGTCATGTTCCCGATCTGCGACGTGCGCGGCCGGGTCATCGCCTTCGGTGGCCGGGCCATGAGCGCCGACGTGCCGGCGAAATACCTCAACTCGCCCGACACACCCCTCTTCAACAAGGGGCGGCTCCTCTACAACTACCATCTCGCCCGTCAGCCCGCCCATGAGAGGGGCACGGTGATCGCCGTGGAAGGCTATGTGGATGTGATCTCGCTCTCCGCCGCGGGCTTCCCCCACGCGGTCGCGCCGCTCGGCACGGCCCTGACCGAGGACCAGCTCACCCTGCTCTGGCGCCTCGCGGAGGAGCCGATTCTCTGCTTCGACGGCGACAAGGCGGGCCAGCGGGCGGCCTATCGGGCGCTCGACGTCGCCCTGCCGAACCTGATGCCGGGCAAGTCCCTGCGCTTCGCCATGCTGCCGGAGGGACAGGACCCGGACGATCTCGCTCGGGCCGGGGGAGCTGCTGCCGTGGAGCGGGTTCTGGCCTCGGCCAGGCCCCTGGTCGACGTGCTCTGGTCCCGGGAGCTGGAGGCCGGTCCCCTCGACACCCCCGAGCGGCGGGCGGCCCTGGAGCGTCGCCTGCGCGAATCACTGGCACTGATTCGCGACGAAACCCTCAAGAAGTACTATCGGGAGGAGGTCGGAAGTCGCCTCGCGGCCCTGAATTCCGATTCCCGGCCGGGCCGTTTCGCCCGCCAGGGCGGGGGCGGGCGACGGGACTTTCAGAAGCCCCAGCCCATGACGCCGAGCGCCCGCCTGAGCGTCTCTCCGCTGCTGGCCCGCAACCCGCTCTTTGCCGGCAGCACGGCCGAGTCCCCGCGGGAGGCGATGATCCTCTGCACCTTCCTGATCCACCCGGAACTCGTTCAGGATCATGTGGAAACCCTTGCAGACCTTGAACTTGAGGGGCGGCCCGCCCAAATGGTACGCAGTCTCCTGCTCGATGGAGCGGCGAGCGGCGAACCTGCCGACCCGACGGTCATGAAGGCCCGCCTCGAACGGGCCGGGCTGACCCCGGTGGCGGACAGGCTGACGGCTCTGGTCCGTCCCGGCGACCGGTGGATGCTGGATCCGCATGCGGATCCCTTGCGGCTTGAGGACGCATTGAGGCAAGCCATCACCTTGCATCGTCGCGCGCGCACGTTACATAGCGAACTTCGGGCCGCCGAGCGTGCCCTTGCCGAAGAGGATAACGAGGCCAATCTCGCCTGGCTGCGGGAGGTCCAGAACCAGCTGTCCTCCGTCGAGGGTGCCGAGGCCGATATCGACAGCGGAGGACTCCAGGGGGGTCACTGATGTCCCACGCGATCGGAGGGCGGCAGTCAAGGCGCTGCGGCTCTCCGGACAGGAGATGGTTAACGGTTAGTCAAGCGACTCACTGTTTATAGTTGGATCGAATTTCAGGTGGCGGGCCGCAGGGCTTGGCCACCCATTCGCGCATCGCAGGTCCTGTAGGGGGGACGGGCGGAGCGCTGGAGTTGAGCAAAGCATGGCGACGAAGACAACCGGCGGCGACGAAGGCGATACGACGACGACCGAACCGCAGACCGACGGGCCTCTGCTGGACCTGAGCGATGCCGCCGTCAAGCGGATGATCAAGCTCGCGAAGAAGCGCGGCTATGTCACTTATGACGAGCTGAACGAGGTTCTGCCTCCTGAGGAGTTCTCCTCGGAGCAGATCGAGGACGTACTCGGCCAGCTCTCCGAGATGGGCATCAACGTCGTCGAGTCCGAAGAGACCGACGAGAACGCCCAGCCGGAGGCTGAAGAGGAGGAAGCCGATGGCGGCGACCTCGTCGAGGCCTCGCAGAGCCGCGCCGTCACGACGCGCGAAACCACGGCCAAGGAGCCGACGGACCGCACGGACGACCCGGTACGCATGTACCTGCGCGAGATGGGCTCGGTGGAACTCCTCTCCCGTGAGGGCGAGATCGCGATCGCCAAGCGCATCGAGGCCGGCCGCGAGGCCATGATCGCGGGCCTCTGCGAGAGCCCGCTGACCTTCCAGGCCATCATCATCTGGCGCGACGAGCTCGTCGAGGGCCGGGTGCTCCTGCGCGACATCATCGACCTCGAGGCCACCTATGCTGGCCCCGACGGCAAGGGCACGCCCAAGGTGGAGGCCCTGGGCGAGGGCGAAGCCGAGGAGGAGACCGCCGAGGGCGAGGAGGGGATGACCCCGCCCGAGGGCGAGCTCGACGACGACGACATGGAGAACAACGTGTCGCTCTCGGCCATGGAGGCCGAGCTGAAGCCGCGCGTCCTCGAGACCTTCGATTCCATCGCCGACAACTACAAGAAGCTGCGCCGCCTGCAGGTCGAGCATGTGGAACAGCGCATGCAGAACAAGCAGCTGACCCCGGCCCAGGAGCGCAAGTACAAGGAACTCAAGGCGGATATCGTCGCGGCGGTGAAGTCCCTGTCGCTGAACAACAACCGCATCGAGGCCCTGGTCGAGCAGCTCTACGACATCAACAAGCGCCTCATCTCCCATGAAGGCCGCCTGATGCGCCTGGCCGAGAGCCACGGCGTCGCCCGCGAGGAGTTCCTCAAGCACTACCAGGGCTGGGAACTCGATCCCAAATGGGTGCTGCGCGTCTCCAAGCTCGGCGGCAAGGGCTGGAAGGACTTCGTCGCCAAGGCGAAGGACGGCATCCACGACCTGCGCGAGAACATCCACAATCTGGCGAGCGAGACCGGCCTGGAGATCCAGGAATTCCGCCGCATCGTCATGATGGTGCAGAAGGGCGAGCGCGAGGCTCGTCAGGCGAAGAAGGAAATGATCGAGGCGAACCTGCGCCTCGTGATCTCCATCGCCAAGAAGTACACGAACCGCGGCCTCCAGTTCCTGGACCTGATCCAGGAGGGCAACATCGGCCTCATGAAGGCGGTCGACAAGTTCGAGTACCGGCGCGGCTACAAGTTCTCGACCTATGCCACCTGGTGGATCCGGCAGGCGATCACCCGCTCGATCGCCGACCAGGCCCGCACGATCCGCATCCCGGTGCACATGATCGAGACGATCAACAAGATCGTCCGAACCTCGCGCCAGATGCTGCACGAGATCGGCCGCGAGCCGACCCCGGAGGAGCTGGCCGAGAAGCTCGCCATGCCGCTGGAGAAGGTGCGCAAGGTCCTCAAGATCGCCAAGGAGCCGATCTCCCTCGAAACGCCCATCGGCGACGAGGAGGATTCGCATCTCGGCGACTTCATCGAGGACAAGAACGCGGTCCTGCCCATCGACGCGGCGATCCAGTCGAACCTGCGCGAGACGACGACGCGCGTCCTCGCCTCGCTCACGCCGCGCGAGGAGCGCGTGCTGCGCATGCGCTTCGGCATCGGCATGAACACCGACCACACCCTCGAGGAGGTCGGCCAGCAGTTCTCTGTGACCCGCGAGCGCATCCGCCAGATCGAGGCGAAGGCCCTGCGCAAGCTGAAGCATCCCTCGCGGAGCCGGAAGCTCAGGAGCTTCCTCGACAATTGAGGTTAAGGAAAAGGCGGGTTTTGGTACCCGCCTTTTTCATGTCAGCCGAAAAGCGCGAAGGCCCCACCGCCTGCCGCAATCGCCGCGGCGCTTGCTGCCGACACGATCCATCCGGCCTTTCTCGTTCCCAGGCTGAACGCCATGCCCGCCTTCACGGCCGTGTTCACCGCAACGGCGATGCCGATGCCGAGCGCCGCCGTGTGGATCGTAATGCCGTCGCTGTTGGCAAGGCGCGCGAGCGAGAGCGTGATGGCATCCACGTCGGCGAGGCCTGAGAGCGCTGCCAGAATGGTGATGCCGACATCGCCCGCATAAGCGCTGATCACTTTCGCCAGCAGGCTGATCACGGCGATCAGGCCTGCGAGCTTCAGCGCGGTCCCGAGGTCGAAGGGGCTCTTCATGGTGAGCCGCGGACGTTCCTCGCTCCCGCTGCCGTGGGTGAATAAGAGCAGCCCGGCGGCCGCGAGCATGACGAGGCCCGCCGCCCCGAGCGGCCAGGCCAGCGGAATGAGGAGCGCGGCGTTCAGGGCGCTGGCCACGATCAGCACACGCGCCACCATCACCGATCCGGACAGGAGGATGCCGCCGGCGAGCAGCGGGCTCGTGGAGGGATGTTCGCGCGCCAACCGTGCGAGGGTCACGGTCGTGGCCGTCGAGGAGGCGAGGCCGCCGGCAAGCGCCGCGAGCGCGACGCCCGCTTGGCTCCCCATGATCCGCACGGCGATGTAGCCGACGAAGGAGATGGCCGCGATGATGATCGCGAGCAGCCAGATCTCCGCCGGATTGACGGAATCCCAGGGATCGACGGTCCGGTCCGGCAGCAGGGGCAGGGCCAGGAACGTCATCGCCAGAAGAATGAGCGCGGACCTGATCTCCAGCCATGTCAGGCGCCTGAGCCAGCTGTGGAGCGGCTGCTTGAGGGCCAGGATGAGCGTGACGACGACGCCGGCCGCGGTCGCGATTTCCAGGCTGCCGAGAACCGCGTAGGCGCCGAGGGCAAAGGTGATGAGCCCGGCGACGACCCCGGTGACGCTGAAGTTCTCCTCAGCCTTCGCTTCCAGCCAGGAAAAGGCGCTGAAGGCCAGGGAGAAGCCGAGGAAGGAGAGCGCCAGGAACGCGACATGGGTGTAGGTCGTCAGGATGGCCGACAGAGCGCCGAGCAGGGCGATCAGCGTGTAGGTCCGCAGGCCGGCCGTGCGTTCCCCTTCCGCCTCCTCGCGCTGCTTCCAGCCCCGCTCCAGGCCGATGAGCAGGCCGATGGCCAGGGCTGCGCCAAGACGGAAAAGCAGGGACGTGTCGTTCATGTCGCTCAAATACAGGGCCGATGAGGCCGCCGGTCGTTCCGACCTGACTAGCACAGGCGATTCTTGCGCAACAGCCTAGCTCGAGGATACCGGCGCCGATGCTTTGCATGGATCCTCCGTCGCGATACCTGTCATGGCATCCTGCTCTCGAGGTCCGCCCATGATCGTCAGCCTGACCGTTATCCTTCTCTGCCAGCTCCTGGGCGAGGTCGTCGCCCACGGGTTCGGCTGGCCGCTTCCGGGGCCGGTGCTCGGAATGCTGCTCCTCCTGGTCTTCCTGAGCCTGCGCGGGCGCATCGCGAAGATGGTGCCGGAATTGGGCAAGACGCTCGATTCGACAGGCAAGGGACTTCTCGCCCATCTCTCGCTGCTGTTCATCCCGGCGAGCGTCGGCGTGGTGCAGCGGCTCGACGTGGTGGCGCAGCACGGCGTGGGGCTTGCCGTCGCCCTCGTGGTCTCGACCTTCGCGACTCTCGTTGTCACCGTCGTCACCTTCGTGGCCGTGTCGCGCTTCAGCGGCTCCTCAATGGAAGCGGCGGAGGAGGGCGGGAACCGTGACTGATCAGGCCTTCTCCCTCTGGGTCTATCTCTCGCAGACCCCGCTGCTCTGGCTCGTCGTAACGCTCGGCGCCTATGTGATCGCGGATCGCCTCTCCCTCGCCTTCAAGCGGCATCCCCTGTGCAATCCGGTGCTGATCTCGGTCGTGTCCGTCGCCCTCGTGCTATGGGTGACGGACACGTCCTATCCGGTTTATTTCGAAGGTGCGAAGTTCGTGCATTTCCTGCTCGGTCCCGCGACCGTCGCGCTCGCGATCCCGCTCTACGAGAACCGGCACATCGTGCTGCGCTCCATCGTGCCGATGGTGGTGTCGCTCGTGGTGGGATCCGTCACGGCGATCGTGTCGGCCGTCGCGGTCGCACAGCTCTTCGGCATTCCCGATCCCATACTCGTTTCGCTGGCGCCCAAATCCGTGACCGCTCCCGTGGGCATGGGCATCACGGAAACACTCGGCGGCGACCCCGCCCTGACGGCCATCCTGATCATGCTTACCGGCGTCATCGGCTCGATCATGGTCACGCCGCTGATGAATGCGTTGCGCATGAAGGACTGGCGGGCGCGCGGCTTCGCCGTGGGACTGGCCTCGCACGGCATCGGGACGGCGCGCGCCTTTCAGGTCAATTCGCTCGCCGGCACCTTCGCCGGCATCGCCATGGGCCTCAACGCGCTCGTCACCGCGCTTCTTCTGCCCCTGGTGCTGGGATGGCTGCTGGATTAGGTCTTGTTTACGCGAGTGCAGCAATATGAACTGCATCAGCACGATACCGAGGGGAGGATGGATCAATGACCGAGCCTGCGCTCAAGAAGACGTCCGGGAATGCGGCGAAGGTCGTGACGAACCCGGCGCAGCCGGTTCTTCTCTCGGGCGGCAATCCTCAGATCGCGAAGGGCTACGGCGATGCTCCCGTGCAGGCCTATATCGCCGCCATGCCGGGCTGGAAGAGCGATGTCGGTCGTCGCCTCGACGCGCTCGTCACGCGAGTCGTTCCCGGCGTGCACAAGGCCGTCAAATGGAACTCGCCGCTCTACGGAATTGAGGGCCAGGGCTGGTTCCTCAGCCTTCATTGCTTCACGAAATACATCAAGGTAGCGTTCTTCCGCGGCGCGCTGCTCGATCCTGTCCCTCCGGAAGGGTCGAAGCAAAAGGATGTGCGCTACGTCCATATTCGCGAGGGGGAGGAACTGGACGAAGCGCAGTTCGCAGCCTGGGTGATGCAGGCCAGCCTCTTGCCCGGCGAGAAAATGTAAGCGGCAGCAATCATGACGAAAGAGGCGACGGCCATGACGACGAAGAGCAATTCGCACGAGAGCCATGCAGACGCGTCTCCTTCCTGGCTGATCGATGCGAAGATCAAGGAACTCGGAGATTGGCGGGGCGATATGCTCGCCCGGATCCGGGGCCTCATCAGGCAGGCCGTTCCCGACGTGGTCGAGGCGTTGAAGTGGCGAGGGGTTCCGGTGTGGGAGAAGGCCGGGATCATCTGCACAGGCGAGACCTACAAGAGCGTCGTGAAGATGACCTTCGCCAAGGGCGCATCGCTGGATGACCCTTCAGGTCTCTTCAACGCCAGCCTCGAGGGCAATACGAGGCGCGCCATCGATCTTCGCGAGGGCGAAGAGATCGATGAGGAAGCCCTGAAGGCGCTCGTTCGCGCCGCCGCGGCGCTGAACACATCGAAGCGAGCGGCGGCCCGTCCGGCCCGCGCGCAGAAGGTCGGTTCATAAGTCTCAGCACTCATCCTGAGTTGCTTCGCTCCTCAAAGTATGGCTCGAAAAGCGGCGACAGGCTCTCCTCCCCACCCATCTCAGGCCTGCCTGAGATGGGCATGCACCTGCGCAAGTCGGGAACACCCGACTTGCGATGGGGAGGGAAATGGCGCTCGCGCTTCACGACGAATTATCAGCCAGACTCTCCGCAGGCGAAGGCAAAAGCCTAAAGCGGATTTTCAGGCCGCGGGTCGCCCGATCCCGAACTGCCGCTCGTGTCGCCTTGCTTCGGCAGGAGCGCCGGAACGATGCCGTCCGCCACGAGGGCGTGAAGCTGCCCGACATAATTGTCCTCGCGCGACGGCTCCGTCGGATCGGAGGTCATGACCACCGTCAGGCCGAGACTTGGAACGACATAGAGCATCTGGCCGCCGAAGCCCCAGGCATAATGGGCTCTGTGCCCGCGCATCTCGCGCATGAACCAGCCATAGCCGTAAGAATCGCCAGTGAAGGGAGAGGACGTGCGCGGCGTCCACGATTCCCTGATCCAGTTTTCCGGGACGACGCGCCTGCCGTCGATCATGCCGCCCTGGCGATACATCTCGCCGAAGCGCCAGAGCGCGCGCGGCGAGAGCGCCATCTCGTTGCCGCCGAGATAGATGCCCTGCGGATCGCGCGTCCAGGGCGCGACATCGATCTCGAGCGGATCGCCGAGCCAGTCGCGTGCCAGCTCCAGCGTGCTGCGCTTCGAAGCCCGCGTGAGCGCGGCGGAGAGAAGATGCGTGCTGCCTGTCGAGTAGAGCATGCGCCCGCCGGGCTCGTCGACGAAGGGGCGCGAGAGAGCGTATCGGACCCAGTTGTCGCTACTGATCCAGGCGCCGTAGTTGCGGCCCGAGGTGCGTTCCAATCCGGCCTGCATGGACAAGAGATGGCCGATGGTGACTTGCCCGATCCGGGGATCGGCCCCGGCGGGAATGCTCTGTCCGAGAATCGACGCCACCGGCTGATCGACACCCTGCAGGACGCCGCGGTCGATGGCGATGCCGACCAGGGCGGACGCGATGGTCTTCGACGCGGACTTGATGTTCGTCGGGCGGTCGAGCCGCGCGCCTGCGAAGGCCTGCTCGGCCAGAATGGTTCCGTCATGCGAGACGATCAGGGAGCGCAGGTTCGGCAATTCCCTGGCCCGCTCGACCGTCTCGCCGATCAGCTTTTGATCGGGCGCGGATACCGGAGGCGGGGAGGTCGGTTGGGCCGATGCGCCGAGAGTGCCGGCGAGCACGAGGAGCAGAGCCGGCGCATCGCGCCTGAAGGCGGACCCGGCTTTCGGCCGGGTGAAGTTCGAGAAGAAGCGCATCGTTCTGAAGCCGCGTTGCTGTCGGACAGAACGAGATGGAATGGCGCTTCGAACGTGCAAGCGCCTCACACGCCATTGTGAGTAGCGCCCTCGGCCCTGCCGGGCGGCGTCAGAACAGGAAGTCCGAAGCGCCGATCAGCGCGAGCTTCACGTTGAGCAGCGTGATCGACTGGCCATCGGCCTTGATGAGCACGTCGTCGGCCTTGCCGTCCTTGTCGGCGTTGAACTGGCGGATGCTGAGCTCGCCGAAGCTCAGGCTGTTGCCGCGCAGGTCGATGAGGTCGCTGCCGTTCCTGAAGTCGGTGATCTTGTCCTTGCCCCACTTGCCCGAGAAGCGGAACGTGTCCGCATGCGCGCCGCCGGTCAGGACGTCGTTGCCGCTTCCGCCGTTCAGGATATCCTTTCCGCTGCCGCCGGACAGGGTGTCCTTGCCGCTGTCGCCGTAGAGCCGGTCGTTCCCTGCGCCGCCATAGAGCTTGTCGTTGCCCCCTCCGCCGTAGAGCTTGTCCCTGCCGCCATAACCCTTGATCGTGTCGGCTGCGGACGTGCCCCAGAGGGTATTGCTGCCCGCGTTGCCGAGGATCGCGGCCGATGCGGAGGCGGAGACCAGGGCCGGATCGATCAGGTCGAGCTTCACGTTCGCGGAGCCGATGGTCACCTGCCTGGTCACCGGCGCAAAGCCGCCGCCCGAGAACGTGACCGAATAGGTGCCGGCCGCAAGCGCCAGGCTGTAGCCGCCGGCGCTTTCCGTCGTCGTGGTGTAACTGGCTCCGGTCGAGCTCACGGCGATCACCGTCAGCCCGCCGAGACCCTCGCCGATGTCGTAGAACAGGTCGCCATCCTTGTCGTCCATGGTGACGCCCGTGAGGAAGACCGCCGTGCCGGACTTGGCGAAGTTCTGCGTGACGAAGGCTCCGTCCCAGGTCTGGTATGAGCCCGTATTGAAGCCGATGCCGATCTCGCGGAAGGTGCCGTTGAGGATGTTGGCCTTGTGCGAGGGGCTGTTCATCAGGTTCGCGTGCAGCAGCTCCACCTCGTCCTGAAGGCCCTCGGGAGCGCGGGTGCTGACCCAGGCAATGTTCTCCGCCGAGGCCCAGGATCCCGCGAAGTCATAACCCGCGCCGGTCATCCGCTGGGTCGGAGTCGAACCGTCCGATCCCGTGTGGGAGAACGTGTCGGTCGCGATCATCCAGTCGCTGTGCGAATCCGCCGATTCGTTGAGGTCGCCGTTGAGGGCGAGCGGCTGAGCGCCCGCCTTCGCCCGCTCACGGTTGACCAGTTCGAGCATGAATTGCTCATAGGCCGTGGCCTGCGACATGAAATACCCCTTATTCCTTATAAATTTTTCCCGGGCCCGGGCGAATGCTTCAGAACCTCGGGCTTAGAGGCCAAATGGGAAAAAGTTGTGACTATTCGGTTATAAGGTTGCATCTTGGATTGTCAGACGTCCCTTCAGGAAACTTGCCCTACCTGCGCCGTAACCCTGCCCTGCAGCGCGAGAGGGAAGATCCGGTCCGCATTCTGGTCTATAGCGGAACCTGGAAGCGCCTTCCGCCGACCCGGGCAGCATAACGAAGAATAAAGATGAGCCAGCAATCGCCTGCCATGTCCATCGCCCCGCGACCCGTCGCGGCGGAGCGCGTCGCCGTTCCGATCCTGGTGGCCATCAGCATTTCCCACATGCTGAACGATCTCATCCAGTCGCTGCTGCCGGCGATCTACCCCATCCTCAAGAGCAATTTTCACCTCGATTTCGGGCAGATCGGGCTCCTGACGCTCACCTTCCAGCTCACCGCGTCGCTGCTCCAGCCCCTGGTCGGCAACTTCACGGACCGCAGGCCGCAGCCGTTCTCCCTTGTCGTGGGCATGGGATTTACCCTCGTCGGCCTGCTGACGCTCTCGCGGGCGGGCTCCTATCCGGCCCTGCTCCTGGCGGCGGCCCTCGTCGGCATGGGATCCTCGGTCTTCCATCCGGAATCCTCCCGCGTGGCCCGTCTCGCCTCGGGCGGACGGCACGGCCTGGCGCAGTCGGTGTTCCAGGTCGGCGGCAATGCGGGAACCGCCTTGGGGCCGCTGCTCGCCGCCTTCATCGTCGTCCCGTTCGGGCAGCCGAGCATCGCCTGGTTCTCGATGGTGGCGCTGCTGGCGATGCTGATCCTGTTCGCCATCGGGCGCTGGTACCGGGCGAAGCTCGCCGACATGCGCGCCAGGCCCCGCGCGGCCGAGACCGGTTCGCTGGTTTCGAAAAGACGCGTCGTGATCTCGCTCGCGATCCTGATCCTGCTGATCTTCTCGAAGGATTTCTACGTCGCGAGCCTCACCAACTATTTCACCTTCTACCTGATCGCCAAGTTCCAGGTCTCGGTGCAGGACGCGCAGATCTATCTCTTCGCCTTTCTCGGCTCGCTCGCCGTCGGCACGGTTCTGGGCGGCGCCATCGGCGACAAGATCGGGCGGCGCTACGTGATCTGGGGCTCGATCCTCGGCGTCCTGCCCTTCACGCTGGCGATGCCCTTCGCCAACCTGTTCTGGACGGCGGTCCTGAGCGTCTCCATCGGGCTGGTCATGGCCTCGGCCTTCTCGTCCATTCTCGTCTTTGCGACGGAGCTGGTGCCCGGGCGCGTCGGCACCATCGCGGGCCTCTTCTTCGGCCTGTCCTTCGGCATGGCGGGCCTGGGAGCCGCCCTGCTGGGGCAGCTGGCCGACATGACGAGCATCGAGACCGTCTACAGAATCTGCTCGTTCCTGCCGGCCATCGGGCTCCTGGCCTATTTCCTGCCGAAGATCGAGAAGAAGCACGCTTAATAGCGCTGTCCCTCAGATCAGCGCGGCCCTCGCGGCGTCCTCCAGGGCCTTCATCGCCATGCGATAAGGGCCCGGTCCATGGCTGATGCGGGCGACGCCGAGTTCCGCGAGCCGCGCGGCCGGAGGCGTCTTCGCGCTCGTCATGATGTTCACCGGCAGGGGCGAGCCCTCGACGACGCGGGCGATCAGCCTCTCGTCGGCGAGACCGGGAACGAAAAACCCGTCGGCGCCGGCATCGGCATAGGCGCGGCCGCGCTCCAGGGCCGTGGCGACGAGGCCCTCGTGCTGATCCGCGCTGGAGATCAGGAATACGTCCGTGCGGGCATTGAGAAAGAACGGAACATTGAGCCGTTCGGCCGCCGCCCTCGCGCCTCCGAGCCGCGCGACCTGATCGGCTGCGTCGCGCAGCGTCGATTCACGGAAGCCGTCCTCGAGATTGCAGCCGATGGCGCCCGCCCGCCCCGCGCGGGCGATGGTGGCGCCGACCTCGCCGGGATCGGCCCCGTAGCCGCCTTCCAGATCGATGGTGACCGGCAGATCGGTCGCCGCCACGATGCGCTCCAGATTGGCGATGGCAAGGTCGAACGGCATGTGCTCGCCGTCGTCGAAGCCGTGCGCCGCCGCGACCGACCAGCTGCCGGTGGCAAGCGCCTTCGCGCCGCTCGCCGCGACCGCCTTGGCGCTGCCTGCATCCCAGACATTGAACAGGACGAGCGGATTGCCTGGAACGTGGAGAGCCTTGAACGTCGTGGCCTTCGTGACCTGGTCCGTCATGTCTTCAACCCCTTGGAAAGTGCTGCTGCGACACGCCGCTCGTGCTCGAGCAGCCATTGCTTGCGCCAGATCTTGCCGCCATAGCCGGTCAGCGATCCGTCGGCGCCGATCACGCGATGGCAGGGCACGAGGATCGCCACCTGGTTGGCGCCGTTCGCCCGCGCGGCGGCGCGTGCCGCGTCGGGCCGATCGAGGGAGCGGGCGATCTCGCCGTAGCTGCGCGTGGCGCCCGCCGGGATCCGGCGCAGGGCATCCCAGACCGACGCTTCGAAGGACGTGCCCTTCTGAGCGATGGGCAGGTCGAACGAGAGCGAGCGGCCGGCGAAATACTGCTCCACCTGATGGGCGAGCCTGTCGAGCATGGCGTGCTGTCCGAAGCAGATCGGCCCGACACGCTTGCGCAGGCGCTCGATCTCGGTCGGAAGCGCCTTGCGCTCCGCGAATTCGAGCAGGTGCACGCCGGCATCGTCAGCGACGGCCAGCATGGCGCCGATGGGCGTATCGAGCCATTGCGCCGTCAGGATCTGGCGCGCCGGGGCGCGGATCGGCGCATCGCCGATGAGCCTGCTGATCGCATCGCGAAAGCCACTGCCGGATTCATAGCCGGCATCGAGCTGGGCATCCATCACGGAGCCTCCCTGCTGCAAGGTACTGACCGCCACGCCGAGGCGCTGCGAGCGCGCGTATTGCGTGAAGGTGATGCCGTATTCACGCTGGAAGGCGCGGCGGACGGTGGAGGGATCGTAACCGAGAGCTTTCACGTCCTCTGCGCTCCACCGCCGTTCCGGCTCGGCCCTGATCCTGTCCCGGAGGGCTTCGAACGCTCCGCTCGTCGGCGGCCTGATGTCGAGGGGCCTGCAGCGCAGGCAGGCCCGGAACCCCGCATCCTGGGCCGCATCCCTGCAGGAGAAGAACACCACGTTGTCGCGCTTCGGCTTCCGGGCCGGGCAGGTGAGGCGGCAGAAGATGCCTGTCGTCTTCACGCCCACATAGGCGAAGCCCTCATAGGAGGGATCGCGGGCGATGAGGGCGGCAAAGAGGGTGTCGTCGTCGCGGAGCATTGGCATGAGGATGTTTTAGCGCACCTGTCGGGGCCGTGTCGCCGGAAACGAGGCGTGTATTTTTCTTTTTGCCCGGTCGCCCGCTCACGGGGCCCGGGCGACGTCCACGCTGAGGCGCATCTCCGGGTGGATGCCGCAGATGATGTCGTAGTGACCCGGCTGATCGAACCCGATGGTGACGGTGTCGCCCGGGTTCTGGGCATCGGAGTTGAAGCTCCTGCCCGGCCCGTCGAGGCGCACGTTGTGGACGCGCGTATCGTCGTTGAGGATGCGCAGGGCTTCGCCCGCTTTCAGGATGACGGCGCCGGGCGTGAAGCGTCGATCCTTCTGGCTGACGGTGGAGGCGGCGACCGCCTCCGCATTCGTGCCCCAGGACATCGTTCTCGCGGGCAGGCTCGCGGGGCGGGGCGGGTCGTCGCTGGACAGGGTGTTAAGGAACGCGACGAGCTGGGCGCGTTCGGTCGCGCTGAGCTCGATCCTTTGAGGCAGGTCGGCCGAGAGGGTGGGGCGCTTCACCACGCCTTCGGCATAGTGATCCACGACGTCCTCGAACGTGGCAAGCGAGCCGTCATGCATGTAGGGCGCGGACCAGACGCGCTCGCGCAGGCTCGGCGTCTTGAAGGCGTGATCCGCCGCGCTCACGCCGATGATGGGGCCGCGCCCCCTGTCCGCGCTCGGCAGGCCGATATCGTGGAACGCCTCATCGGTGAAGCGCCAGCCCTGATGGCAGGCCACGCACCCGGCCTTGCCGACGAAGAGCGAGAAGCCTGCAAGCTCATCCGGTTCCAGGGCCCCGTCGTCGCCTTTCACCCATCGGTCGAACCGGGTCTCGGGCGAGACGAGCGTCCGCTGAAAGGCCGCGAGGGCCTTCGCCAGATTGGCCTGCGTGACGGCAGGATCCCCCGGGAAGGCCTTCGCGAAGGCCTTGCGCATCTTCGGATCGGCGGAGAGCGCCCGCAGGGATGTCTCCAGGTTGCCGGCCATCTCGCGTTCGTTCTCGATGGGCATCATCGCCTGGGCTTCCAGGCTCGGTGCCCGGCCGTCCCAGAAGAAGGACAGGCCCCAGGCCAGGTTCCAGAGTGGAGGGGTGCGGCGGTCGAGGGGTTGCCCGTCATGGCCGGTATGGCGGTCGACGCCGTCGGAGAAGGACAGGTCGGCCTGGTGGCAGGTCGAGCACGCCATGTCGCCCGAACCGGACAGGCGCGTCTCTTCGAACAGCGTTGCGCCGAGCGCCACCTTTTCCGGCATGGCCGGATTGTCCGAGGGCGTCGGCGTGTGGTCGGGCCGCGCGAAAACGCTCCGCCAATGCCCGACATCGAGCGGAGCGGGCTTGTCGGCCGCTCCGCCCACGAGGCTTGCGAGCACGAGACCCGCAAGCACCCGGCCGGCTTTGGCGAGGCCATCGCGCGGCATGATTATCAGTGAAAGTTTCCGAGCTGCAGCTCGAACTTCGAGACATCGCTCAGGAACTGGCCGACATCCTTGACCGCCTGCTTGGGCGGCGTCACGGCCGGGAAGGTGGCCTTCAGGTCGTTCAGGCTCGCCTGCAGGGCCTTGGCCGCGTCCGCGTTCTTGGCGGAGGCGGCGGGCATGACCGTTCCGACGAGACGGTCCACCTCAAGCACGAAGCCGCGGGCGTCCTGGTACTCGACCACGTTGGCGATGCGGCCCTTCTGGACGGCTTCCTCATATTCGTCGGCCGCCTGCTGCAGGACTTCGAGGGCCGTTTCGAGCACGAAATAGGTGCTGTTCTCCTCCTTCGCCTTCACAGCCGTCTCGGCGGCGGCCAGGCGCTCGTCGAGGGCCGCGCGGGCGCGGGCATAGGCCTCCTTGTTCTTGGCCTTCACGGTCTGGGAGAGGGATTTCAGGGCGGCCTGGAAGGGCGCGACGTTGAAGGTCTTCAGCTGATCGCGGATGCTGCCGTAGATCTCTTCCTCCGGGTGCAGGAAGTGGGGCAGGGCGTCGGCCCAGCGGCCCGCCTCGATCAGCTCTGCGCCGACCAGCAGGTGGCCGCGAATCATCTCGAGGCCGCGATAGACATGAATGGAGGGCTGGAGCTGCGCCGCGCCGCCGCCTTCGCCCTCTCCCTCGCCGCCGGCGGTCGCGGCAGGCGCCGCGTGGCCCTGGTGCTGGGCAAGCTGAACCAGGGTCTGATCGGCCTTCGATTCGATCCCGGCCCGGGACTGCACATGCAGGACGCTCGCCTGCGCGGCGGCCGGCGCAGCAACCAGGACGGCGGTGCTCAGGCCCGCCCAGATCTTCCGTTTCTTCATGGTGTCTCCAGTTCGCAGGGCAAGCGCGGTCAGTTTAGAAAAGTTAAAAAGTGCGTGCCTTTACAATGATTTAGCTACATCCTATGGGGATCCCTGACAAGCCTGAAGGTCCTTTTCCCATGCTGATCACCATCGCGGATGTCCTGCCCCAAGCCGAGCTCGAAGAGGTTCGGGCGATTCTGGGCTCCATGCGCTTCGAGGACGGGCGCGCGACGGCGGGCTGGAGCGCCAGGCTCGTCAAGGACAACGAGCAGGCCCGTGAGGGCGCGTCTCTCACGCTGCTCCGGGACAAGGTGTCGAAGGCCGTTCTCGCCAACGAGGTCTTCAGCCTCGCGGCGCGTCCGAAGGCGCTGACGCCGCTGATCTTCGCCCGCTACGGCGCGGGCAGGGAATACGGCTCCCACGTGGACAACCCGCTGATGAACGGCATCCGCACGGACGTGTCCTTCACCCTCTTCCTGGCCGATCCGGACTCTTACGACGGCGGCGAGCTGGTGATCGAATCGGTCTCCGGCGAGGAGGAGGTGAAGCTGCCGGCAGGCCACCTCGTCGCCTATGATTCGACGAGCCTGCACCGGGTGGCGCCCGTCACCCGGGGAGAGCGCATGGTGGCGGTGGGCTGGGCGCAGAGCTACGTGCGCGACAGCGCTCGGCGGGAACTGCTCTTCGACCTCGAAACCGCCAAGCGCAACCTGTTCGCCCAATCCGGCAAGACGCCCGAATTCGACCTTCTGGCGAAAAGCAGCGCCAATCTGTTCCGGATGTGGGCGGACGTTTAGGTCCTACTGCCAGGAATAGTTGAAGCTGACGCTGATGCGCTCGCTCTCGGCCTCGTTGAGGGGCACCTCGTGGCGCAGCCAGCTTTCCCAGAGCAGGATCGTGCCGGGGACCGGCTTCATATAGGCGAATTGCCGGTTCTCCGGCTTGGCCTTGGCCTTGCGCGGCGGGGCGGCCATCATGAAGCCCAGGCGCGGATCCTCGAGCTTGAGCGCGCTCGCGCCCTCCGGGATCGTCACGTAATAGGTTCCGCTGATCACCGAATGCGGGTGGATGTGCGAGGTGTGGATGCCGCCGGGCGGGAGGATGTTGATCCACAGGCTGTCGAGGACGAGCTTGCGGCCCTGAAGGTCGAATTCCAGCTCCTTGGCGAACCCGGCCACGTGCTTGTCGAGTTCCTTCAGGAGGTCGCCGAACACCGGCACCCGCCAGGGCAGATCGTTCAGGGACGCGTAGGACGTGTAGCCCGGATAGCCGTGCTTGGCGCACCAGCGCTGGCCGGCCTCGTCGTCTTCGGCGATGGAGAGGCAGGCCGCCTCCAGCTCCGCGTTGCGTTGCTCGGCCTTGGCGCCCGTCAGCTCGGCGCGGTAGACTTTGGTGACGAAAAGCGTATCGATGCTTGCCATGGCTTGGCTCTATTCTGGCCGCCGCCTTCTGTCAAAGCCATTGCCCTTTCGGGATGGGCATCCCAGCTTTCATTTTTGAAATGCCCTCATGGCTTGAAGGATCCGTGGGGGCAACACACCTTGGCCTTATGATGTCACTTACCCTCCCTCCCATCGCCGCGGACGATCTGCTGACCATGGCCCGGAGCCTCGATGCCGAGAGCCTCGCCCGCGTCATCACCCTGAGGGACTGGCTGATCACGGTCGCAGGCCAGATGGAGGATTCGAACGAGGTCCTGTCAGGTTTCCTCAACCGGCTGATCGAGCTCGGGCTGCCGATCGACCGGGCCGTTTCGGCCATCGAGACCCTCCATTCGGAATATGCCGGCATCGGGCGGTTCTGGACCCGGGAGGAGGGGACCGTCGTGCGCTACCTGCCGCACGGGGACCGCCGCGAGGCCGTCTACCAGACGAGCCCCTTCGCCCATGTCAATCGCACCGGCGAATGGCTCGTCTTGGATCTCGCCGTCACCCCTGACGATCTTTTCCCGATCATTCCCGAACTCAAGGAAGCGGGCTACCGCCATTACGTCACGATCCCGATCCGCTTCACCAACGGAGCCGAGAACGCAATCTCCTTTGCGACGCGCTCGCCCGAGGGGTTCGGCACGCGCGGGCTGACGATCCTGCGCATGGTGATCCCGTCCTTCGCCCTTGTGACCGAGCTGCGCGCGACGAGCAACCGGCTCGACGAGGTGCTGCGCATCTATGTGGGGGACGATCCCCACAAGGCGATCCTGTCGGGCGCCATCCAGCGCGGGCAGGTGACGCGCATCCGCTCCGCCATCCTGTTCGCCGACATGCGCGACTACACGCATATTTCCTCGACCTTGAGTCCCGAAGGCGCGGTCGATCTGCTGAACAACTATTTCGACTGTCTCGTGCCGCCCATCGAGGATGAAGGCGGCGAGGTGCTGAAGTATCTGGGCGACGGGCTTCTCGCCATCGTGCGCGACAAGGGCGACGACACGGGCGGCGCGGCGCAGTCGGCCCTGACGGCGGCCACCAAGGCTCTTCGGCGCGTCGAGGCCGCCAACAACGAGGGCCGGTTCCCCGTGCAGATCAACGTGGGCTTCGCGCTCCATCACGGCGATGCGGCCTACGGCAATGTGGGGTCCGGCCAGCGCCTGGACTTCACGGTGATCGGGCGCGACGTGAATCTCGCAAGCCGCATCGCGGAGCTGAACAAAAGCCTTGGCGAGCCGCTGCTCATGTCGAGGCCCTTCGTCGAGCATCTCTGGGGCAATCCCTCGTCGCTCGGCACCCACGATGTCGAAGGCTTCGAGGAGGCGGTCGAGGTCTACAGGCCTTGAACGGTTCCAGCCTGAAGCGAAGAAGGAGCCCGAGGGCTCCTTCAACGCGCCAGGAGGCAACTTTTACTAATTGGCGAAGCGGAACTCGGGAGCGTTCTCAAGCAGGTCCTTGGTTGCGTTTGGCAGGATTGCCCGCTCTGGATAATCGCGCATCCGGTCGCCAGCAGTCTCTCGGTAGCCGGTGCCGACCGTACCGGTCGTGTCAGGCTGCTGCAAGTTATTGGTCATAGCCGTGTTCGTGCCGGCCGCGCCGGGTGCTCCCGTTGCGCCCATCGTGGTCGCACCTGTCGTTCCAGCTGCACCTGGCGTGCCCGTGGTCGCCGCGACCCGATCCTGGCTCTGCTGCCACTGAAGAGCGTCGAACGGGACCGCGACGCTGCGCTCGCCTATGCCGAGGAAGCCGCCGACGCCGATGACCACGGCTTCGACTTGTCCCTGACTGTTGACCAGAACCTCACTAATGTCGCCGATTCGCTCATTGTTCTGGTTGTAGACGTTGATACCTTCAAGACGAGACGCGCGCCAGAGGTCGGAGCGGTTCTGCGTGACGTACTGCACTGCGCCACCCTGCATGGCGGCACTGGAGCCTTGGTTCATCTGGGCTGGCGCAGTCGTGCCGGCAGCAGGAGGCTGCCCTTGAGGTTGAGCCGGTGCTTGAGCTTGTGCGAACACGGGCGCGGCCAGGAACGTGCTGGCGATTAGACCGATACCGATACGGTTGAGCATGCGCTTCCTCCATTGAATTGAAGCCCGTAGGCTTGCTTGTCAAACGGAAGGAGTAGTGATTGGTTGCGGTATGCTCTCCACAACGTGATCCAACTCGACTGCAGTCAGATCCCGATCGGATGAACGGCAGAAATCATGCACCTCCCGCCAATCCTTCGCGTCCGTGCGGCGCGTCCAGATCGAGGATCGGCCCGAGCGGCACGATTCCGGTGGGATTGATGGTCCTGTGGCTCTCGTAGTAATGCCCCTTGATATGGGCCATGTTCACGGTTTCGGCGATGTTCCCCGTCTGGTAGATGTCGCGGAGATAGCCCGAAAGATGCGGGTAATCCGCGATGCGGCGCAGGTTGCACTTGAAGTGGCCGACATAGACCGGATCGAAGCGCAGCAGCGTGGTGAAGAGACGGATGTCGGCCTCGGTCAGCCTGTCGCCGCAGAGGTAGCGGCGTGAGGACAGGCGCTCATCGAGGGCATCGAGCGTTTCGAAGAGCGGGTGAAGAGCCTCTTCATAGGCCTGCTGCGTCGTCGCGAAGCCTGCCTTGTACACGCCGTTGTTGACGTTGTCGTAGATGCGCCCGTTCAGGCTGTCGATCTCGGCCTGCAGGTCTTGCGGGCAGTAATCGCCCGGCTTGGTGCCGATCGCGTCGAAGGCCGAGTTCATCATGCGGATGATCTCGGCGGATTCGTTGTTCACGATCGCGCCGGTCGCCTTGTCCCAGAGCACCGGCACCGTCACGCGGCCCGTATAGGCGGGATCGGCCGCCGTGTAGACCTGGTGGAGGTATCGAGCCCCGTTGATCGGGTCGGGAATGACGCCGGGCCCTTCCTCGAAGGTCCAGCCGTGCTCCAGCATGCGCCAATGCACGACGGAGATGTCGATCATGCCCTCCAGCCCCTTCAGCTTGCGCATGATCAGGGTACGATGGGCCCAGGGGCAGGCGAGCGAGACATAGAGATGGTAGCGCCCGGCCTCCGCCTTGAAGCCACCGTCCCCCGTCGGGCCGGGAGTTCCATCGGCCGTGACCCAGTTGCGGAACGCCGATGCCTTGCGGACGAAGCGGCCGCCGGTGCTCTTGGTGTCGTACCAGCGATCCTGCCAGACGCCGTCGATCAGCAATCCCATCTCATCCTCCCCATCCGGTCACGCTACGGCATCATCGTCAAAGCAGACAGATGGGCGGGCGGGCCGAGGATCAAGGGGGCCCTGAGCCCTCAGCCGGCCGAGGGCATGCGACAGCGGGCTCGGACGGGGAGGAGCAAAACCGGCTTGACGGAATTTGAGATGTATTACAGGAACACGAAGGGTCCCACTCACACGGGATCCGCCCTTCTTCCGGGCCAGGCTCCGGAAGAGGGCAGGGCCTTTCGCCACGACAAGGGGTGACGAAGGGTTCCCGCTCCGTTAGAAATCCCTTGCCTTCCTCGGAAGGGCCTGTAGCTCAATGGTTAGAGCCGGCCGCTCATAACGTCCCGCGCGCAGGATCGGGAACCCTTATTTTCCAAGGCTTTCAGGCAAGGGAAGAGCGTTAGGGGGAGCTATAGGGGGAGTTACCGCCCCGTTTCCCACTTCGAATTGGCCTCTGCCGGACTTGCTCCGGGGGCGATATTTCGCGACGCCGGGACCGCCCGGCGAAGGCCCCCGTCCGCGTTCCGGCGCATGAGGTAGAGGCCATGGTGGACACAGGGCGGTGCCCGAAACCACCGCCGCTCAGCCCTGTATGCCTTCGATACCGCGCATCAGGTTCTGTCTGGGGATTTCCTTGTGTGATAGAGAGCGGCCTGCTCCCATAGAGTGCGGATGATGGTGCCACGACCAGCCTCCGCAAGCTCCTGTTCGGCGAGATGCACGGGATAGCCTGCAGGTGCTGAGAGAGAACTGATGGCCACGAAGCTCTTTGATGACAAGGAACGGACGAGGACCTCCCCGATGAAACCGGGGGAAGGCGAATTTGCGTTCTATGACTCCTCCGCGCGCAAGCCGTATGTGGTGTACCGGGAGCTAGTGAACGGCTGGCTGTCCGAGATGCCCGAGGAGGAGCAGGCCGAGATGGCCGTTCGCTTCAGGGAGGGGGCGAACGTCCAGTACGAGGCTGCACTGGCTGAACTCGTGATCCACGCTGCGCTCCGGCGTCTCGGCTGGACCATAGAGGTTCATCCGGCATGCCCGCATCCTACGCGGAAACCTGACTTTCTGGTCAAGGATGAACAGGGGAGCAGGCTGGCCTTCGTTGAAGTGACGACCTTCGGCCCTGAGGTCGAGACCATCAAGGCAGGTAAACGGGAAGCCGCGATCTACAGTGCCCTAGACAGCGCCGATCTGCCCGCCGGATGGCTGCTCGGATACAGCGTCGATCAGTATGGAGCGGATTCCCCGAGTCTCAAGAAACTGAAGCGTGACGTCGAGCTGTGGGCGGCAGAGGTTTGCGGCGATGATCCGACGCAGATGCCGCGCCGGGTGTTCGAGGCCGGCGAATGGCGCATCGAGCTTACACTGCATGGCGGCTTCAAAACGGACAAGAGGTACGAGCGCAAGATTGGCGCGGCGATGACAAGTGTGCGCTCGCTGGCGCCTCACCTCGATCTGCGCCAGGCGCTTGAACTCAAGGGGCAGCGCTACGGCATCGTGGACACGCCGTACCTCATCGTTGTGGCCGACTGCAAAGACTCGATCCCGACCGGAGACGATGTCTCCGATGCTCTGCTTGATGCGTTGTTCGGCAGCCCGGCTGTGATCTTCCGGCGGCTTCCTGATGGGAGGACCGAGACTGAGGAGACACGGATGAACGATGGGTATTGGGGCCGCCCCGGGGGGCCTCGCAACGCCAATGTCAGTGGCGTTCTCCTGCTGCCTCAGCCGAACCTGTGGAAGCTGCGCGACCAGCGCTGGCAGCCTTTGATCGCGCATAATCCCTTCGCGGCCAATCCGCTCCCCAAGAAGCTGCTGCCTTTGCCCGGATACGCATACAGCGAGGACACGGATGAGTTCGGACGGACTGAAGGCACACTTCTCGCCGACATTCTACAGCTGCCCGAGGAATGGCCGCCCGAAGACTAAGCTGGCAGCCTACTCGATGGTTCACATCCTCGCAGGTCGGCGTCCGGCAAGTGCACCAGCCGGACTGCCGGAAGCCTAGCCGAGCCGCGTTCTCGTGGCCTTGAGAGCCCTACTGCAGTAGGACTTCAGCTCGCCGACCGAAAGGACCACCTCGGGTGCGACTTCGCCTGGCGCGTGGTGAAACTGGCGGGCATACATGTTGATCTCGTCGAGTTCTTCGATGAGCCCATGCAGGATATGGCCTTCGCCCGCGCCTCGGACCTGCTCGATGATCTCGCCCAGCGCCTTGTTGCCGAACTGCCCAGGGCACACCGCCTTGCAGTGGCCCTCCAAGGTCGGCCTGATCTTCTTCACGATGTCCTCGGGGTTGCTGTCATCGCCCTCGAGGTAGCGCTGCAGCGCCTCGACGTTCCTCAGGCGGTCTTCCTTCACGGCCTCCTGGATGTCCCACTCGGCCATGGATGTTCCCTGGCCTGCAGAGAGGAGCTGCATCGCCTTGCGCTGGTCCGGGGGCAGGTTGTCCCATACCAGCTTCAGGAAGTGGGCGTCGTGCGACAGGACGATCACCTGTCCGCACCGGTTCCCGACCTCCTTGATGCGGTACGCCGTTGCGTTCCGGCGGAACGCGTCCTGGGACTGGAAGGGGTCGTCGAGGATCACTGCGAGCCCAGGAGGCGTGTCGGTGCGCTCGAGCTCCGCCATGAAGAGGGATAGGGCGAGCGCGCTCCGGTCGCCGCCCGAGAGTGTGTTGCGGAAGCTCGGTTCGTCATGTCCTGTCTTCTCGGTCCCGAGATCGATCGGCACGCCATTGATCACGATCTGGTAGGTCGAGCTCGGAAGGCCCTTCGGGAACTCCGCCCTCGTGCCGCGGATGCGGAAGCCGACGGCGAACCGTTCGAGGTGGCGGTTCAGCGTGCCCTCGTACTCGGCGATGATGCGGTCCATGTATTTCTCGAGCGCTTCCCGGGCCGTGGACTTCTCCGTATCGAGATCCGCCTTCTCCGTCTGGAGCCGCAGATACGTCTCGCAGGCGGTCCTGATCGGCTCCTCGAAACGGGTCTTCTGGGCACGCAGCTTCGCGACGGTGGCCCTCGCAATTCCGAGGTCCAGCGCTTCGGTCGCCGCCTTGTGGGCATCGAGTGCAGCGTTGGCGACCTCGACGGCGACGTTGTATGCCTTGATGCCGTCTACAGCTTCGTTGAAGGCGGTCTCGGCCGCGGCGAGCACATGGTCTTCAGTCACGGCCTCAAGAAGGCTTCTGGCCTTGTGGTCGAGAAGGCTGAGAGCGGCTGCCTGCATCTGTGTGATGGCCGCCCTGAGCCGCTCGATATCGAGCGCAGGCAACGGAGGAACATGGCAGTACTCGTCCCAGAACACGGTTGAGCCGGCGTTCTGCGCGGCCACCGCCTCGAAGCGCGCCAGCGTGCCTTCGCCCATACCGTCGGTGATTGTGCGCCGGATGTCCGCGATCCGGCGGGAGAGGTCGGCGTACGATTGGCTGAAGCATGCCCGGTAAGCCCGGACCAGGTCATTGTCACGCACGCCTTGGGCGCAGAAGGGGCACGTGTCGTCCTTCACCAGGGCGACGCCGCGGGAGAGCCACTTTTGGCCGTCCGGGACAGCGAGGTGCTCGACGTGCTCCCCAAGCCTGCGCTCCGCATCCTCCGAGACGTCATCGAGCGTCAGGCACAGAACTTCCGCGTAGTCGGTCGGAAGACCAGGTACGGGAAGGGCGGCGAACCCCTTGTGGGTCCGCAGTTCCTCCGACTTCTGGGCTGAGCCGACGGCCCTCTCTGCGCTCTCGATATGCCGGTCGATATCGGGGTCGGGCTCCAGGGCGAGGAACTTCGCCAGAGTCATCCCGTGCGGCACCGCGGCTTCCACGGTCTGCTTGCTCGTGCGAATCGGCGCGTTGAGCTCCGACTTCTTTGCCTCAAGCTCCTCAACAAGCCTCGCGAGCCTCACACCTTCGGAGCCCACGACGACTTGGAACAGGTTTCGCCGGTGATTGATGTCAACGACATCGCCGGCATGCACGTTGTCGCGGACATAGGTGGCGTCGAAGATTGATACGCCGTCGAGATGAACCGACCAGTTGCCGTCCTTGAATACGGCCATCTTGCCGTTGGACAGCAGGATCTTGACCTCCGGCTGAAGAGTCGAGCCGACAGTCCGGCGCCCCATGATGTAGCCCGGGTCTCCCGTCTGGAGGGATCGGATGATGTCGCAGAGGGTCGTCTTGCCGACACCGTTCTCGGCATAGATGAGCGTGTATTTCTTGAATTCCACATCGCCCGAGCAGCCGAAGCGCTCGAAGCGACCGATACCTTGGACCGAGATAATTTTCTTGAGCATGGGGAATGACTCGAGGGCGGGAGATCGTACATATCCTCTGTCCCCCACCCGAATCCAGTGACCCTGGCCTGAGCAGGTCCGGAATACGTCTGCTGCGAATGGTCCCAGGTCTTGCTGCCCCCGGGCTCAGGCACTCCAGCTCCGCAAGGTATCCCGACGGTATCTACGATGAGCCAATCAGAGCCCCGACAGGGCGTCGAGATCCTCCTGCGAGATCTCCGCCACGTCCGCCGGAGCCGACGCATCGTCACGCCTGGGGCCCTGTACCACCGAGAGCAGATCCACAAGCTTCGTAGCCGCGGTCTTCGCCTGTCTGAGCGTTGGCCGCACCATGGCGCGCTGCCCCTCGTTCGGGTATGGGACGATAGCGAGGAAGGCGTCGCGCGGCGCCATGTCGACCCGGCGCCCCTTGAACATGGCGGCCACGACATGACGGATTTCCGCGCCCTGCATCTTCGCAGCGACGCCTCCCATCCGCAGGACCGTGCCGTCCAGGGCGCGGTCTGCGCCGGCCTGCCGGATGAACTCCATCTCGATCTCGGGGATCCCGTCATGGCCGTGCTCGCGCCAGTAGACCCTGCGCTCAACATCATCGCGCTGGATCTCGGCGGCGGTGCCGTCACTTCCGACCGCGATGTACGTCCGCCATGTCCGGTGGCTAATGGCATAGAGGCCAGGCCCGAAATCCCAGCCGACCTCACTCCAGGGCTTTCCGGGCGCGCGGTCATCGTCGATGAAGCGCAGCGCCAAGCCATACCGCGGGCACGTTCCGGTGACCTCCGCGAGCCACTCGATGGTGTGGTAGGCGGTCCTGAATATCCGCACCATCTCAGTCCTCCTGTGCCCGATGCGGCCCTCAAGCCTGTAACGGCCCCACGTCGCCGTGATCCCGACCTCCGCCTTGTCCGGCTTGCGGACGAGGGCGAAGTCTACGGTCTCGGAGTAGTAGCCGTTGGACGAGCCGTACCAGCGGATGTCGACGTGGCCTTTGTTGGTGGCGAGCTTGTAGAAGGTCCAGGTAGCGTTGCCGCCGTCCGGGTCTTCGTTCGACACCTCCTCCGCGACGAGAATCGGCGAGCCGACGAGGTCATCGAGGTCGCTGACGATGTCCTCGATGTTGACGGACTCGCAGCAGTCCTGCTCGTGGTACATCAAGTAGACGGACCCATCGTCGACGTGGAACCGGATCTCGTCGTCGTCTTCGATCCTCTCCACATTCACCATGGTCTTGCCGACGAGTTCGGTGACGGATCTGGGGTCATAGTCACGGTAGCTGCGCAAGGCCGTTCTCCTCTAGAAGGACAACGCTCCGGCGCCGGCTCGAAAGCCACAACTAGTTTCGGCCTGCCAGAAATTTGTAGCAAATCCCTATCGAAAGGTAGGGGAAGATGTTTACCGCCGTGTAACACGAAGGTAAACATCCCGGTCTACTTTGTCAGAAATCTGCACTCGTTTTTCTGACAAAGCGGTGATGATAGACTCGCCCGTTTTCGGGCCTCCAGAGACCATTCCCGCTCTGGGATCAAGGACTTAGCCGTGGGGACAGACTCGGCGTCCGCGCCCACTTCATGAGGCGCGGAATAGGTAAGGCTGCGGCAAGGGATCCCTGCTATGTTCACGCTCCTGATTTAAGGATTCGGACATATGGTCTCAAGGACATACAAGCGCCCGCCGCCGCCGAAGTCGCGCGTCGAGGAGCTCAGGCGCATCGGGCAGGCGGCGCTCGGGGTCAGGTGGGTGTACCGGCTGGCGAAGGCCTCCGGGGTCGCCGTCCGCAGCGCCCAGCGCTGGAACAACGGGCAGCATCCAGTCCCCGACGCCGTCATGGACTACCTGTACGACCAGGCGGCCAAGAGGAACGCGGCGCGCCTGGACATGAGGATCGCGGAGCTCCTCGAGGAAGTTCAGAAGATCGACGGCCTGGACGCCCTCGTCGTCGCCGGGGCGCTGCGCGACGCCGCGGACAGCCTCATGCCGACCGACGAGGACGCGGAGGCTGTGGAGAAGCTGTCGCAGGACATGTCCTAACGGAATCCTTACTTTTTCTTAAGCACCTCCGAGCATAGGGTACGACGTGGACCAGGACGGCATGGGCCGCCGGTCACGGCACGGAGGCCACTATGTCAGATGTACTTCCGGCGACGCACGCTATTCTTTGCGGCGCGCCTTTCTACTCGAACGCATGGATCGACGACCTGAGGCTGTGGACGAGCCTGCCCACGGGCGAGCCGGCACGGCTCCTGAAATACCTGCGCCGCGACCGGGCGCGGTCGGATGACGCCGTCGCGATCGCCGAGTGCCGCACGCTGCTTGCGACGGCTGACCGCCTGCCCGTCGCCGACGTCGCCGCGGCCCTGGAGGACCTGCACCGGCGCGTCTCCAGGCTGCCGGAGTGGGAGCTCGGGCGCGAGGTCTCGCTGCGCGTGGCTCTCTACGGCGCCGAGGCGGGATCCCGCCGGCTGCTCGCCCGCCTCTCGCGGCACGTCGACCATCTCGTCTACAGCACGTATGCCCAGGGCGAGCTCGTCGCCTGCGCGGCCGGGCTCCAGATCTTCGTCCGGTACGCGTGGATGCGCGGCATGTCCAAGGGCGGGACGGTCGCCCAGGCCGCGTGCGACGCGGGCCGCAGGGTGCTGCTGCAGCACGAGGTCGGGCTGCCGGTGCCCGAGGGCGACTCCGCCCTCGCCAGGATCCTCGAGGGCGTCGAGGAGTCGTACATCGCCGACCTTCTCCGCGAGGAGCCGCGCTCCACGATCGTGGTGCCGGCCGCGGCCGACAGGAAGACGATCTCGGATCTCAAGCCGTCGCGCATGCAGACGCGGCAGGCCGTGGCCTCCGACATCGCGGGCCGCCCGCTGCGCCTGATCAGGGCGCCTGATCCGAGCGACGTCCGTGCCGATCTCGTGAGCCGATGGCCGCACGCAGTCGGCATCATCGACGCCCTGCTGCGCGACGTGTCCCGCCGCGGGCCCGCACGCCTGCGGAATTCTCTTGTCGTCGGCAGCCCAGGCTCCGGGAAGTCGGCACTGTGCGCGGCGATCTGCGAGGCGCTGGGCCTGCCGTCCGTCCTCTACCCGTGCGGCGGCAGCGCCGACGGAAGCATCGCCGGCACATCCGCACAATGGTCAACCGGCAGAATCAGCGTGCCCCTTTCCCTATGCCGATCGAGCGAGACGGCGAACCCGGCGATCATCCTCGACGAGATCGAGAAGGCCGGCCGGTCGCGGGAGAACGGGTCGCTCATCGACGCGCTGCTGGCGATGCTGGAGCCGTCGACGGCCAGGAGATACAGGGACCCGATGCTGGAGGTCGAGACGGACCTCTCGCATGTCTCCTGGCTCGCCACGTCGAACGACGCCAGCAAGATCCCGGCGCCGCTGCGGGACCGGTTCCGGATCCTCCGCATGCCCGACCCGCAACCAGCGCACCTGCAGGCGCTGCTGCCCGGGATCCTCGCCGACATCGCGCGCGAGACCGACGGCCAGGAGTGGGCCCAGGCTCTCGCGGGCGACGAGATCGCGGCCATCGCACGGGCATGGGGAGGAGGAAGCCTCAGGCGCCTGCGGCGCATCGTGGAGGTCGTCGTCGACATGCGCGACAGCCACGCCCCGCGGCACTGAGAGGAGGCGCGCATGTCGGCACTGAGATACGCGCTGCTCGATGCGGCGCTCACCGCCCGCGCGCTCCACGCCGCCGGGATCGAGGGCCTGCGGGAGACCGCGTGCGACGCCCTGGGCGAGGAGACGCCCGACGCCGCCCGGCGTCTGGCGACGGAGTTCGAGCGGCTCACGTCCGATCCGCGCCTCGACGGGCAGAAGCTGATGCGCCTCTGGGAGGTGATATCCGGCCTGAGGCTCGCCTCATGAGGGAGCATCGGCAGCAGACCTGGATACCCTTGTGGCTTGCGGCCGCGCACGTTGTGATCGCTGCAGACAGAGGAGACGACATGATGAGTGACCACCCGCTGCGGGCGCGTTTCCTGGCCCTGCGTGCCGACCTCGACAGGTACGAGGCCGGCCGCTTCCCGACGGAGAGCGAGCTCGTTCAGGCGCCGTGCGCGCACGGCTGGCGGCCGGGCTCCTATCCGAAGTCCGGCGAGCCCAATCTCCGCGCGATGGCGATCACCGGTCATCCGCGTCTCGGAACGCAGAAGCACTACTGCTCGTCTCCCTTGTACTTTGTCGACCCGGACCTGCGGTGGGTGAGGACCCAAGGCCACTTGCTGCGCCTGGGCCGTCCGCATCCCGACGCCCGCGAGCACAAGTCGCGGCCGCGCGCCGTGACGTATCCGATGGTGGACAGGTACGCCGATTCCTGCGGCTACGTGATGCCGCCGGAGGACGTGGTCCCGGCGGGCAGGATCGGCGAGGATCCCGCCTGGGAGCAGCTGTTCGACTGGTTCGAGGCGCACACGTGGGACGCCGTCGATGCGGTGAAGGTCTACGTCGCGAGGCGCTACGACCGCGACATCCGCCAGGTGGCCGTCGACCTCGACGGATGGATCAAGGACCGCCTCGAGGACGGCGACCGCCGGGACGCCGCGCTGCGCGGCGCGCCCTGGGACTACCCCACATACGGAGGGCGTAACTGATGCGATGGATGCTTGTGGCTGTAGGGCTCGTGGCGCCGTCCGCCGTTGCGGCACAAGGGTTTCTCGACGATCCGGGCTTCTACGGCACCGTGTCGGAGAGGCGCGGAGACTTCGTCGCGACGACGCGCATCGAGGCGACGCGGCGGGGCGATCGCTGGTACGCGGACGTGGAGTGCGAAGTCACCGATCCACGCACCGGGCGGTACGCCGTGCACAAGGGCTCCGGCACGCTCCGGCGCGGCGGCACGCGCTTCGTCGAGGGCGAGATCCGTCCTCTCGGCCGGCTCGTCCTCGACACGAAGGACATGAGCATCGCGATAGGCCCGATGTGCGCCGTCGGTACGCTGAGTGTGACGGCGCCCGACTAGGCGCCGTCTCCTCTACCGGAAGATCGACCGGGGGAATTCCTCGCCGTACACCTGAGGATGCAGATCCCGGACGCCGTCACGGAGCTCGAAGTAGAGCCGGTCCAGCCCGTCATCATCCGGATAGGCGGCCCAGCAGTTGTCGGGGTCGTCGCCGATCGACGCGTAGATCTCGCCCGCGCCGCCAGAGGCAGGCTCGTACCAGCAGTCGGCCTCTATCCCGAGAGCTTTCAGCCGATCGACGGCCTTGCCGACGTGGCTCTGCTTGACGAGAGCCGTCTTGGCCTTCCGGATGGCCTCGTCGAGCTGCTCGCGCCCGCTCTCGGAGGACAGGCTCGGCGGATCGTCGCGCAGCAGGTCCTTGTCCCGTAGCGCCGCGACCAGGGCGTCGAGATCGATGATGCCGTCGTAGGCGACGGCGTTCAGCTGGATGACGTCGCCGCCATCCCAGCGCTCGACCGGATCGCTGAAGAAGTTGCCTTCCTTCTCCGCCTGCCGACGGAGCTCCTCCGTGATCGCCACGCTGACCTTGTCCCTCTGCAAAGTCATGCCGCCGCTCCTTCCTGGTTGTCGAGGAAGATCCCGCCCTTCTCGGCGTCGACCTTCCAGTGCCTCAGCTCCTCGGCGACCTCCTGCAGGGTGCTGCCGCGGGCGATGTGGTCCGCGACGAGATGCTGGAGGAACATGTCGATGGTCTCCCAGGCGCCGTGCGCCCAGGCTTCGCGTTCTTCCTTGGTCCTTTCCGACCTCATCGCTCAGGCCGCCTCAACCTTGAGGATCTCGGCAGCCGCGGCCTCACCGAAGAGCGTTGCGGCGAGAGCCGTGCGGCGGACGGGCGGAACCCGCAGGGCCTTCAGGGCCTGCACGACCTCGTTCTTCAAGCTCCCGATGGACTTGTCGCTCCCGTCGAACTCGTAGAGAAGGACCGAGAGCTGCTCAAAGATCGAAGCGACCTCGGGGTTTCCGTCACGCGCGTTGGTCACGTTCGCCTGGAACTGGACAAGGCTGCTCGGGATCGGCTCCGCCGCGGTCCTCGCCCGGTCTGCGAGCAGGGCCCAGATGTTCCCCTCGGGCCCGTCAGGCGATGCCGTCCCGAGAGCCTTCCTGACCTCGGCCTCGCTCGCGTCGCCGCGGACCAGACGGACGGCCTTCCAGTAGCCCTTCATGCTCTTCAGCTCCCCGAGGGAAACGTCGGACCCCGTGTCGGTTCACCGAGAAGGTGTCGGGCTTCTCCTTCAGGTCCTTCCACTCGTGGAGACGGAGCCTGCGCTCGCCGTTCGTGAGGACGTGCCGCGCCCGCGGGCCGTGACGCTCCACGGCGTCGTCGAGGCGCGCGACGATCGCGTCGATCAGCGCATCCCGGAGACGGCAGTAGGTGTCGGAGACAGGGCGCATCCTTGGTCTATCCTTAACGAGATCTTTCTTCGTCAGGATTAGCGACTCATGGCCCCAAGAGAGCGTCAAGAATATTTCCAGAATTATGGAAGAAAACGCCATCGGAGTTTAACTCCGATGGCGATATTTCTCCGCAACTCTTGACCTAAGCCCGGACGCGACCGATCCTCTTCCTCGGGAAGACGAAACTCGCCTGCGATCCTCTGGATTCAGGCAAATGATGAAAGGAAAAATTCTACGAAATTCGTAGGATTTTCTTTGCGGATACGGGGAACATGGATTTTGACGCACAGACCGGCGCCGCCGGGTACGCGCCCGACGAGGAGCTGGGCTACTACGTCCCGGACTTCATCGGCGACTACGTCGCGCCCGCGCGCAAGCCGGCCAAGCCCAAGAAGGGCGGCTTCGGCGCGAGCTATCTGCCGGACGGCGCCGCGGAGGGCGACCGCATCCTCTACAAGCCCGACGAGGTCGCGGACGTCGACGTGCCGTGGGACAGGGACTGGGCGGCCGTCGAGAAGGTCCTGCGCTCGCCGCGCTTCTCGACCGTCGTCGACTGGCGCACCCGCCTCGACCTGCGCGAAGAGAACGTGCAGGAGTGGAAGTGGCAGTGGAAGCCGATCAATGACCGCGGCTGGTCGGTCTTCCCGCAGAAGAGGCTCAACAGGGAGCCGGGGATCATCACCGAGGGCGGCGCCCTCTTCAAGCCGACGGCCAACCTGAAGCTCGACCTGCAGCTCTTCTCCGACATCGAGCCGAACGAGGCCGCGCGCATCAACCGGCTGAATCCGTGGGAGAACATCGCGATGCAGCCCCGCGCCGGGGGCAAGGGGCCGCGCACGGCCGCCTTCGACATCGACGTCGGCCACGAGGAGACCTCGCTCGCGATCCTGCGCTGCGCGTGGGAGATCTTCGGCCCGCTGCCGATCATCCGCGCTGGCCGCTACCCCAAGCTGGCGTTCGTGGTGCGGATCGCCGACGGCACCGAGCTCCCGCACGCCTCCTACCGCTTCGCCGACGCCGACGGCGGGAAGTCCGAGGACCAGATCGAGATTCTGACGAAGGCGCCGCTGACGATCATCGGCCAGCACCACCGGTGCATGCGAAATTTCTGGTATCCGGTCAGGAGCTTCGCGGAGGCGGGACCCGAGGACTGCCCCGAGGTGACCATGGAGGCCTTCGTGGCGTTCATGCTCGCCGTCGAGAAGATCCGGGCCTTCTATGTCGAAGAGGGCGGCGGCGAGAGCATCGTCGCGCACGAGTACGACCCGGCCTCGGGCCTGCAGAGGCCGGTCGTCAGGTCCTCGCCGAAGTACGTGTTCGGCGTGGACGGCCGCGTCACCGACGGCCGCCGCGCGCTGCTCCGCGACCTCGCCATGGAGGCGGTGATCGAGAACCGCGCCGCCGCGCTGGACACGTCGGGCGACGGCCGCGCGAAGCTGCTCGGGATGGTCGTCGAAGCCTTCCAGCGCCAGGCCGTTCTCGATGGCGAATGGGCGTACACCGCGAACGTCCGCAAGATCGCCGACAGCGCCCTCTCGTCGGCCATCGCCAAGGCCCGCAGCGGCGGGATCCGGCGCCAGCCGAAGGCCGACAGGCGCCCCCGCACCACGGCCCCGAAGGAGGCCGTGTCGCAGACCGCGCTCCTGAGCTTCCTCGGCACCCCCGGCGCCGGCACCAAGGCCCGTGCCCCGGTGCCCGGCCGCTTCGAGGAGGCCCCCGAGGGGCTGGAGGCCGCCAAGTCCGCACGCGCCATCCGCGAGGACAGGAGCGCCGTCGCCGCCGAGGTGTCGCGGCAGGTGAACGCGGCCATCGCCACCGCCCTGGACGACCTTTTCGAGGGGCGCGACGCGGTGCACCTCGTGATGGCGCCGGCGGGCTCAGGAAAGACCACGAACCTCGCGGAGCAGGTGCTCCGCGACCCGCGCCTCGTGGACACGCACGACGGCAAGCCGATCATCGTCCTCGTGCCGACGCACGACAACGCCAGCGAGCTCGCGGCCACCTTCGAGAACCTGAAGGCCCGGTACGGCGCCATCCATCCGCACCTGCGCGGGCTCGAGGTCCTGGTCTACCAGGGCAAGGGGCGCGACGGCATGTGCCGGATCCCGGACGTCCGCGGGAAGCTCGCGAAGGCCGGCGTGATGGCAGCCGGGCTGTGCGAGGCCCCCGGCAAGGACGGAGAGCCGCCCCGGCGCTGCGTCCACTGGGACACGTGCCCGGCCATCGCCCAGCGCCGCATGATCAAGACGTCGCCGATCATCGTCATGCCGCACGCCTACCTGACCGTCGCGATCCCCCACGACCTAAAGGACGCCCGCTTCGTCGTCTGCGACGAGCGCATCTTTCAGCTTCTCCTCCACACGGCCTGCATCCCCCTCAGCTCCCTGCGCAAGCTGAGGATCGAGCCCCGCCCGAAGAAGGTGCAGCGCAGGGCCGGCATCACCGGCGAGGACATCTGGCAAGACCGGCAGCGCGCCATCCAGATCCTGCTCGAGACCAAGGAACGCGGCGAGTGCCCGCGCGCGGCCTTCCACCGGCACGTCCGCAGGATCTCGGGCGGCAAGACCGAGCGCGGCATCGACCTCGTCCGCTCGGCGAAGCAGGTCCTGTCGGCGACGGTCCGCTCGCTCTCGACGGCGCAGCCGAACATGACGCCCGAGGAGATCGCCCAGATCGGCGCATACGACCACCCGCACGCCCGCGAGGAGTACCGGCTCTGGGCGATCCTCGAGGAGGCGCTGGAGAACGAGGCCGCCGACGATATCACCCGCGCGCTCGGCGGCGGACGCCACATGCTGAAGAACCGTGCGCCCGTCGAGACCCGCCTGCAGTGGGTCGTCGAGACCGCGGAGAGCGGCGCGACGTACGACGCGCTGCGGGTCTCCTGGCGCACGCAGCCCAACTGGAAGGCCGCCCCGTGGCTCCTGCTCGACGCGTCGGCGAACCGCGCGATCACGCGCAAGATCATGGGGCGCGACGTCACGGTCCACGAGGTCGAGGCGAACGAGAACGTGCACCGCATCGCCATCGCCGACCGCCCGCAGTCCCGCGAGGCCTTCGTCCCGCGGAAGAAGACCGCCAAGTCGCTCGCGATCGCCGCGACGAACCTCGACGCCTGGAGCAAGGTCATCTCGACCGTCAGCGTCCTCGGCGGAGAGGGCCGCGTCGTCATCGGCGGCGGCATGACGGAGATCGGCGCGCTCATCGACGGAAGCCTGCCCGCCAATGTCGATCACTGCCACAACGGCGCGATGCGCGGATTGAATTCGTTCAAGAACCACCGCGCGGCGCTCTCGATCGGCCGCATGGAGCCGCCCGTGCGGTCGATCGACGGCCTCCAGGCCGCGCTGGGCTACGACGACGACGAGCCCGAGCTGCCCTTCGACGCCCGCGGCGACGGCCTCGACGACAGCGGGCAGCCCCTCCGGTCTCCCCTCGCCACGCGCCGGATCCCGATGCGCTCCGGCCACGACTACGTCATCGAGGTCCCGGAGCACCCGGGCAAGTGGGGGCGCCTGCTCCAGCAGCAGTACCGCGAGGAGGAGCTGCGCCAATTCTTCGCCCGCCTGCGCACCGTGTACCGCGAGGGCGAGCCGCCGCTCCTGGTGATCGGCACGTCGTGCATCCCCGAAGGCACCATCCTCGACGACGTCACGAGCCTCGAGGACTGGAAGCGCGGGTCGGTGATGGCCCCAGAGCTGTGGGCGGCGCTGCAGGCCACTGGCGTCATCGACCCGGACCTGATCCCCGCGCTGCGCCCGGACATCATCTCGGCGCCCGAGGCCGTCCGTAGGCTCATGGCCGTCGCGGGCCTGGACGGCAGGACGGGCACCTGCCGGAGCCGCTGGGCGCGTGGGCTCACCGCCGTCCGCATGCCGCTCGCCGGGGACACGGAGCCGCGGTTCGTCTACGTCCTCACGCACGGCGAGGACCACGCGAGGCGCGTGACCGACGCCGCGCGCCAGGCCCGCGTCCGCCTCGGCGGCGTGCCGAAGATCGCGGGCCGCGGCACCGATCCGGTGGACGCCCCCGAGCGCGCCCCGGACAGGCTGGACGCCGAGATCGGGCCGAAGCACGAGCGCGTCGCCCGCGAGACCCGCGACCGCTCCGAGGAGGCTCTGGCGGTGTGGGGCGAGGTCACCGGCGAGGGCCTCGAGCGTCCGGAGTGCGACCGCCTCGTGTCGGGCGTCGGGCGCGTGCCGCTCGGCCCCTCCGCGGGGGACCGCGTCATGGGCGTGCGCCTCTCGGCCAGGGTGAAGGCCAGGGCCGTCGTGCGCGCCCAGGAGCGCCGCGACAGGAAGGGGACCCCGCCGCAGCAGGATCCCGGAGAGGACTAGTCGGGCGGGAACAGGTATCCTTCCTGCGGGCCGCCCTCCGGCCATTCAGCCACGAGCGCGTCGTGCCCGTCGTTCCATGCCGCCGTGTTCACGTTCCTGCGCACGGGCAGGGTGCTCCCGGACGGCGCGGGAAGGAACTGCGGGCCGGGTCCCATGACAGCGACTCTCCCGAGGGCACCGCTGCTGACATAGTTCTGGTAGTCACTCTCGGTCAACATGAACACCTCGCTGGTCCATGAGTCTGCAACCACGGACCCGCCCATCTCCGTGATCCCGTCGGGTCCGATCTCCCACACGCCGGCCCAGGACACGGACTGCCACGAGCAGCGTCCCGTCCGCGCATACGGCTGTCCGCCCGGGCGAGCCTGCGAGTTGACCGTGCCGAGCATCGTGACCGTCTTCGTCGCGTACGCCCAGCGCACCTTCGTCCTGATCCTGCCCCCTTCGAGGTCCGCACCACTCCTGAATCGAGCGCGAAGGCGACATTGGCGGGACGCTTGACGCCGTACTGGACGGCCGCAGCACCGTCGCCATGCCGTCCTCCGCTTGTCTGGGAGGCCGCAGGCTGGGGTTCCGGGCTGCCCGAAACAACCGCCCCCGGAACGTCGAAGCCCGCTCACGGGGATCGGAGCGGGCTTCGGATTGTCGTCTGCTACGACCGGGAAGACGAGCGGATGACTAACACCACCCATAGTATGTTAGGGCCAAGCCCGGCACAAGGGACGGGGCAGGAAAATCCGCCGCCCCGCACGTGTTTCCGGTCACCTCGCCAGGGGGACGGCGCGGTCGGCCTCGTCTGCGGCCCTCAGGGCCTCCGGGGACGACTCGAGCCCGGCCCAGAGCATCGCCTCGACCGCCGCCCGTGACGCCGTCCTGCCGCCCGCCAGGAGCATCGCCGCCCGCTCCCGCACGGCGTCCCTCCGCCCCTCCGGCACGGCCTCCAGGACCGCCTCGGCCGGGTGCAGGCCCTCGTGCCGCCCGGTGACGGCCTCCGGCGCACCGCCCAAGGCGTCCGGGGCCTCCGTGGCGGGCTTTCCCTTCTTCAGCGATGCGATGCTCATCCGTGCCTCCTCCGTCCGCCTCTCCCGTCCAGGATCGGTCGGAGGACGGCCCGGGACAAGGGCGCCGTCGGAAAAATCCGCCCGTCCTCCTCCATTGTCGACACGCTGACATATCGGAGATTCGGCACGCGTGGACGGCAGGCGTCCTCCTTCAATGATGAACCGGTGACATATTCGATTTTCGGCAGACCCGGCCTTCCCCCCTCAGGCATCGTCCCCAGGCCCTCCGGCACCGCCCCCTGCAGGACGGAGACCGTCCCCACCCTCCGGGAAGGGCTCAGGCGTAGCCCGCCCCTGCCTCCAGTCCCAGTCCCAGTCCTTCCCCGGCCCTCCCGCGGAGCGGTCGCATCCAGGCTCCGGCCCTCACGTCTCCCGGTCCCGGCCATCCGTCCCCGAGCATCCCGATGCCCTTCCTCCGCTCCGCTCCGGTCGGGCGGTCTCCGTCCCTCCCTGACGGTCCCCCGTCCTCCCGAGGACCGCCACCGCCTCTCTTCCCCCGGGTCTCCGGCCCCCTCGGGACAGCCCCCGTCCCCCTTGTAGATATCTCTAATATTAGAGAGCGAGAACTTTACCACTCATTTTTGAGCTTTGACTCTTGTTTTCAGCAACTTCGCGCACATACTGAATTCCGTACCCCGCGTAGCTCACGACACTTTCCCCTTATCCTCAGAGGGAGTCCTTAGAGATGAGTAACTTAAAGGGGTGGACATGGCTCACCCCAGGCATGCCACCGGCGCAGGTCCGGGATGAGTTCCTGCAGCGCGTCCCGCGCCTCGCCGTGCCCCTGGCGCTCGCCCGGTCCGCACGCTTCGAGCCGGGCCCCATGTTCCCGGAGACCGGGGGCGCCAGGGGCAGCCGCCCGACCGGGCAGGACCAGGCCGCGGCCCTCCTCGGGTTCGCCGCGCACCTCCTCGGGGAGGACGTCCTCCCGCTGCAGGTCGTGCGGGCCGTCACCCCGGCGACGCGGCTGATCCCGAAGATGGCGGAGGCATTCTCCGACCGCGTGTCGAGCCTCCTGCTCATGGCGGACGGCCTCGGCGACGGCGCCATCCTGTATCCCTGCTACCCCACCGAGCCCGGTGAGGGCTTCTGGGCCGCGGGCCTGGGGATCGCCGGCGCCCCCGACCCGCGCGTCGTGGAGGCCTTCCGGCACGCGACCAAGGCGGGCAGCGTCGTCCTCGAACTCGCGGAGCTCGAGGCGATGAGGGGCCGGTGGAGTCTCCCCGTCGCGCTGCGCGCCCTGGCGGCGTGGAAGGGGGGCGACGTGGTGCGCGGGCGCTGGCGGATCGACCTCGATAAGTTCGCCAAGGGCCTGGGCTGGACGGGCAAGGACCGCGGGGAGCTCGTTGACGACGTGATCGCCAAGGCCTTCCGCGAGGCCGCCGGCCTGTGGCCCGCCATGCACGTCGAGGTCGCGCCCCTGCGGTTCGACGGACGGGGTAGGTCCTTCCGCCTCGTCGACGTGATCTGGAACGACGCCAGGACCGCCCGCAGGCCCAGGAGCAATGTCCGCAAAACCTCGATTTCGCAGCTTAAGGAGACGTCGCGATGACGACGAGAGGCACCCGGCCCGTCACCCGCGGACAGCTCGCCCTGCTGGCGATCGCCGAGAAGGAGACCGGCATGACGCCCGAGGACCGCAAGGCGCTGCTCGCCGACGTGGCGGGCGTCACGTCCCGGAAGGACCTCGACCAGGACGCCTTCCAGGCCGTCCTCGAGCGCCTCGCCGCCGACCACGGCTGGACCCCGAAGGAGACGGCCCCGGCGGCCATCGACTACGCGGCGGTCCGGCCCCCGCCGCGCCCCATGCCTGTCCGGCGCCCTGCGGCGCCTGCGACCGTAGCCCGACCGAAGGGACTGCCGCTGCCGCCCCGGCCCGCCGCGCCGCCCTCCAAGCC
>JAEWKH010000159.1 GCA_023386155.1 Pseudomonadota bacterium
TGTATGTCGAGGGCCAGCTTCAGACGCGCAAATGGACCGACCAGCAGGGGGTTGAGAAGTACTCGACCGAGGTGGTGCTGCAGCGTTTCCGCGGCGAGCTGACGATCCTGGACAGCCGCGGCGGCGGCTCATCGTCCGAGTACGGCGACGAGGAGCAGGGCCAGATCAGCCGCGGCGGCGACTTTGGACGCTCGCCCTCGCAGGATCGCCGCCCGGCCCCGTCCTTCGGCGGAGGCGGTGGCAGCGGCAGCGGCGGGGGAGGCGGCTCCCGCTACAGCGATATCGACGACGACATTCCCTTCTAGCTCGTCGATTATTTCGCAGGAAGGCCGCCTGTCGCGGCCGGCCTTCCCAACACAGGCGCCGCCGCACCATCGAGCTTGGCCGTGGCGTCGCCTTGATCGGAACGTTCAGGACGATAGTCTTCATCCTGGGTTCCGATCTGGTACGAAGACGAAAACTTACCTTGCGTCAGGTCATGGAAGCTGATCATCTAGCGGTCGATTCCGGAGCCCGACGAGGTTCCGCGTTTAAGTGAAAGGCTTCCAAGGTTCCCTGTCGTGCACTGTTACTTTCATCTTGTGCACTCGCACGAACGGATCGTGGACGAGGCAGGAATCGAAGTCTCGGACCTGGACGCAGCCCATTATCAGGCTCTTAAGGCCATTCAGGAACTCAGGCAGGAAGGCGAGCCCGACGAGGTCGACTGGAGCGGCTGGCACCTCGAGGTCGTCGACGAGGCTGGAAATGTCCTGCTCTCCATTCCGTTGAACGTGGCGCAGCACTAATCGCTCTCGTCCCGTCGGATGGCCTTCGACCGGTCCCGCCGGACGTCTTTCGCCTGCATGGGCGCGATGGCAGGGTTGCGATGCGAACATGCGGGCTTGATGTTTCGGGCGAGGAGTGGTTAGCCAGCAGGCCCCATCATTGAAGACGAACCCATCATGAGCCGCACCTCGCCGACCCTCGACACGCTCTTCACCTGGATCCGCACCGAGAGCCCGACCCACGACCGGGCCGGGGTCAACCTGATGATGGATCTCGTCGTCTCGCAGATGCAGGACGCGCCCGTGGCCGTCGAGCGCATCGCGGGCGAGCAGGGCCTGGGCGACGTGCTCGTGCTGCGGGCCGGGCCGCAGACCTCCGAGCCGGGCATCCTGGTCATGTCGCACCTCGACACGGTGCATCCCGTCGGCACGATCGAGAACGACCTGCCGTTGCGGATCGAGGGAGACCGGCTCTACGGACCCGGTGTCTACGACATGAAGGGCGGCGCGTATTTCGCCCTGGAGGCGTTCAAGGATGTCGCCCGCAGGGGCAGCGCGGCACGGCCCATCGTCTTCCTGGTGACGCCGGACGAGGAGATCGGCTCGCCGATCACCCGGCCGATGATCGAGGAGATCGGGCGCCGCTCGGCCTGTGCGCTCGTGACGGAGCCGGCCCGCGACGGCGGCCAGGTCGTCACGGCCCGCAAAGGGGTCGGGCGCTTCGACGTGCATGTGGAAGGCCGCCCCGCCCATGCGGGCTCGCGCCACAAGGAGGGCCGCAACGCCGTCTACGAGGCGGCGCGGCAGATCCTCGCCATCGAGGCGATGACGGATTATTCACGGGGGATCACCACGACGGTCGGCATGGTCTCGGGCGGCACGGCGGTGAACACAATCCCGCAGCATTGCCGCTTCCCGGTGGACCTGCGGGTCGAGACGGTGGCGGACGGCGAGGCCGTGACGGCCGCGATCCTCGGCCTGACGCCCTCAAACCCCGACTTCAGGCTCACCGTCACGGGCGGAATGAACCGGCCGCCCTACGAGCGGACCGAGGCGACCTCGAAGCTCTTCGACCATGCCAAGTCGCTCGCTGCCGAGATCGGCTTCGACCTCGTCTCCGCGCCGCGGGTCGGCGGCGGCTCGGACGGCAACTTCACGGCGGCTCTGGGCATCCCGACCCTCGACGGGCTCGGCATCGACGGCGACGGGGCGCACACCCTCCAGGAATACGGCCTGATCTCGTCCATCGCGCCCAGGCAGCAGCTCATGACGCGCCTGCTGGAGACCCTGCGCTGAGCCCAATCGCCATCAGCGATATGCGCGACCGGCCCGGCTTCGCCGATGCGGTCGCGGACCGTGTCTGGCGCGCCTTCTGGAAGGACAAGGGGCATCCCCTGAGCCTGCTTGCCGGGCTCGTGCGGGAGAGCCTCGGGGCCGGGCCTGTCCCTACGGCATTGGTGGCGCACGAGGGCGATGCCTTCATCGGCACAGCCTCCCTCATCGCCTGCGACGAAGGCACGAGGCCGCACTACACGCCCTGGGTCGCGGCCCTGTGGGTCGAGCCGGAGCATCGCCGTCGCGGCATCGGGGCGGCCCTGGTGGACCGGGCGGCCGAACTCGCTTTCCAGGCCGGGGCGGGTCTACCTGCTGTCCGGGCCGCACCGGCGGGCATTCTATGAGGGGCTCGGCTGGTCGGTGCTCGAGGCGCTTCCGTTGGAAGAGAACATGCTCGTCCTGATCAGGGGCAAGGCGTCCGGTTCGATCGTCGCCTAAAGCATCGTGCGGACCCAGCGGGCCGCGCTAGCGAAAATTGGACACCACTTTTGGGTCCGATGCTCTAAGCCGCCGGCGCCCTGAGCAGGGCCAGTACCCCGTCGATGATGAACTGCACCGCGAGGCCCGCCAGGATCACGCCGAGGAGGCGGGTCAGCACCACGTTGCCGGTCACGCCGAGCCAGCGGGAGACCCGGTCGGCGGCGGAGAACACCAGAAGGCAGCTCAGGATTCCCAACGCGATCAGGATCAGCAGCGCGGTCAGGTAGCCGATATTGCCGTCGGCCCGTCCGGCGAGCAGGATCACCGCCGTGATGGCGCCGGGGCCGGCCATCAGCGGGATGGCGAGCGGGAAGGCGGCGACGTTGCGGATGTGGTCCTCGGTGATGGCGATGTCGGCCGTGTGCTGCTTGCGCTCGTTGCGGCGCTCGAACACCATCTCGAAGGCGATCCAGAACAGCAGCAGGCCGCCGGAGATGCGGAAGGCCGGGATGCCGACCCCGAGGAGCCGCAGGAGGACCTCGCCGCCGAGACCGAAGAAGGCCAGGATGCCGAAGGCGATCAGGCAGGCGCGCCGGGAGACCCTCTGCCGCTCCTCGGCGTTCATGCCCCGGGTCAGCGACACGAAGATCGGCGCCAGCGCCACCGGATCGAGGGTGACGAGGAGGGTGACGAGGGCGGCGGAGATATAGTCGAGGAGCATCGGCTGGACCTTCTTCCAAGCTTTGCTTTATGGGGTGACCGGGTCGATTTGACGAGAGGCGATGCGACAATGTTCACGGTTTTGGATCGGATCAGCTGGCCGGGGCATCCCGACAAGCCCAACGAGGATATCTGCGGCGTCTCGGGCGACTGGGCCTGGGTCATCGATACCTCGATCTTTCCCGGCACCGAGCCGGTCATGCCCGGGACAAGCGATGCGGCCTGGCTCGCCCGGTTCGCGGACGAGCGGCTCTCGAACCTCGCTCCCCAGGCGCAGGATGGCGCGACCCTCCTGCGGCACGTGATGGAGGAGGCCCGCACGGCCTATCGCGCCGTCGCGCCCGCCGAGCGGCACGAGGATTTCATCGCCTGGCCCCTCGGGGCCATGACCCTGGTGCGCCGCAGGGGCAATGTGCTCGATGCCTGGACCTTCGGCGATACCACGGCCTATGTCCGGCAGCCCGACGGGACCGTCGCGACCCTCGGCGACGCCCCCGGCCTGCGCGAGGCGGAAGCCGCGAAGGCGGCCGAGCTCATGCGGCAGGCAAACTCCAGGCCCACGGCCATCCTTTCCGAGCCCGTCTTTCTCGCCTGGCTCGCGGAGCGCCGCGAGCGGCAGCGGAAGAGCGGCGTTCCGGCGGCGCTCCTGAGCGTCAACCCGGACGCCGCCGACCGGCTGCGGCACGAAACGGCCCCCTGCGAGGACGGCACCGCGATCCTCCTGGCCTCGGACGGCTTCTCCGCCCTGGTCGATCTCTACGAAGCCATGGACGCCAGGACCCTCATGGAAGCCGCCCTCGCATCCGGCCTCGAGCCCCTGGCGAGGCTGGCGCGGGAGATCGAGACCGAGCGCGACCCGGCCGGCCGGCTCTACCCCCGGTTCAAGCAGAGCGACGACACGACGGCGATGTTGCTGAGGGCGTAGCAGGGGGCGAGAGAAAATTGCTGTTCCATTGTAACGTCGATCATGCTTGTATTCGCTATCTCGGATCTGCATTCTCGATGGATTAAGCATGGACTCCCGTTGGTTCCTGGTCGCGTTCGCCGCTTCAGTCATGGTTGGACCGGCCTATGGGCAAACGGCGTCTCAGGAGGCTCGAAAAGATACCTTGATAACCGTCCTCGGAAGGGGGCGCTATGAGGCAAGGCCCGATATGGCACGGGCTACGGTCTCCGTCTCCACCGAGGGAAGAACCCTTGAAAGCGTCGGGAAGCCTCATCAGGAGCGGGCTACTCGAGCTTCTAAGGTTCTTCAGGATCTTCAGTCTCTTGGTGCTGAAATGGAGAAGAGCAGTTTCAAGGTGGACGAGCGCCGCGTTCAGAGGCCGGTGCCGCCTATTCAACCAGGGCCCGGACAACGCTATGAGACGGTGGTCGAGGGATATGTGGCGACGACGTCATTCTCTCTGAAGACGTCTGCCATTGGTGAGCTGAACGCGATCGTCACCAAGCTGGCCGATACCGGGTTGTTTGAGATTGGAGCAGTTCGATTCCAGGTGAGCCAGGAAAGGGCAGCGCTCAATCAAGCCCGCCGTGCCGCGATGCTTGATGCCAAGGAACAAGCGCTGGCTTATGCAGAGCCTGTCGAGCTTGAGTTGAAGGAAATCGTAGCGATTACGGACGGTGAGGCCGAAGCTCCGACCGCCTATGCGGACCTTCCCGCGCGGCGAGCGCCAGGGCCGAATTCCACAGTACAAATCATTCCTCCGGCGACGCTGGAGTTTACGGCCTCCGTCAATGTGTCCTGGCGGATCGCGCCGCGAGGCCTCTGACGGCGATTGGCCGACGCTAATCTCCATCGCCAGAATGGCAGTGGCGTATCCACTTCACTGCCGCCACAGCTTCCCTGTCATGGCCGTCCCCGGACGTGATCCGGGGATCAGTGCCGGGCACCCCGATTGGAAGGGCATGCCGCCTCTCCCTCTCCCGGGCGGGAGAGGGCCGGGGTGAGGGCAGGCCGATGCCGATGAGGATGGTGTCCGTTCCGCCCACAACCCACATCCTTCGATGCGATGCGATGCGAGGCGATGCGAGGCGCAGGCGCAGGCGCTGTTTCCCTCCCCCTTGTGGGGAGGGATTAAAGGTGGGGGTGTGAGCGATAGCCTATCTGGGTCAGGCGCCCACACCCCCACCTCCACCTCCTCCCCACAAGGGGGAGGAGAGCTTCCGGCGATCCTGGGGACAATGTTCTCACTTTGTTCTTGACAGGCAGGGTAAGCTCGGCTATATCATTGCCCATCCCCGCCCGACGAGGGACGCGCTTCGCGAGGCGTCACAAGTGTCGGGGCAGGGAGCGGGCCTGCCGGGCGGCGTACGCAGCCGTCCGGGCAGGAGGCCCTTGGCAGCCTTGTGCGGGTCCAAGTCGAAACGCCTAAAAATCCCGCGTGCGAGGCGCCCTCCGGCTCTTCCACTTACCATACCCATCGAGCCGGTTGCCCTC
>JAEWKH010000017.1 GCA_023386155.1 Pseudomonadota bacterium
GCGCTCGTGCCGTCGCCGCCAGCGCCGCCAGCACCACCGGTGCCGTCGCCGCCTGCGCCAGCGCCACCCGTGCCAGTCCCGCCGGTGCCCGCGCCGCCCGAGCCAGCGGTACCGTCGCCGCCCGTTCCATTGCCGCCGTAAGCATAGCCGCCGGCGCCATATCCGCCGGTTCCGTCTCCGCCGTCGCCGCCGTCACCGCCGTCCGCGTCCGAGTATCCGGTTCTCACGTTGCCCGAATCACCGTCGCCACCGGGACCGTTGCCGCCCGATCCGTCGCCGGTATCCGCATCGCCGCCCACGCCAGCGCCGGAGCCTGAATCACCGGAAGAAATCGGCCCGCTCGTGCCGGCGCCACCGGTCCCGCCGCCTCCGGCGCCACCGGTCGCGGCAGCATAGCCACCCGTCGTATCGCCGGAGTCGGAATCGCCGCTGGATGTCGAGCCTCCGAAAGTGCCGCCGCCCGTGGCAGCCCCGCCGGTCGGATTGCCCGCCGTAGCGGCGCCGCCATTGGCGTCGTTGTCCGTGCCGACATCCACATTCGCAGTGTTGTTGGCGCTGGCGTCATTCTGGGCCTGTAGCACCGGGTTGTAGTCGACCGCGCCCCAGTTATCGTTGTCCTGGTCGATGGTCGAGTCCTGACTGGTGTTGGTCGTCGTGTTCTGCCGTTGCAGTTGATCCAGGGTATTGTTCAATTCGACGTCGAGATCGAAGTCGAATCCGAACCGGCTCAGCAGTTCTGATAGGTCTGCCATTCTCGCGACTCCTCATGGGTTTCAGCCGTCCCGCGGAGTTCCGGGGCGGTTTGGCAGAGATTCCTGCATGCACGCCGTGAGAGAAAGTTGCCGATTTGCATGCCACAGAATGGGTGAGGACAATGTTCGGGTCGCCCATTCGGGCGAAGAACCCTTGTCCGGACATGCGGCATGCCTGTCGAATTGCCTGAGCCGTCGCACCCTCTCATGTGGTACTTCTTGCGGGATGCGCGCGCCTGGATCCTTTAAATCCATGATCTCCAGAGTGAATTCCCGCTGGCCCGGCCCTCCGGCGAGCGGAGAATCGGGCTTAACCCGAATGAGCCGCACCTGGTCCGGCGCTCGATTGATCCGTGTGAATGCTAATGCGTTCAGAGGATGGGAAGGCTTCCATTCTCATGAGCCGCGGGAGGTCATTGTGACAATGGGCCTAATCCGAACATCCTCGAAGGATTCTGAGACAACGTGTCAGGAGAAATAGTCCCTGTGGGAGTTTCAGGGCCTGCTTGAATTGAATCCAAGCTTGGCGTTTCGATTGTTAGATATCGGTAGAAAAACGGTTAAAATAAGCTCTTATTTAATGTAGAATAGCTGTTGCGTATCGGTTGCGCCTTCGACGTTGAACGCCAAGTTACGCTGTGTGCCAGATCAAGGTCCGAATAGCGCCAAGACTAGTGCTTGCCCGGCCGGGGCATCCGATGGTTGCGTGAGATCAGCCGCTTTTAGGAAACGCAAAAATTCTTGGGAACCCATTCAACGAGATACGCCTCACATGAAGGAGGGTTGGGATGCATTTTTCGTATGCAACACCCGAAGGTGACCCGAATGGTATGAGTCAGGAGGCTCTCGTCATCATCGACGAGGAGCCTTTCTCGCAGGAATGCCTCGTGCAAGCGATCAGCAGCGCATTCCCCGGACGGCCCGTGATAGGATTTTCAACGGTCGAAGAATTCTCACATGCCGAGGAGATCACGGTCGGCCTCGTCCTCATGAAGACCCAGTCGCAATCTCTGTCAGGCAACCTGCTGACGAATGAAACCAGGAGCATCCTTCAGCACAATCCGTCGGTTCCGATCGTCATTCTCTCCATGTGCATGAGAGCCAAGGACGTTCAGGAGGCGATCGCGCTGGGTATCCGCGGCATCATTCCGGTGACGACCTCGTTCAAGGTCGCAGTCGCGGCCCTGCAGCTCGTGATGGTCGGCGGCACCTATTTCCCGCGCTTCCCAAACGGAGACCTGCCCTACGCCAATGGAACCAAGGATGCGCGCGAGCCGATGCCGGAAGAGCACGAACCGCTTACCATGCACCATGCCGGCCAACGCCCCTATCTCGCCATCTTGGAGGACACCAGAGACCTGCTGAGGGCAGAGCCGAACGGGACGTCCGTGATCTTCACGGCGCGGGAACTGGACGTGCTGGAGGCGCTCCAGAAGGGCTGGTCCAACAAATGGATCGCGCATTCCCTCAACATTTCCGAGAACACCATCAAGGTTCATATCCAGCGCATCATGCGCAAGCTGCACGCCACCAACAGGACGGAGGCGGTCTTCCGGCACCGTCAGCTCAATGGTCTGGGCTAGAGCATCCAACCCAAAAGTGACGTCCACTTTTGGGTTGGATGCTCCACTCCCGGAACAGCGCATCGTTGAGTGCGAAAAACCGGACCCGTTTTTTCGCACGATGCGCCGATACCCGTAATCCATTCAGGTGTCGTCCTTTGGAATGAGACCTGGACGGTCCGAAGCCGTGTCGGAGAGGCTCGACCGGCGGCCGGGCCCATCCCGCCGCGAGACGACAGGTCGATGCCGCCTGAATGGGTAACTGGCGCATGGTCGCCTCGGCCCTCTACACTGGTTCGTCCATGATCGTCGCGCGAGGTCGATGCCGATGCTGCCGCCCGACAGGGGAACACGCAATCTGCTCCCAGACCTGATCGAGAAGCAGGATGAAATCGTTCGGGCGGCCGATGACGGCGGCCATGTCCGTCCGGTTGCGGATCCCGGCCTGTCGACCTCCCCTTCCTTCAATCCGACCATCGATCCAGCGCCGCCGCGCGACGGACCGGCCCATCAGGACACCGTCCCGTCGCCTCAGGCGAACACGGCTGCGGCCGCACAGGACCCGTCCACTCATTCTTCCACGTCGTCGATCGACCTGAACCCGTCGGACGGGATCGGCGGCGATCGCATGTCGATCGACATCGACGAAGACGGGGGCCGGTCGGGTTCGGCCTCGGCCCATGGGACTCCCTCGGGAGCGCCGCATGCGACGGTTTCCGTTCCCAACAGCCTCTCGCCTCACCCGGCGGACGACGGGGGCACGGACGACGAGGGGGGAAATCCCGGCCACATCCCGGAAGGCGCTCACGCGCCCACGGCGATAGCGGATCCTGCGCCGGCAACCGGGATGCCCGCGGAATCCCCGGCCCCGGCCGGGATCCCGATTGCCGTTCCGGACGGCGACAACATCCACATCGTCCAGACGGCCCTCGTGGATCAGGATGCGGACGTCCTCCTCAATGGCTGGATGGGCGAAAGCAAGATCCGCGTCTTCATGGACAACGACGCCGACATGGCCCAGCTCTCCGACGTTGAGCTCGACATGGACGGAAACGGACGCATGTTCCTGCGTCTCGACCAATCCATGACCATCGATCAGGAGACGAAGATCGACCTCGACATCTACGAGGAGGGCGGCGTCCTTTATGTCGACCTCTATCTCAGGAACGAGGTCGACATCGTGCAGGATACAGAGCTCGACCTGATGATGGATGGCTGGAACGGCCCGAGCCGGTTCATCGTCAACAACCATCTCGACATCCGCCAGGACGTCGACATCGATATCGACATCGAGGACGAGCTTGAGGAGAAGTTCGCGATCAAGGTCGCAATCGGCGTGAAGCAGGCCATCGATGTCGACCAGGATGCGGATATCGACGTGAGCTACGCCGATGGTGCCTTCGGCATCGATGTCGATGCGGTGCAGACAGCGACCATCGACCAGGACACGACCCTGAGGATCGACTTCTCGGTCGTCTGAAACGCAGGCCTCAAAAGTGGAGTCGCAGGGCCACAGCTCCAGCGTCACTTCCTGAGGTGGAGATAGGCGGGATCGAACTCACCAGCGGCCTGGAGGGATTCCCAATCGGGAACGTGGAGCGCGCGCCCCCGCAGCACGATCAGTCCCTCGCCTCGCAGATCCTGGAGCACGCGGTTCACATGGACGGTGGATAATCCCAGCGCATCCGCGAGCTCGTTCTGGGTCACCGGCAGGTCATAGCCTTTCTCCCCGGCGAGTCCGACCGCCTTCAGGCGCATCTGAAGCTCGCACAGAAGATGTGCGATGCGCTGATAGGCCGAGCGGCGCCCCAGGCCGATCATCCACTCGCGAAACATGGCTGCGTCGATGAGGGTGTCCCGCCAGAATGCGGCGGCGAGACCGGGATGCTCCTCCAGGCACCTTCGCAGGCTCTCGTGTGGCAGGAGGGCGATGCTGCTCGTCACGAGCGTGCCGATGCTGTGGTCCATCACATTCAAATGAAGGCTCTGCAGGTCGGGGATGTCGCCCGGGATGTAGAAGCCCAGGATCTGCCGGCGGCCGTCGGGCAAGACCTTATAACGGCAAACGAAGCCGCTCAGGAGAAGGCAGCATTCCGACGGATGATCCCCGTCGCGGACGATATCGCTGTCCGCTTCGAAAACCTTGACCGTCAGGGGCAGGTCGAGGAGCGCCTGTTTCTCCTCATCGGACAAGGTCGCGATGCTGTCCAGCTTCCAGAGGAGAGGGTTGGCAGTGGCCTGTTTGTGCATGGCAAGCCTCATTATAGCACCTCCAGACCGCCGTCATAGAACCGCATAGCTCAGTTCCCGTCCAGGGACACGCGTTCGCGTCCCCTCCGGTGGGTGCCTCCTCCTTGACCGAGGCCCATCCTCTCGCGCGCGTGGAGGTCGTTGTGCCGGGCCAATGCCTTCAGGGTCTCGTCCCGATGGTCGTACCAGGTTGCCAGGGTCTCCTGAAGCTTCCGGAGCAACCTGTCCGCCTCCGTCACATCGTGGCCGCCCGGCGCAAGGCTCCGATCAGAACGACCTGATGGGTGATGCGCCTCTTCCGCGCGGCAATGTCGAGGTCAGCATCCCATCCAGATCGACGGCCTCCGGGTGGACACGAACGGCAAGCGCCTGATCGTCGATATCGTCGTCGAGCCCGTGCGCGACGAGCCCAACGGAGCGCCGGGCTTCGTGGTCGTCTTCAAGGACCGCCCGGCGCCTCCCGAGGAAGAGGCCGACACCGCCGCAGGCGGATCCTTCCTGCGGGACGAGCATGTGCAGCGGCGCGAGACGGACCTGCGCGTCACGCGCGAAAGGCTTCAGGTTACGATCGAGGAGCTCGAGAGCACGAACGAAGAGCTCCAATCCGTCAACGAGGAACTGACCACCGTCAACGGCGAGCTCGCGTACCGGGCGCAGCAGGCCCTGCGCGAAAGCGAGGAGCATACGAAGCTTCTGCTCGCCGAGCTGCAGCACCGCGTGCGCAACATCCTGGCGGTCGTTCGCTCGATCACGCGGCGCACGGCCGCGAACAGCGAGACGGCCGACGACTATGCCATGCATCTCGAAGGACGCATCGAGGCCTTAGCCCGCATGCAAACGATGGCGACGCGGTCGGCCGATGCCGGCGTCAATCTCGAAGAGATGGTGCGGGACGAACTGCTCGCCCATGCGGTGCGCGACGACGAGAAGGCTCAGGTCGATGGACCGGTCATCCGCTTGCAGACGACCACGGCCGAGAAGCTGGGAATGGCGATTCACGAGCTCGCCACCAATGCGGTCAAGTACGGCGCCCTCTCGGAGAACGGGGGCTATATCGAGGTGACCTGGCGTGTCGAGGGCGTCGACGGCGACCGGAGGCTCACGCTGACATGGCGGGAGACCGGAGTGCGCATTGCCGGCGCGGCCCCGCGCCGGCGCGGCTTCGGCACCGAGTTGATCGAGCGCACCCTTCCCCATGAGATCGATGCGAAGACCGAACTCGAATTCACGCCCGGCGGCGTCCGCTGCGTGATCGATTTTCCGCTCAGCGAGCGCACCGCCATCCTGAGCGCTCATGCCCCGACGGACCAGTCCGTCGAGGACGGCCGGACCGGCGGGCTCCAACCCTCCTCCCGAAGATAAGGCTTGACCTGAGCGGTCGCCCTGTTCTCCATTTGGCCGTCGAAAGCGGCCGCGCATCACGCCGCAAGCCAGAGGTTCTGCATTGGACTGGGACAAGATCAGACTGTTCTACGAGGTCGTCAACGCCGGGAACTTCACTCGCGCCGGCGAGAAGCTCGGAGTCAACCAGTCCTCCATCAGCCGGCAGATCAGCGCCCTCGAGCACGAGTTGAAGATTCCCCTCTTCCACCGGCATCCCCGTGGCCTCGTCCTGACCGAGCATGGGGACGTGCTCTTCAGGGCCGCCCAGGATATCCGCCTCCGCCTGGACGAAACGCGCCAGCGCCTGACCGAGACCAGCGAGCGTCCCGCGGGCGAACTCAAGGTCTCTGCGACCGTCGGTATCGGTGGGATCTGGCTCGCCCGGCGCATCACGGAATTTCTGGACCTCTATCCCGAGGTTCATATCCAGCTCATCCTCACGAACGACGAGCTGGATCTTGCGATGCGGGAGGCGGACATCGCCATCCGCCTGCGCCTGCCGGCTCAGCCTGACCTGATCCAGCGCCGCCTCTTCACCATCCAGTACCACGCCTATGCGGCCCATACCTATATCGAGCGCTTCGGTGAACCGGAGAGGATCGAGGATCTCGACAACCACTCCATCGTCAGCCTCGGAGGCGATCAGCCCGCTTTCATTCTCGAGCTGCACCGCCTGGCGAATCTCGGGCGGAGCCCCAAGGATCCCCGCGTCAGCCGGTTCGTGGTCAACGACAGCCTGGCGCTCCGGCAGGCCATCGAGAACGGGGCCGGCGTCGGCATGGCGCCCGATTACGCGATGAGCAACAATCCGCGGGTCAAGCAGGTGCTGCGCGACGAGCAGATGCCGACCCTCGACAGCTATCTCGTCTATCCGGAAGAGATGCGCTCCGTGGCGCGGGTCCAGGTCTTCCGCGACTTCCTCGTCTCCAAGGCCCAGCGCTGGGGTTTTTGAGCGCCCTTCGGGACCGTGACGAGGCGCAACCTCATTTTCTCCACGATTCTTGAGCTAGCTAGCGCATCGTGCGGACCCAAAGGTGGTTTCCACGCTTTATGTCCGGTGCTCTCGAACCTTTCCTCAAACCCTCAGGGGATCGCCCCGATGTCACGGCCCGTTCTTGCTGTCTTAGGTATTGCCCTCGGTCTTCCCTTCCTGATCCTGCTGGCTCTCGTCTCGTCGGCGTCGGGAGTCAGCGCGAGCGTGTTCACGACCGCGCTCGGCCTCGTGATCATATCGGTTTTCCTGATGCTGGTCGTCTTCGAGATCAAGCGGATCGTGGATCTTCCGCCGGACGCGCATTGAGATCCGATCGACGCCCTCGGCCCGAATGCAATTGAGGATCGAACGTCGACCGTTCGATCCTCAAGTCTTCTCCTTCGAGTGGAGAATAAACTAGCGCATCGAACGATGCGCTATCCAAGGAGTGGAGCGTCGGATCCGATCCCAAAAGTGGAACCCACTTTTGGGTCCGATGCTCTAAGCTGCGGCGCGCGACCGCTCCGGACGCTCCTCGGCCATGGCCTTGTCCAGAGCCATCAGCAGAACCCCGATGTCGTCGTCGAGAAGATTGATGGCATTGCGAGCGTACTCGCGATATTCCTGCCTGACGCTTTCGGTCTCGCCATCCCAGAGGCAGTCTTCGAACTCGGCATCGTAGAATGCACGAGCAACCAGTTCCACTTGATAATCCATGTATGCCCCGCTGCACCACTCAGGTGATTTGTTATTGTCTGGTCCGGGGCGAAAATACGCGTTTACTTTGTTAGATTTTGATCCGCCGCCAGGACGGGTTCAGGCTTAGCGCCGGATTCGACTGATCCGCAACTCGCCACATGGGCTACTCCCGAAGAGGTAGGGTACCTGACGGCAGCCTATCCCCTTGGGATAATTCGCGGAATTCCGCCGGATCGGATCGTCCGGCGGGGTTTCCTACTCGCCCGGGACGACAGCGACTGCATTATCCTGTGAAAGGCCGAGATGCCCGGTGGCCCAAATGGCCGCCTGGGTCCGGTTCGAGGCCTTCACCTTCCGCAGGATGGCCTTGATATGAACCTTCACCGTGGCCTCCGCCACGCCGAGTTCCCGCGCGATGACCTTGTTCGAAGCCCCCTGCGTCAGGCAACGGAGGATCTGAGATTCCCGCTCCGACAGCTTGTTCAGGTGCGCGGCCGGATCGTTGGCCGGCGCGAAGGCTGCACCGGCAGCATGAGGCGCCTGGCGGTTCTGCCGCGCCCGATCGAGCAGCGCGAGCCCGATCGAGGCGGGGATGAAGGTTTCGCCCAGGGTCACGATCTCGAGGGCTTTGACGAGGGCATGCTGGTCCATGCTCGTCGGGCAGAACCCGTCCAGGCCGGCGCGGCAGAGCTGCACGACGGCTTCGGCGCTCATCGCATCGGCCATGACGACCACCCGGGCGGATGGATGCCCAGCCTTCAACGCCTCCACGACGGCCGCGTATTCGTCCGTCGACCGGCTCTCGCACAGGATGAAGAGCGTGGGAATGCCGTCGGTGAAGGCAGGCAGGTTCGACGGATCGTCACAGGTCTCTTCCGTGAGAGCAAAGCGGGTTCCGGAGAGAATGTGGCTGATCCCGGTGCGGAGGAGAAAATTCGAGCAGATCAGAACAGTGGTGACAGTCTGGAACGGGTCCTGGGCAACGGAAAGAATCTGCTTCTTGTAGACAACATCGTGTCTCATGCTGCTAAGCCCCCATATCGTTCCGCGATGTACCGTGCAGGATCACAACCCCGTTCGCACATGACGTGAGGCGAATAAGCCTTGGTCGAAAGGTGTTGAATCCCAAAAAGCCGATCCATGATGGGATCGAGCTTGGCGACAACAATCCGTACAGGCATTAGTTCCTGAATGCCATGGCCTCCAAAGGAGTAACCCTCACCCTGTCGAGGATGCCGCGAAAGAGTGAGGGAACTTCTGAGCGACGGGTGAGTAGCGTGCATCCATAATAGCGCATCGAGCGGCCCCGAAGAGCCCCAAGATACGCCAGCCAAGAGTTCAACCGGCTCGGAAAGCGGAGGAACCGTCGACGTAACATTGGGTTTCCTTCGACGATGGGCGCGTCAGCAATCGGGTAATCTGCTCCTGTGAGAGCGCCTCCGAGAACAGATGACCCTGCATCTCGTTGCAGCCCGCAGTGCGAAGGAAGGTCCTCTGTATCTCCGTCTCGACGCCTTCGGCCGTCACGGTCAGTGACATGGCATGCCCGAGCGATACGATCGCCTTGATGACAGCGGCGGCCTTGGTTCCCTGTCCAAGACTCTGGGTGAATGATCGGTCGATCTTGATCTTGTCGACCTCGAACCGATGGAGATAACCCAGGCTCGAATAGCCCGTGCCGAAATCATCCAAAGCGATGCGGAACCCCGCATTTCGTAAAGCGCGGAGTGCATCGGCTGTTCCGCACTCTTCATCCAGAAGAACGCTCTCGGTCACCTCCAGCTCGATCTTGCGAGGATTCGCTCCGCATTCGTGGACGATTGAAATGACATGATCGGCGAAGTCGCAGGATCTGAACTGGATCGGAGAGAGATTGACAGAGACGAAGACATCCGGCCAGTGCCGCGAGGCCAGGCAGGCCTGGCGCAGAATCCAGTCGCCGAGCTGGACGATCTGGCCGGTTTGCTCGGCGACCGGAATGAACTGGCTCGGTTGAATGTATCCGCGCGTCGGGTGCCGCCAGCGGGCGAGAGCTTCGACGCCGACGATGGATTCTCCGCCTACGGCAATCTGCGGCTGGTAGGCGACTTCCAGTCCCTCGCCCGTCACGAGCGCGTTGCGAAGCTCCTCCTCGATGATCCGGCGTAGAGTGACGGTCTCATCCATCTCCGGCGTGAAGATCCGATAACAGTTCCGTCCCTCGGCTTTGGCGCGATAGAGCGCGATATCGGCTTTTCTCAGGAGCTCGCTGCGGTCCGTTCCGGCATCGGGAGCAAGAACGAGGCCGATGCTGGTCCCCACGAAGATCTGGTTGCCCATGATCTCGTATGGTTCATGAACCAGGGCGAGGATCTTCTCGCAGAGCACCTCAGGTTCCCCCGATGCTGGCGTGCAGACCCGCACGATGGCAAATTCATCTCCTCCCAATCGGGTAATGGTGTCCTCTCTTCCCACAAGCCTGTTCAGACGGACCGAGAAGTCACGGATGAGGCTGTCGCCGGCTGGGTGCCCGAGGGTATCGTTGACATGCTTGAAGCGATCGATATCCAGCATCATCACGGCAACCCGGCCACCGTCCTGTCGACGTGCAATGGCGTGCTTGAGCCGATCCTCGAAAAGCGCCCGGTTCGGCAGCCCAGTCAGCACGTCATGGAATGCCAAATGATGGGCATGGGCCTCGCTGGCTTTCAGCTCGAGAACGGTTAGCTCAAGCGCAGACATGGACTGCTTCAGACGTCGTACGAGCGCGCCGAGCAAAAAGAGAATGATTGCCGCAGCAACGGCGGTTGCCGGCCCGACAGCTTTGAGCAGTCGGTCTCCCGGCAGTTCCGGTTTCCAGACGAAATAGCCGATGAGATCGCCCACATCGGAGCGGATCGGCACCGATACCTCACCTTTCTTCGGATTGTCGACGACGGAGAAACGAAGCCCCTCGACCAAATTCCGTTCTGAGATCTGCTTGATGAAGTTTCCGTCGAGATACCGGACGCCGATCAGGAGAAATTCCCTGTCATGGGGATAGGGTACCGCATCCGATTCCGGGATGATCTTCATGACGCTGACAGCCGCTGGCCGGCCGAGCAGGTCCAGCAGATGGGCATCATGAACGGCTTTTCCCGTAGTCAGGTACGATGCCTTGGCACTCGCCGCGACATGGTCCTTGTGCGGGGAATCCGGCACCCCACGAATTCCCGCGATAAGGCCGCTGAGACTCTCTCGAACGCGCTCGAACTCGTGGTTGGAAACGTTTGTCGCATCGATCACCGAATTGATCGGCTCATTGCGGCCGTTGAGGATATAAACCTCCTCCTGGCCGAACGTGCGACTGAGCCAAACCCCAAGATTGGCATCGATCCATTTGCTGTCCATCGGGCTCTTTTCGAGCTCCAGCACGGCATCATCCCAGATGGCAACCATTTCCTGCTGCTGAGCAAGTTCCTGGACCATGGCCCGGATGCTGCGCTCCGTCATTCGAAGCTGACGCTCGGCGGAGACGTCGTTGCTCTTGTTGACGGCCCAGAGGATTGAAACGGCTCCAAGGAACAGAGTCGCTATGGCGACGAACAGAACAGGCAGAAGCACGCTGCGGACGAAAGGCAAACCCGCACGATGAACGGAAAGAACTGAAGGAATCGTCTTCAACACATGGGCACCGGAGCGATATCCGGCCCTGATTGAACTGAAAAGGCCAGCGACCGGATCGCGTTGAAAGTTTTTTTGGGATTGAAAACCGCCGGATTCTCACCGGCCTGACAGGAGGGCATCATGCCTTTGAGTTGCGCAATTCGCGAACAGCAACTCAACCCGCCACAGGTATCACTCTGACGAATATAACACTTCTACAGCGACCTTACAAAGTCATTAACATATGATAGGCCGCCCAATACCGCACATTCTATAGTTAAGAATCCTTAGCGCCCGCCGCGGTCTTGGAGGCGAGAGAGAGTTTACTCCGCGATCTCGATACAGGCCTAGCGCATCCTTCTTCGCGAAAAGTGGATCCTGTATTTCGCGAAAACGATGCGCCGTCCTGGAGAGGGAGCATCGGATGGGATCCCGAAAATGGGTCCGCTTTTCACGTCCGATGCTCAAGCCGATGACGCATGTTCCACGCTGAACGACATCGCCTTGAAGATGGATCGGCGCCCGATCATTCCGGCTCCGCGTGGTCTTCCAAAGCCTGAATGAGTTCGAGGCATTTCTCGGCAACGGCAGCCGATACCTTCGGGTCCCCGTGATGGTGGCGCATCGCCACCGCATTCGCCTGCTCGAAGAGATCCGTCAGGTTGCCGGAAATGAAGGGGCGGGAGCTTGGAAACTCAAAAGCCTTTGGCTCGGACCGGGACTTCGATTTCGCAGGACGCTTGGGCTCGAACAGCGTCAGCACTTCGCACCGGTCGGCGATTCTCTTGAGATCCTTGAACGCGATGATCTCGGCCATGTCCTACTCCACGCAACAGCGAGCCCTGCTTTATCCCCTTCTGAAGCGGAGGTCATGGGGCACGCCACAAAAACAATCGGTTTATGAAAACCGTTCCAAAGAATAATCGCGAAAGCTCCGGATGTGACCCGCCTCTTCGGGATTAAGCCGGCTGTGCGCGATGCGAGCAGCTGGCCGCCGCCTCACCGCTCCCAGGAATGCCGAGCCCCTGCCTGCCGTCCTGCGCCGTCGATGCTCCAGGCTCCCGGGCCCGTGAAGACGAACAGCAGGAACACGAAGCAATAGAGAATGGCGGCATCGCCGCCGTTGAGCGCCGGATAGAGGCTCTGGGGTGCGTGAAACATCCAATAGGCCACCGCCATCTCGCCAGCGAGGATAAAGGCGACCGGCCGGGTGAACCACCCGATCAGGATCAGAAAGCCACCGACGAGCTCGAGGATGGCCCCGATTCCGAAGAGCGAGAGGAGCGGCGGCATTCCGTCCTCGGGAGGAGCCGGGAAGCCGAACAGTTTCTGCGTTCCATGCGCCATGAAGATCAGGGCGGTGACGATCCTCAGGACGGCCAGAGCCTGAGGAGACCAACGTTCGAGAGCAGCGGCCATGCGACGAAGAACCTCCTGTTCGCGATCCGCAGCGCCGGGACGGGCCCGGCCTCTGCCAATCGGGTTATAAGGCAGATCCGCAGGACGAACATCGCTCCTATGACGATGTTCCCCGACGCTCTTGGGCCGACCCGCCGACGTGGCATTCGGTTGCTCCGCTCACGCTAAATTGAGGCCCTGGATCCCGTGCCTGAGACGATCCAACCTTGCCCGATGGGAGATTCGTGTCAGCTTCTCATGCGAAGAACGGAGGTCGGGATGGATGTAAGGCGTCTCTGCACGGTCGCGGCCCTCATGGCCGCCTCGCTCTGGCTGCCGGCCCCCGACGCGAGAGCCGAAACGGAAGTGGACGTGGCGCTCGTCCTGGCCGTGGATGTCTCCCGGTCCATGGATCCGGACGAGCAGGAACTTCAGCGCCAGGGCTTCATCGAAGCCTTCCGGTCGCCCCAAGTGCATGAGGCCATCCGCAGCGGCATGCTGGGCCGGGTCATCGTCACCTATTTCGAATGGTCGGGCGTCGATTACCAGAACGTCATCGTGCCCTGGACCATCATCGACGGCCCGGAAACCGCGATGAAATTTGCCGACGGCCTGCACGACAACCCGATCGGCCGCCTGCGCCGGACATCGATCTCGGGCGCGATCGATTTCGGCGTGAAGCTGCTGGAGCAGGCAGGCGTCGAGCCCGTCCGCCGCGTGATCGACATCTCGGGCGACGGGCCCAACAGCAGCGGGCGGAGCGTCGTCTCGGCCCGCGACGAGGCGGTTGCGAAGGGCATCACCATCAACGGGCTGCCCATCATGCTCAAGCGCCCCAGCGGCTTCGGCGACATGGAGAACCTCGACCTCTATTACAAAGGCTGCGTCATCGGCGGACAGGGCGCATTCCTGGTGCCCGTCCGCGAGCGCCAGCAATTTGCCGAAGCCATCCGGACGAAGATCATCCGCGAGATCGCGGCTCTCCCGGCCGATCCGCTGGTCCTGCGGATCCAGGCAGACGGACCCGTCAACTGCCCCGAGGGCGGCGGCGGAATGTATCGTTGGGACCGGAACTGATCTCGTCGGACCTCCCGGCGCGGCTCATTCCAGCGTGATGTTGGCCGTCCTGATCACCTTCTCCCACTTGGCGCCTTCGTCCTGCATGTAGGCGGCCATCTCGGCCGGAGAGCTCTGGAGAACGTCGATCCCGGCGCCGGTCAGCTTGTCGCGGATCTCCGCATTGGCGATCACGCGCCGATAGGCCTCGTTGAGCTTGTCGACGATCTCGGGCGGGGTGTTCGCCGGGGCGACGAAGCCCTGCCAGGCCCAGGCCTCGAAGCCCGGATGATCGGCGGCCACCGGCGGCACGCCGGGAAGTCCGGAGAATTCCTTCGGGGAGGCGACAGCAATGGCCCGGATCGGGCCGGAGAGCTGCGAACGGGCGGTGGCGAAGTCGATGAACATCATGTCCACCTGCCCGGCCACGAGGTCCTGCACGGCGGGCGCGGCACCCCGATAGGGCACATGGGTGAGCTTGATCCCGGCCGCCTGCGAGAGCAGCTCCGTGGCCAGGTGGAACGGGCTGCCCAGGCCCGGCGTCGCATAGTTGATGCGGCCGGGATCCTTCTTCGCCTCGGCCACGAGTTCCTGGACGGAGTTCACCGGGAGCTTGTTCGTGTTGACGAGCAGCACGAGGGCGAAGCGCCCAGTCAGCGAAATGGGAGCAAAATCCTTGTAGGGATCGTAGGCCAGCTTCCGATAGAGCGTCCGGTTCGTCGCGAAGGTCGCCGTATCGCCCAGGAGCAGGGTATAGCCGTCGGGCTCCGCACGCGCGGCCGCCTCGCCCCCGATATTGGTCCCGGCGCCGGGCTTGTTCTCGATGACGAATTGCTGGCCGAGCTCATCGCCCATGGCCCCGAAGACGAGACGGGCGAAGAAATCCGTCCCGCCGCCGGCCGCATAGGGCACGATCACGCGGACGGGCCGGGCAGGATAGGCCGATTGCGCGAAGGCGGACCATGGCGACAGGCCCGCAGCGGTGGAAGCGGCGCCCAGGGCCTTAAGAACGCGGCGGCGAGTCGGATTCATAGGCGTTTCCCGTTATCGGTTCCGTTGTGGTTCGATTGTTCGGCTGCACATAGCGGAGCCGTTCGCAGCGACCAGGGTCGAGCGAGGATCGCCTCGTCATGCAAGCGAAGACGCCCGGTTTTTTGCCCCCGCCTGAAACAAGGACGCGGCCCCTGCATTCTCTCCGTGCAACGCAAGACATTGCAGAACAGGAAGACGACGATGGGCGTGAAGAAGGAAGAGGACGACCTGGTCGATGCGGGCTCGGAATATTCATTCCCGGCCAGCGACCCGCCGTCCTATATGGGCGGCTCGGCCGTGGCCGGCCCGCCTCCGCAGAAGGAGCCGGCGCGGGAGCCGGTCAACAAGGCCGTATCCGATCCCGAACAGGTGAAGCCGGCCGGGGACGCCCCCCAGGGCACCGGTCCTGCTGAAGGCGACAACAATCCCTGACCTGCCCTTTTCCGATCTCTGGCACGTCTTATGACAGGACCTGCCAGAGATCGTGGTGGAAGCTGCCAATAGGATTCCAGACCTTTCATCCTGCCTTCATCTTGGCAGTGGCATCTGCCCCGCGTGACCCTAAAATGGTCCCCGGATCCCGCCCGGGATCGATGAAGCATGAGAAAACGCCCCGAAGGGCCGCCTCAAGGAAGTGATCTGCACCGATGGTGACCACCCGCATTCCGACGACACCGTTTTCAGACCAGCGACCCGGCACGTCCGGCCTGCGCAAGAAGGTCACCGTCTTCCAGCAGCCTCGGTACGTGGAAAACTTCATCCAATCGATTTTCGACACTGTCGAGAACAAGGGCGGCTCGACCCTGGTGATCGGCGGCGACGGGCGCTTCTTCAACGACTCCGTGGTCCAGACTGCGATCAAGATGGCCGCCGCCAACGGCTTCGGCCGCGTTCTCGTCGGGCAGAAGGGCCTGCTGTCCACGCCGGCGGCGTCCTGCGTGATCCGCAAGCACAAGGCCATCGGCGGCCTCGTGCTCTCGGCCAGCCACAATCCGGGCGGACCCGACGGGGATTTCGGGATCAAGTTCAACATGTCCCATGGCGGTCCGGCGCCCGAATCCTTCACCGAGGCCGTCTTCAAGCGGGCGAGCGCGATCACCGAATACAGGATCGCCGATGTGCCCGACATCGACATCGGCCGGATCGGCTCGGCCTCGATCGGCGACATGGCGGTCGAGGTGATCGACCCGGTGGCCGATTACGCGGAGCTGATGGAGCAGCTGATCGATTTCGAGAAGATCGCCGATCTGTTCCGTTCGGGCTTCCGCATGCGCTTCGATGCCCTCAGCGCCATCACGGGGCCCTATGCGAAAGCCATTCTCGAAGGCCGCCTCGGCGCGCCGGCCGGCACGGTCGTCAACGGCGAGCCGAAGCCGGATTTCGGCGGCCATCATCCCGATCCGAACCCGGTCCACGCCCATGACCTCATGGAGCTGATGGTCGGGCCCGACGCGCCCGATTTCGGCGCGGCTTCCGACGGGGACGGCGACCGCAACATGATCGTGGCGCCCAACCTGTTCGTGACGCCCAGCGACAGCCTCGCCATCCTCACCAGCCATGCCCATCTCGCACCCGGCTATGCCAAGGGCCTCGCCGGGGTGGCCCGCTCCATGCCGACGAGCCGCGCGGCCGACCGGGTCGCGGCCAAACTCGGCATCAACTTCTTCGAGACGCCCACGGGCTGGAAGTTCTTCGCCAACCTTCTCGATGCGGGCCTCATCACCCTCTGCGGCGAGGAGAGCGCGGGCACGGGCTCGAACCACATCCGCGAGAAGGACGGCCTCTGGGCCGTGCTGCTGTGGCTCAACATCCTGGCCGTCACAAGGAAGCCGGCGGACCAGATCGTGCGTGAGCACTGGGCCGCATTCGGGCGCGACTACTACACGCGCCACGATTACGAGGAGCTCGATACGGCCCCGGCCAACGACCTGATGGATTCGTTGAGGGCGAAGCTCCCGGCCCTTCCCGGTCAGCGCTTCGGCGGCCTCACGGTTCAGTCCTGCGACGACTTCGCCTATACGGATCCGGTCGACAAATCCGTGACGCCGAAGCAGGGCATCCGCATTCTTTTCGCGGAGGATGCCCGCGCCGTGTTCCGCCTGTCGGGAACGGGCACGTCGGGCGCCACGCTCAGGGTCTATCTCGAACGATTCGAGCCGGATGCCAGCCGGCACGGCTTGGCGACGGCCGAGGTCCTGGCTCCCGTCATCCAGGCCGCGAACGAGATCGCCGAGATCGCGGCCCGCACGGGCCGCACCGAGCCCAGCGTCGTGACCTGACGGGCATCGGACCCGAAAGCGGATTTGCGCTTTCGGGCCCCGTCCTAATAGATTTCCCAGAGTCCCGGCGTCGCCAGTTCGAGAAGGTGACCGTCGGGATCGCGGAAATAGACGCTGGTCCCGCCCCGGGACCAGGTCGTCCTGCTCTCGACCGCAATGCCGCGCTCCTGCAGCCGCGTCTCCCAGGCGCCCAGCTCACCCGCCGAAACGGCGAAGCCGATATGCAGCGGTCCCTGCCCGTCATGGGGCGGGATGGTTCCACCGGGGGTGGGCATCGGCTCGTTCGAGCCTCCGCGCAGGAACAGGAGCAGGACGCTTTTCCCACCCACGTCGAAGGCGCACATGCGCTGGTTGCCAAACACCAGCCTCAGGCCGAGGTCGCTCTCGTAGAAGGTCCGGGCGCGGGCCAGGTCGTCGACATAGAGCGCGGTTTCGAGAATGGCGTTCAACTGTGGCATCTCTGACCTCGCTGGCTGCCTGTGCCTAGATTTTGTCCTCTGTCGCCTCCTCCCTGTCCAGAGACCCTTGCAATCCGGGCATATCAGGGCGGCGAAAAATTGGGCAACGATGCTGACCTTTTAGTCTTGAAACAGATGGCCCTTCCCCTTACTTCTTGCAGTGCAACACGGCGATTGGCGTCGCAGCGTTGCTGCCCTTCTTGGGCGTTTCCTCCCTAAACTTCGGGCCGTTGGCAACAACGGCCTTTTTTCTTGCCCGCTCTCGGAGGATCCCGAGGGGCCTCGGAACCGGAACTTGGCGTATCCCCCGCGGTTTTCCCCTCAGCGGAGCCCGGGAGAGCACGATGTCCACCCGTTCAGACAATCGCAATCAGGCCGACATTCCTCCGACGCACACGGTCAAGCCGATGGATGCGCCGCCCCTGACCGAAGGCTCGACCACGGCGCAGCTCAAGGGCGACATCGACAGCGGCCGCACGGGCGACAAGAACGCGGTCTTCGATCCTGCCCTCTCTCCGCTCGGCACCGATGACGAGGCGGCCGGCACCCCGCCGACATCGGAACAGATCGATCGGGCGCGCCACCAGGAATCGTCAGCGCGCTGGAAGGACGGGGCCGAAAAGGACAGCTACGCCCATCAGGATTCCCGCAAGGCCCTCTACGCCTTCGTCGGCTTCATCGGCTTGGTGCTCGTCCTGTTCGTGGGCGCATTCTCGATCTTCTGATCCGGATCAGAGCGGCGCGACGCTCTCCCGAATCACCAGCTCGGTCCCCAGTCGGATCCGCTTGGATGACGGCCGGCCCTGGAGGAGATCGATCAGGGCCGAGGCTGCGGCCTGTCCCAGCTCCCGCCGCGGCTGGCGGATCGTGGTCAGCGGCGGCTCGGCCACGGCGGCGAACTCGATATCGTCGAACCCGGCCACCGAGATGTCCTCGGGAACGCGCAGCCCGGCGGAAAAGAAGGTGCGCATCAGGCTGATGGCCATTTCATCGCTGGTGCAGAACACGGCTGTCGGACGGCTGGATCGCGCCACGAGGTCCTGCCCTGCCCGAATGCCCGATTCGATCGTGTAATCCCCTGGAATGACGAGGACCGGATCGAACGGCAGGCCGGCGGCCTCCAGCCCGTCCTTGTATCCCTGAAAGCGGTCGCGCTCGAGGATGTTGCTCGCGGGACCGCTCACATAGGCAATGCGGCGATGGCCGAGGGAAGCCAAATGCTGCGTCATGCGGCAGGCCGCGGCGCGGTTGTCGATCTCGATCTGCGGAATATCGGCTCCGGGGATCGCTTCGCAGGCTGCCACGAGCGGGATCGTGATCCGGGCCGGCTTCCCCTCTCCCTCGCGGCTCTGCCCGAACAGGTGTCCGTTCAGGAGGATCGCCCCGTCCACCCGGCCTGCCGCCGTGAAGGCCGCGAAATGCGCCTCCTTCTCGGGCGAGCCGTCGAGATCGCTGATGATCATGCCATAGCCGGCCTCGAAGAGGGTTTCCTCGATGCCGCGCAGGATCTTGGAGAAGAAGGTGTTGGCAAGGTCCGGCAGAACGACCAGCACCATGAAGGTTTTCTGGGAGCGGAGCGTGCGCGCGGCGGGGTTGGGCACGTAGCCGGTCTTGGCGATGGCTTCCAGCACGCGGGCCCGGGCCTCGGGCGAGACCCGCTCCGGTGTGGCGAGAGCCCGGCTGACCGTTGCGGTCGATACATCGGCGAGCTTGGCGACGTCCTGGATCCGCGCCACGCGGACCAAAAGGCCTTCCTGCCCCGGCTCGTCCTTTTGCCCCAGATCGTCCATGGGCGTCCCCCTACCATGGTTCTGTTTGACAGAAGCCGGCGTTTCGGTAAAGTTTCATGTAATCGATTACATAGGGCGGTTGTCACGCCCTTCGATAGCACTAGATCGCTCAATGTCCCGACAGAGGACAGACCGATAAGCCAGGAGGAAACGAATGCCAGCCCACGCTTCGTCCAGCTGATTCCCCACGCACAGACCTCGACGACCGTCTTCCCTGGTGGGAGCGGGCGATGCCGCTCATCCGGAGCCGTTCATGGAATCCGTTCTTCGCGCAGAGAACATTTCGAAATCCTTCGGGCCCATCGAGGTCCTGAGCGGCATCTCCCTGGATCTGAAGCCCGGCGAGGTTCATGCGGTCATCGGCGAGAACGGTGCCGGCAAGTCAACCCTGATGCGCATTCTCTCGGGCCACATCGCGCCGACGAAGGGCAGCCTGCACCTGAACGGCCAGCCGATCACCTTTTCCGGCCCCGTGGATGCGGAGAGCCACGGCATCGTCCTGGTCCACCAGGAAATCCTCCTCGCGCCCGACCTGACGGTGGCGCAGAATCTTTTTCTCGGCCGCGAGATCCGGCGCTTCGGCCTTGTCGACGACAGGGCCATGCGCGACCGGACGCGCGCCATCCTGCGCGAGCTCGGCACGGGCATCGATCCCGACCGGGAGGTCAGCCGCCTGTCCATCGCGGACCGGCAGCTCGTTCAGATCGCCCGCGCCCTTCTGGTGCCTCACACGGTGGTGGCCTTCGACGAGCCGACCGCGGTGCTCACGCCGATCGAGGCGGAGAGCCTGTTCGAGATCATCCGCAAGCTGCGCTCGCAAGGCGTCGCGGTCCTCTACATCTCGCATCGCCTGAACGAGGTGAAAGCGATTGCCGACCGCGTCACCGTGCTGCGCGACGGACGGCACATCGCAACGCGCGATATCGAAGGGCTGGAACCGCTGGAGATGGCGCGCCTCATGGTCGGCCGCGACATGTCCAAGCTCTACCCGGAGAAGCCTGCCACCGCCTCCGACCAGCTCCTTATGAGCGTCCGCGGCATGGCCGTGCCGGGCTATGTGGAGAGCGCCTCCTTCACATTGCACCGGGGCGAGATTCTCGGCTTCGGCGGCCTCATCGGGGCGGGCCGCACCGAATTGTTCGAAGCGCTCGTGGGCCTTCGCCCCGGTCACGGCACGATCACCCTCGACGGCCGGCAGGTTCATTTCCGCGACGCCCGCGAGGCCATGGCGGCAGGCATCGTCTACCTCTCCGAAGACCGGAAGGGCAAAGGCCTGCTGCTGCAGCAGAACCTCCGGGTCAACCTGACCCTGGCGGCCCTGGAGAAATTCAGCCGCGGATCCTTCATCGACGGCGGCGGCGAGGAAGAGGCGCTCGACAAGGCGATCAAGGATTTCGACATCCGCACCCGCCGCCGCGATCTTCTCGCCGGACAGCTTTCCGGCGGCAATCAGCAGAAGCTGCTGCTCGCCAAGATGATGCTGGCGGAACCGCGCATCGTCATCATCGACGAGCCGACGCGCGGCGTCGACATCGGCACCAAGGAGCAGATCTACCGCTTCATTGCCTCGCTCGCCGCCGAGGGCCGCGCCGTCGTCGTCATCTCGTCCGAGATGCAGGAACTGATCGGCCTGTGCCACCGCGTCGTCGTCATGCGCAACGGACGCGTCGCAGGCGAGGTCGCGCAGGCCGATCTGTCGGAAGATTCCATCGTTTATCTCGCCACCGGCGTCCATGAGGAAAGGGCGGCGGAAATCGCCGCAGGCCACGCATGACCGAAACCGTGCTTCGTTCGAGCGCTGAAAAGCGCCGGTTCAACATCGACATGCGGGCCCTCTCTCCGTTCATCGCGCTGGTCGCGCTCATCATCGCGGGCACGCTGATCAACCCGGATTTCCTGACCGCGTCGAACCTGCTCAACGTGGTGACGCGCTCGGCCTTCATCGCCATCATCGCTGTCGGCGCGACCTTCGTGATCGCCGGTGGGGGGCTCGACCTCTCGGTCGGTTCCATGGCGGCGCTGACGGCCGGGGTCATGATCCTGACCTTGAACAACCTCGGCGGCGGGGATGTGGGCACGCTCGCGCTCGGCATGCTCGCCGCCATTGCGCTGAGCGCGACCTGCGGACTGGCGAACGGTCTCATCGTCACCTTCGGGCGCATCGAGCCCTTCATCGTGACGCTGGGCACCATGGGCATCTTCCGCTCGCTCGTCGTGTGGCTCGCGGCCGGCGGCACCATCACCATGCGCAATTTCGAGCTGCGCGAACTCTACCGGCCGGTCTACTTCGACAGCATTCTCGGCATTCCGATTCCGATCATCGCATTCCTCGTGGTGGCCGCCATCGGTGCGCTGATCCTCTACCGCACATCCTTCGGCCGGCATGTGGTCGCGCTCGGCTCCAACGAGGACGTCGCCCGCTATTCGGGCGTGCCGATCTGGCGCGTGCGCACGCTCACCTATGTCATCCAGGGCATCTGCGTCGGCATCGCCGTGCTGATCTATGTGCCGCGCCTTGGCTCGGCCACGCCGACCACGGGCCTTTTGTGGGAATTGCAGGCCATCACGGCCGTCGTCATCGGCGGCACGGCGCTCAAGGGCGGCGTCGGCCGTATCTGGGGAACGGTGATCGGCGCCGTGATTCTCGAACTCGTCGCCAACATCATGGTGCTGTCGAACTTCGTCTCCGAGTTTCTCGTGGGCGCGGTGCAAGGCGCCATCATCATTATCGCCATGCTCGTGCAGCGGTCAGTCCACCGCGGGCGATGAAACCGGCGCGGGCCTGCCGGGATAGGGACAAAGGCCCCAAACCAGCTCTCCAGGGAGGAATGAAATGAAAGCAACGGCACTGAAAATCGCACTGGCGGCGGGCCTCACGGCCGGCGTCGCCTTCGGCGCGATGGCGCAGCAGAAGAATGTGACGATCGGCGTCTCGATTCCGGCCGCGACCCACGGCTGGACCGGCGGCGTCGTCTATCATGCGCAGGAGACGGCCAAGCAGCTCGAGAAGGGTTATCCGGGCCTCAAGGTCATCGTGAAGACCTCGCCTGACGGCGCCTCTCAGGCGAACGCCCTCGACGACCTGACCTCGCAGAAGATCGACGCCCTCGTGGTCCTGCCCTTCAACTCGGATGAGCTCACGAATCCCGTCCGGGAGGTCAAGAAGCGCGGCACCTTCGTGACGGTCGTCGACCGCGGCCTCAAGGATCCGTCGATCCAGGACATCTACGTCGCCGGCAACAACCCGGAGTTCGGCCGCGTCGCCGGCAAGTACTTCGTGGACAACCTGAAGCAGGGCAACGTGGTCGTCTTCCGCGGCATTCCGACCGTGATCGACGAGGAACGCGTGACGAACTTCGAGAAGGCTCTCGAGGGCTCGGGCGTGAAGGTGATCGACAAGCAATATGCCAACTGGAACCGGGACGACGCCTTCAAGGTGATGCAGGACTTCCTGTCCAAGCACCCGAAGATCGACGCGGTCTGGGCCTCGGACGACGACATGGCGCTCGGCGTCATGGAGGCGATCCGCCAGGCCAAGCGCGAGGACATCAAGTTCGTCCTCGGCGGCGCCGGCATGAAGGACATGATCAAGAAGGTGATGGACGGCGACAAGATGATCCCGGCCGACGTGTCCTACCCGCCGTCGATGATCTCCACCGCCATGGGGGTTACCGCGGCGCATTTCTACACCAATGCCCCCATGCGCGGCACCTACGTGCTCAATGCCCAGCTGATCACGAAGGACAATGCCAAGGAACACTACTTCCCCGACTCGCCGTTCTAGTCGAACGACGTGGCTCCCGTCTCTCTCACCTGGGAGGGACGGGGCAACGGCAAGCTGCTCGACCTTCGGCGGCTTCCCCTTGCCGATCACTGCCTTCACTCACGCCACCTCGGGAGTTCATCCATGAAGACCATGAAGGGTCCTGGCCTTTTCCTTGCGCAGTTCGCAGGCGACGAGGCTCCGTTCAACTCGCTCGACGCGATCTGCCGTTGGGCCGCCTCCCTCGGCTACAAGGGCGTGCAGATTCCCACCTGGGACCCGCGCCTCTTCGACCTCAAGAAGGCTGCGGAATCGGACGCCTATGCCGACGAGATCGCCGGCATCGTGCGCTCGCACGGCATGGAGATCACGGAGCTCTCCACGCACCTGCAGGGCCAGCTCGTCGCGGTTCATCCGGCCTATGACGAGGCCTTCGACGGGTTTGCGGCGCCCGAGGTGCGCAACAATCCGAAGGCCAGGCAGGAATGGGCCGTCAACCAGATGCTCATGGCGGCGAAAGCCTCGAAGCGCCTGGGCCTGAATGCCAGCGTCACCTTCTCGGGCGCCCTGGCCTGGCCCTTCATGTATCCCTGGCCGCAGCGTCCCGCCGGTCTCGTCGAGACGGCCTTCGAGGAGCTGGGCCGCCGCTGGAAGCCGATCCTCGACGCCTATGAGGATGCAGGCTGCGATGTCTGCTACGAGATCCATCCGGGCGAGGACATTCACGACGGCGCCACCTTCGAGCGCTTCGTGGATGCGGTCGGCGAGCATCGGCGCGCCTGCATCAATTACGACCCGAGCCATTTCCTGCTGCAGCAGCTCGACTACGTGGCCTTCATCGATCTCTATCACGAGCGCATCAAGGCCTTCCACGCCAAGGACGCGGAATTCAACCCGTCCGGACGCATCGGCGTCTATGGCGGCTACGAGAGCTGGATCAACCGCGCCGGCCGCTTCCGCTCGCTCGGCGACGGGCAGGTGGATTTCAACGCCATCTTCTCCAAGCTCGCGCAGTACGACTACGATTCCTGGGCCGTGCTGGAATGGGAATGCGCGCTGAAGCATCCGGAGGACGGGGCGCGGGAAGGTGCCGAGTTCATCAAGGCGCATATCATCCGCGTCACGGAAAAGGCCTTCGACGATTTCGCCGCCGGCGGAACGGACGAGGCCGCCAACCGCCGGATGCTCGGCATCGATGCAGCCTGAACGTGAAGGGGGCAAACACATGACGATTGCAGGATCTCCTGACCAGAAGCTGAACCGCCGCCTCCGCCTCGGCATGGTCGGCGGCGGGCGCGGCGCCTTCATCGGCGCCGTGCACCGCATCGCCGCCCGCCTCGACGACCGCTGGGAGCTGGTGGCGGGCGCCCTCTCGTCCGATCCGGAGCGGGCCAGGGCCTCCGGCCAGGACCTGCTCCTCAAGCCCGACCGCATCTATGGCGACTTCGATGAGATGGCCCGCCGCGAGCGGCGGCTGAAGGACGGCATCGACGCCGTCGCCATCGTGACGCCGAATCACGCCCACGCGGTAGCGGCCCGCGCCTTCCTGAAGGCCGGCATCCATGTGATCTGCGACAAGCCGCTGACGACGACGCGGCGCGAGGCGGACCAGCTCGCCAAGCTCGCGCGCGAATCCGGCCTCATCTTCGCGGTCACGCACAATTACACGGGCTATCCGCTCGTGCGGCAGGCGCGTGCCATGGTGCAGGCGGGCGAGCTCGGCGCCATCCGGGTCGTGCAGGTGGAATACGCGCAGGACTGGCTTGCCACCCGCATGGAGGAAACGGGCAGCAAGCAGGCGGAATGGCGCACGGATCCCGCCCGCTCGGGCCCCGCGGGCGCCGTCGGGGATATCGGCACCCATGCCTTCAACCTCGCCGAGTTCATCGTCGGCGACGAGGTCGCGTCCCTGTCGGCGGAGCTGCACACCTTCGTGGAAGGTCGCAGGCTCGACGACAATGCGCATATGATGCTGCGCTTCGCATCCGGCGCCAAGGGCATGCTCTGGTGCAGCCAAGTGGCGGCCGGGCTCGAGAACGGCCTTAGCATCCGGATCTACGGCGAGAAGGCGGGCCTCGAATGGCATCAGGAGAACCCGAACTACCTCACCTACTCGCCCCTCGGCGAGCCGCCGCGCACCATCCGCCGCAACGGCTATGGCGCCGACGAGGTCTCGCGCGCGGCCTCGCGCATCCCGGGCGGCCATCCGGAAGGCTATCTCGAGGGCTTCGCCCAGCTCTACACGGATGTGGCCGAGCAGATCACGGCGCGGATCGAGAAGCGCGAGCCCAACCCTCTCTCGCTCCAGGTGCCGACCGTCGAGCACGGCGTGCGCGGCGTGCGCTTCATCGAGGCCGCGGTCCGTTCGTCGCAACGCAAGGCGGCCTGGGTCGATCTCTGACCCATGGCATGGGGAACCGGGCAGCTGGAGTGCCCGGCAGACCGGTCCCCGTTCGCCTCTCTTGAAATCGCCTGCACAATCATGACGTATAGGCTGATCAGCCCAAACGCGGATTTGACGATTTCAAGATGGCAGCCACGCATCACCACCATGGCCTCGAGGACCTGAACGACACCCAGAAGCGGGTCCACCGGATTCTGTGCTCCGCCCAGAATCCGCTCTCGGCCTACGAGGTGCTCGACAAGATGCGCGCCAAGGGGGCGGTGACGCCGCCGACCGTGTACCGCTCGCTGGACAAGCTGATCGAGAAGGGCCTCGCCCATCGCCTCGAGAGCCTCAACGCCTATGTGGCCTGCAAGCATCCCCACCACGAGCACGACATGGCGGCCTTCGCCATCTGCGAAAGCTGCGGCCTCGTGAAGGAGTTCACGGATCCGCATATCAGCGAGCGCCTGTCCCATTGGGGCGACGACCATGCCTTCTGCACCAAGAAGGTGACCGTGGAGATTCGCGGCGTCTGCGAATCCTGCGCGAAGTAAGTTCGCGCTCCTGAATTCAGCTTTTTGATACGTTACTACGTAACGTATAGGACCGTTTCTCACCTCTTCTGTGAATAGACGCCAAATTCCTTTGCGGAATATGCACAGCTGCAAGCATCGTCAGTAACGATAGCACATTGTCAGATTCGCATTTTACCTATATGAATATATAGGTTCCGTAATAACAGGAGTGTGGCTCATGAGCACCAAGGCCCTCAGGAAAGAAGAAGAGGAGAACCTCCTCCGCCGTGCAGACGATCTGTGCCGCCAGAACAATCTCAGGCTCACGCCGATTCGCGAGCGCGTCTATCGCGAGCTGGTCCAGAGCGGCGGTCCGGTCGGCGCATACGATCTGGTCGACCGTCTCAGCAGCGAGAAGAAGCGTCTTGCCCCGGTGACGATCTATCGCGCGCTCGACTTCCTGCGCGACGCCGGTCTCGTCCATCGCCTGGCGACGCAGAACTCCTACGTCATCTCCCACGGCCAGCCGGACGTGAACGCGATGAAGATCATGTTCGTCGATTCCAAGACGGGCGAGACCATCGAGGTTCACTCGACCGAGGTCGCGGAGGCCGTGAAGAAGGCCGCCGAGCAGGCCGGCTTCAAGTCCGTGTCTCCCTTCATGGAAGTCGAAGGCGAGATCGCTCAGTAAGCAAAAAGGCAGAGGCGATGATTGCCCCTGCCTTTCGAGACCTGGAACTTAAAAGGCCGGGCATTGCCCGGCCTTTTCTTCATCATTCCGCCGCAAGGGCCTGGCGATGGGGGTGCTTCTCCTCCGTCCGGCCGACCCGCACCGTCTCCTTGGAGATGAAGGTGTAGAACATCGGCACCACGAAGAGCGTGAAGATCGTGCCGATCGACATGCCCGACGCGATCACGAGACCCATGGAGAAGCGGGCCGCGGCACCCGCGCCGCTGGCATAGAGCAGCGGCGCGACGCCGAGCACCATGGCGGCCGTGGTCATGAGGATCGGGCGAAGGCGCACGCGCGCCGCCTCCTCGATGGCCTCACGCCTGCTGACGCCGTGCTTCTCCTTCTGCTCGTTGGCGAACTCCACCATCAGGATGCCGTGCTTGGTGATCAGTCCCACGAGGGTGATCAAGCCGACCTGCGTGTAGATGTTCAGGGTCGCGAGCCCGAGGTTCAGGAAGATCATGGCGCCGAACATGGAGAGCGGTACCGACATCATGATGATGAACGGATCGCGGAAGCTCTCGAACTGCGCCGCCAGCACCAGATAGATCACGATGACCGCGAGGCCGAAGGCGAGGAAGATCGAGCTCCCCTCCTGGATCTCCAGGCGCGACTGGCCGGCATAATCCTCGTAGAAGCCCTGGGGCATGACCTCCTGCCCGATGGACCGCAGCGTCGCCAGTCCTTCCGACGTGGTCACGCCCGGCAGCGGCAGCGCCGAAACGGTCGCCGAGTTGAGCTGGTTGAACTGCTCGATACTGGCCGGAGCCGCATCGGTCTTGATGGTCACCAGCGCGGAGAGCGGCACCATGGATCCGTCGGATGCCCGGACATAGTACTCGGCCAGGCGCTCGGGATTCAGGCGGTCCTCCTGCCGGACCTGGCTGACCACGTCGTAGCTCCGGCTGTCGCGGTCGAACTTCGAGATCGGCGCGCCGCCCACGAGGGCGCCGAGCGTGTTGCCGATCTCGGAGACCGGCACGCCGAGAGCGGCGGCACGGTCGCGGTCCACCGTGATGCGGGCCCGCGGGGTCTCGTAGGAGATCGAGTTCTGAACCACGATGAACTTGCCGGACTTCATCGCACGCTTGCGGATCTCCTCGGCCACCTCATAGGCCTGGGACGAGTCGCCGATGGTCCGCAGCACATACTGGATCGGAAGGCCGTCACCGCCGCCCGGCAGGGACGGAGGCGCGAAGGCGAAGGCCTGCACGCCGGCATTCTGGTCCAGCAGGCTCTGGATCTCCTGCTTGGTCTGTGCGCCCTTCTTCTCGCGCTCGCTCCACTCCTTCAGCTTGAAGCCGAAGAAGCCGCCGCCGCCGCCGTCGATGCCGACGATGAGGAAGCTGTCGTCGATCTCGGGGATCTTCTCTCCTGCATTGGTGAACTGCTTTGAGAAGGCCTGGGTGTAATCCGCGGTCGCGTATTTCGGCACATTGATGATGCCGAGATAGGCGCCCTGATCCTCTTCCGGCGCGAGCTCGGAGGAGGTCTTGGTGAACAGGAAGGCCGTGGTGCCGAGCAGGACGGCGACGATGACGAGGGTCACGCCGCGGTAATCCAGCGAGCCCTTCAGGCGCCGCGCATACCATTTCTCGAGTCCCGTGAAGGTGCGGTCCACGAAGGCGGCGAACCGCCCTTGGCCGCCATGCGCCTTCAGCAGCTTCGAGGACATCATCGGCGACAGCGTCACGGCGACGATGCCGGAGATGATCACGGCGCCCGCGAGCGTGAACGCGAACTCGCGGAAGAGCGAGCCCGTCAGCCCCTGCGTGAACCCGATCGGCGCATACACGGCCGCCAGCGTGACCGTCATCGACACGATGGGGAGAAAGATCTCCTTCATGCCGACGATGGCCGCGTCGACGGGCTTCAATCCCTCCTCGATGTGGCGATGGATGTTCTCCAGCACCACGATGGCGTCGTCGACCACGAGACCGATGGCAAGCACCATGGCCAGCAGGGTCAGGAGGTTGATCGAATAGCCCAGGGCGTAGAGGAAGAAGCACACGCCGATGAGCGAGAGCGGGATCGTCACGATGGGGATCAGCACCGAACGGAAGGAGCCCAGGAACAGAAGGATCACCACCACGACGATAAGCGCCGCTTCGCCGATGGTCTTGAACACCTCCTCGATCGAAGCCGAGATGAAGTTCGACGCATCGTAGACGATCTCGACGGTCATGCCCTTCGGCAGGGTCGGCCGGATCGAATCGATCGCCTTGGTGACTTCGGCCGCGACGGACAGCGGGTTGGCCGACGGCGTCGGCGTGATGCCGATGAAGGTGCCCTGGCTGCCGTTGAAGCTGACGATGGTGTCGGTGCTCTTCGGACCGAGCGCCACATCGGCCACGTCGCGCAGGCGCACGACCTGGTCGCCGTTGGACCGGATCGGCAGCATGCCGAAAGTCTCGGGCGTCTGCAGGGTGGTCTGCATGTCGAGCATGTAGGCCACGTACTCGCTCTGCGTCTTTCCGGGCGCGGCGAGGAAGTTGTTGGCGTTGATCGCCTGGACGACGTCCCCGGCCGTCACGCCGCGTGCGGCCAGCCGCACGGGATCGAGCCATACACGCATGGAGAAGTCGCGCCCGCCGAGGATCTCGGCATTGCCGACGCCGTCGAGCGTCGCGAAGCGCGGCTGCACCACGCGGGTTAGGAACTCGGAGACCTGCTCCGGATTCATCTCCGTGCTGCCGAAGGTGATGTACATGAGGGCGAAGCTCTGGCCCGTGCCCTTCATGATCACCGGATCCTCGGCCTCGGAGGGAAGCTGCGCGCGGACCTGCTGCACCTTCGCGGTCACTTCGGTGAGCGCCGCGTTCGGATCGGTGTTCAGGCGCATGCGCACGGACACCGTGCTGATGCCGAGCCGGCTCTGCGTCGTCACGTAGTCGACGCCTTCCGCGCTCGATACGGATTTCGCGATGGGGGTGCTGATGAAACCCTGGATCAGATCCGCGCTGGCGCCCGTATAGGTCGTCGTGATCGTGATCGTGGTTTCCTCGATCTCAGGATACTGACGCACCTGCAGGCTCATCAGCCCCTGCGCGCCGAGCAGCAGGATCAGGAGGCTCACCACCATCGACAGGACGGGGCGGCGAATGAAAAGTTCGGTGAAACTCATGGCTTGTGCCTATTGCCCACTCGCGAGCTTCGACCCGTCGAGCTTCGTCACGTCAATGGTGTTGTCGATCTTGACGACCGCGCCGGATTGCAGCTTGTTCTGCCCGGAGGCGACCACCTGCTGGCCCGGGTTCAGGCCGGAGACGATCTCGAGAGCGCCGCCGCGACGGCGGCCGGTCTTCACGAAGACCTGCTTGGCGATCTGGACCGTGTTGCCGTCCCGCTGCTCCTCGTCGATCGTGTAGACGTAATCGCCGTAGAGGCTGGCGATAACGGCCGTCTGCGGCACGATCATGACATTGGGCTGCTCCGGCAGGATCACTTCCACGTGGAGGAACTGACCCGGAAGAATGGTGCCGTCCTTGTTGTCCTCGACGAGGGCCTGAACCGCGACGAGGCGTGTCTTAGGATCGACGCGCGGATCCTTGCCGATGACGTGGCCCTTGAACGGGAGGTCTCCCTCCGTGTTCCCGATGCGAACCTCCTGGCCGAGCTTGACCTCGGCGGCCCGTTGCTCCGGAACCGTGAAGTCGACCTTCATCGAAGACAGGTCCTGGAAGCTCGCAATGACCGTTCCGGGCTGCAGGTACTGTCCGACATCCACGCGCGGAATGCCGATCACGCCGGAGAACGGCGCCTTCAGGGCCTTCTGCTCGATCGTCGCCTGCAGACGCGCGAGTCGGGAGCGCGCCGCAGCGAGCAAGGCGCTCGCCTGGTCGAGATTGGCCTCCGTGCCGTAGCCGCGCGCCGACAGGGCCTTGGCCCGTTCGAAGTTGCTCTCGGCTGTCTTCACGTTGGCCTGGACATCCTGGATATCGGCGCGCTCGACGGTGTCGTCGAGCTGGACGAGAACTTCGCCCTGGCGGATGTTCTGGTTCGCCTTGAACTTGATCTCGCTGACGATGCCGGCCGTTTCGAAGGCAAGCTCGACACCGCTGGCGGCCTTGGCCGTGCCGATGGCGCCGATGCTCGGCGTCCAGGTCTTCGCCTCGACCTTGGCGGCCGAAATCGTCTGCGGCGGCGGCTGCATGTTGGCGAAGAACTGGGTGATCATCTTGTCGCGGAAAAAGTTGAACCAGACCAGGCCGGCGCAAAGTCCGATTGCAAGGATGAAGACAAGAGCGACTACGATCCGCCGTTTCATAGGCTTTTTCCGAGAGTTAGGGCTCATTCCTTAAGCCCAGTACGACTATGGTGGGTGCGGCAATAGCGTAACTTTACCTTGACGCCAAGGCCATGAGAGGGAATTTATATACCGTCTGGACGGTTTAGTTGCAAGTGCGGTAACGCATGAATCAAGAGGTGCGGCGACGCACGAAACAAGAGATGTAGATGCTGTTTCCCTGTACCAGAGGCCGCAAGAGCTCCCGAGAAAAAATTCTTGATGCGGCCGCAGAACTCGTCGGCGAGATCGGCGCCGGACGACTGACCCTGGACGCCGTTGCGGAAAGGGCCGGCCTCAGCAAGGGCGGGCTCCTTTACAATTTTCCCACGAAGGACGCCCTTTTGCAGGGCATGATTCAGCGCATGATCGACCAGGTCACCTCCGAGAAGGAGGCCCTGAGGGAGAAAACCGAACCGGGGCCGAACCTGGAGGCCCGCATCGTCACGAAGACGCTGCTCGATATCTGCTGCGGCGGCAAGATGCAGGAATTCGCCACCGGCATGATGGTGGCCACGGCCGAGAACCCGGGCCTCCTCGACCCGGTCCGTCAGGTGATCAGCGCCACGCTGGCGCAGCTGAAGGCCAGTTCGGACGATCTGGATGCCGCCCTGCTGGGCTGGCTCGCCACCGAGGGCCTCAGCAATCTCGAGATGCACAATCTCAGCCCGTTCTCGGACGAGGATCGCGAGCGGATCGTGAAAGCGATCGAGCGCCTCGTCAGCAAGGGCATCGCCGAGTAGAGGCTCAGCTCAGGCGATCCAGGCCGGATCGCCCAGGACCTCATCCGTATGCTCGCCGAGACGCGGCGAAGGCCGGTCGGCCGCCATCGGCTGCCCGTCCATCACGATGGGCGAGCGGACCGACGGGATGGCCCCGCCTCTGGCGGCCTCGGAGGGCAGATCGATCCTCATGCGGCGGGCGACGACCTGCGGATCGGCGAAGACGTCGGCCACCGTGTTGATGGGACCGGCCGGGACGCCCTGCCCTTCCAGGGCCGACAGGAGGTCCTCGCGGGTGAACTTGACGGTCAGCTCCGCAAGGAGGGGCACGAGCTCGGCCCGATGCCCGACCCGTCCCGCATTGGTGCTGAAGCGCGGGTCCTGGGCCAGTTCGGGCCGTCCCAGGACGGAAACGAAGCGGGCGAACTGCCCGTCATTGCCCACGGCCACGATCACATGGCCGTCCGCCACCGAAAACACCTGGTAGGGCACGATGTTGGGATGGGCATTGCCCATGCGCCGGGGGGACTTCCCGGACGCCAGGTAGTTCATGGCCTGGTTGGCCAGCACGCTCGTCTGCACATCGAGGAGCGCCATGTCGAGATGCGCCCCCTCGCCCGTCTGGTCCCGGCGGCGAAGGGCGGCCAGGATGCCGACGACGGAATAGACGCCCGTGAAGATGTCCACATAGGCGACGCCGATCTTCTGCGGCTCTCCGTCCGGGTCTCCGGTCAGGTCCATGATGCCGCCCAGGCCCTGGATCATGAAATCGTAGCCGGCCCGGGACGCATAGGGGCCATCCTGCCCGAATCCCGTGATCGAGCAATAGACCAGACGTGGATTGACGGCTTTCAGGCCCTCGTAGTCGAGGCCGTACTTCTTCAGGCCGCCGACCTTGAAGTTCTCGATCACCACGTCCGCATGGGAGGCGAGCCTGCGCACGAGATTCTGCCCCTCGGGCGTTTCGAAATCGACCGCGATGGAGCGCTTGCCGCGATTGCAGGAATGGAAATAGGCGGCTGAAAGATTGTCGCCCTCCGCCCCCTCGATGAAGGGCGGCCCCCAGCCGCGCGTGTCGTCACCGGCGCCGGGCCGCTCCACCTTCACCACATCGGCACCGAGATCGGCCAGAAGCTGGCCGACCCAGGGCCCCGCGAGAATGCGCGCGAGTTCGAGGACTTTGAGGCCTTCGAGAGGGCTGCTCTTCTGTTCTATCAAGGTTGTATACTCCAGCGGTGAATGCCCGGATCGTGTGGGCTGCCCGATCGGTAAGTGATCGTGTCATGCATGCTTCCCTCAAAGCGGGACAGCTGTTCACGGCGAAGGCATTCTTCAGTTTTCACCTGCTTCGCGACAAGGATTTGACGGCCTTTGACAATCTCTGGGACGCCAGTTGTCACGACTTGACAGAACAATTCGTCCGACCCTGGACACACCTTTGCATCAGGCCAGCAGACTGCCAGTGTCGCGACATAAGCCATTTCTCGAATCTTTGGCTCATACCGAAACGCCTCACTCTGCCAATGGCTAGGGCTGATCGGGAGAATGGATAGCTCCACATTCGGCAGCGGACTTTTCCAGGGCAACCAGTCAAACGGCATTGCCTGTCGAGTTGGAAAGTCATCAGCACGGGCGACAGTCCAGAGAGGGATTACACTACCTGCCAAGGAGCAGAACAACATCAGTCCTAGCAAGAGTTTCTGCATACTTGAAAAACAGCTTGAAGAACTCGCCCTTTCAAAGGCAGGCTGGGCAATCTTGATCATGTCCACGCCTCCCTTGAAACCAACCAGCAAGCCGGATCTTCCTATTCCATCACGGCGTCGAGGCCGCGCTTCAATCCGATGAAGGACGGAACGCGGCGGGCTGCCAGCAGCGTGCCGGCGACATAGGGGGCGGCCGAGGAGCCCGCGTCGTGGCGGATCACGAGACGCTCGTTGTCCGCCCCGAACACGGCCTCGCAGGACAGGACGAAGGACGGCATGCGCAGGGAATGCACCTGCACGGGTTCCTTCGCACCGAGGGAGCCGCCGCGCGTTTCCGTCACGCCGGTCAGCTCGCCGACCGGCTTCGACGTCGCGGGCTGGCGCACCTGGCTGAGCAGCTCGGCCAGCTCGCGGGCCGTCCCGGAGGGCGTATCGGGCTTCTTGGCGGAGGCATAGTCGATGATCTCGACGTCCGGCACGTAGAGGACGGCCTCCAGGGCGAAGCGGCGCAAAAGCGTCGCCGTGATCGAGAAATTGCCGGCCGCGAGCACGCCGCGCTCGGCCTTGAGCGCCTGCCGGTCGATCTCGGCATAATCTTCGGCGGAGAGCCCGGACGTGCCGATGACCACGTGCCGCCTCTGGGCCAGCGCGGTCAGGACATGAGCCTTGACCGCGCCGGGCTTGGTATAGTCGATCACCACGTCGGACGGCGCCTGAAGGGCCTCTTCCAGCGTGGCGCTGACCGGAACACCGAGGCGGGGAAGCCCTGCGGCCTCGCCGACATCCTGGCCGGCCGCGCTGCGGCTGACCGCGCCCGCGAGCACGAGATCGTCAGCGGCGGCGATCGCCGCCACGAGAGCCTTGCCGACCCAGCCGGTCGCGCCCGCCAAGGTGATCCGAACTGACATGAGCTACCAATCCTCTCTCAGAAGAATGCCTGCAGGCCCGTCTGAGCGCGGCCCAGAATAAGGGCGTGCACATCGTGCGTGCCCTCATAGGTGTTCACGGTTTCCAGGTTCTGGGCATGGCGCATGACATGATATTCCTCTTGGATACCATTACCGCCATGCATGTCACGGGCCTGGCGGGCGATATCGAGCGCCTTGCCGCAATTGTTGCGCTTGACCAGCGAGATCATCTCCGGCGCCACGCGCCCCTCGTCGAAAAGGCGCCCCACGCGAAGCGAGGCATGGAGGCCGAGGGTGATCTCGGTCATCATGTCGGCGAGCTTCTTCTGCACGAGCTGGGTCGCGGCGAGCGGCCGGTCGAACTGCTTGCGGTCGAGCGTGTACTGGCGCGCCCGGTGCCAGCAATCTTCCGCGGCCCCCATGGAGCCCCAGGAAATGCCGTAGCGCGCCCGGTTGAGGCACCCGAAGGGGCCCTTCAGGCCGGACACGTTGGGGAGCAGAGCATCCTCGCCCACCTCGACATTGTCCATGACGATCTCGCCGGTGATCGAGGCGCGGAGCGAAAGCTTGCCGCCGATCTTGGGCGCGGAGAGACCCTTCATGCCCTTCTCCAGCACGAAGCCGCGGATCTGGTTGTCATGGGCCTCGGACTTCGCCCAGACCACGAAGACATCCGCGATGGGGGAGTTGGAGATCCACATCTTGGAACCGATGAGGCGATAGCCGCCATCGGTCTTCACGGCGCGGGTCTTCATGCCGGCCGGATCGGAGCCTGCATCCGGCTCGGTCAGGCCGAAGCAGCCCACGAACTCGCCCGAAGCGAGCTTCGGCAGGTATTTCCGGCGCTGCTCCTCCGAGCCATAGGCATAGATCGGGTACATGACGAGGGAGGACTGCACGCTCATCATGGAGCGGTAGCCGGAATCGACCCGCTCCACCTCGCGCGCCACGAGACCATAGGCCACGTAGGAAGCGCCTGCACAGCCATAGTCTTCCGGCAGGGTGACGCCGAGAAGGCCCAGCTCGCCCATCTCGTTGAAGATGGCGCGATCGGTCTTCTCCTCGCGATAGGCCTCGATGACGCGCGGCTGGAGCTTGTCCTGGGCATAAGCGCGGGCGGTATCGCGGATCATGCGCTCGTCGTCGGTGAGAAGATCATCGAGGAGAAGCGGGTCATCCCACGTGAACTTCGCGTATTCCTGAGCTCCGGCCATGACGATCATCCTTCCCAGTGAGTGCGCGGTCAGCCGCCAAGGCTGACCAAAGCTATGAAATTGAGCGGCAAAATCGCGCTGGACAGGGGAAATGTAAATCGACATCTTCGCAGCACGTTATTCTCAATTGGAATGAACTTGTGTTTCGCCGCGGCTTCCTGCCCAATGTGGGCAACCTCCTGGCCTTCGAAGCCACAGCCCGTCATGGCAGCGTATCGAGAGCCGCGGAGGAGCTGAACCTGACCCAGAGCGCCGTGTCGCGGCAGATCCAGCAGCTCGAGGACTCCCTCGGGGTGTCCCTGTTCAGCCGCTCCCGGCAGCGGGTCGTGCTCACCGATGTGGGGCGCATGTACGCCTCCCAGGTGCGCAGCACTCTCTCCGAGCTCTCCGACGCCACTCACCAGGCCATTGCGCTCTCCGGCACGAGCGGGGTCCTGAACCTCGCCACCCTGCCGACCTTCGGCACCCGCTGGCTGATCCCCCGCATCCCGGGCTTCTTCGCCCGGCACCCCGGCGCAACCGTCAATTTCGGCGTGCGCCTCGTGCCCTTCGACTTCGCCGCCGATCCCTTCGATGCGGCCATCCATTTCGGCGAGCCGCATTGGCCAGGCGCCGTCTGCGAGTTGCTGCGAACGGAGGAAGCGGTGCCTGTCTGCAGTCCGGCCTACCGGGAGCGGGAGAAGCTTCTCTCTCCCCAGGACCTCGCCCGCGCCACCCTGCTGCAGCAAAGCACTCGCCCGACGGCCTGGGCCGAGTGGTTCGCCAGCGTCGGCGTGTCAGTCGGCAATCCCCTGCGCGGCCCGCGCTTCGAGCAGTTCGCCATGGTGGCCCAGGCGGCGGCGGCGGGCCTCGGCGCCGCGCTCATTCCGCACTTCCTGATCGCCGACGAGCTGGCGTCCGGTCGTCTTGAGATCCTGTTCCCCAACACCCTCGTCAGCGGCGGCGCCTACTACCTCGTCTATCCCGAGCACAAGGCGGAAACGCCGCTGCTTCGCTCCTTCCGCGACTGGATCCTGGACGAGACCGTCAGGGATAGGCCCGATTCGGCTTCATGATGCGGAAGCTCAAGATGAACGCCACGATCCCGCAGGCCACGATGGCGCTGACCATCGAAAGGGGCGTGCCGTTGTAGAAGGCGCTGACCAGGACAATGACCGCCGCGCCCGTGCTGAGCTGCAAGGTGCCCATGAGCGCCGAGGCGGTCCCGGCCACCGGCCCATGCTCGTCGAGCGCGAGCACCGCCGTCGAGGGAATGACGTAGCCGAGGCAGCCGAACGACAGGAAGAGCAGTCCCCAGAGGACATAGGCGTTGTCGACCCCGAACACCGTGAGCACGAACAGCAGGATCACCAGAGCGGCAAAGACTGAGATCGCGGTTCTCACCACCCGCTCGGCCCCGAAGCGGCGCATGAAGACGCTGTTGAACTGCGCGCTGCCGATGAACGCAATGGCGTTCGACGCGAAGACCAGGCTGTAGGCCGAAGGAGTCAGGCCGAAATGCTCGATGAAGATGACGGATGAGCCGGCAAGATAGGCAAAGAAGCTCGCCTGGCTGAACCCGCCGATGAAGGCGAGCCCCAGGAAGCGCCGCTCCTTCAACAGGCTCCTGTAGGTGGAGAAGGCATGCGCGATGCCATTGCGGTCCGCGTCCGGCTTGTGGGTTTCCGGCAGGAGGAAGAGGACGACGGCGAGCCCTGCGAGGCCGATTGCCGCGATCGCCCAGAAGATCGCCCGCCAGGTGAAGAACACCGTCAGGGTACTGCCGGCCAGGGGCGCGAGGATGGGCGAAACGCTGAAGACCAGCATCGTCGTTGCCATCAGCCGGGCGGCCTCGTGGCCGGTATGCAGATCGCGAATGATGGCGCGGGGAATCACCATGGCGGCGCAGGAACCGACGCCCTGCAGAAAGCGGAAGGCGATGAGCGTCTCCACATTGGGCGCAAAGCTGCACCCGATGCTTGCCAGGGCGAACAGGCCCAGCCCGAAATAGAGCGGCGGCTTGCGGCCGAACCGGTCGGAGAGCGGCCCATAGGCTATCTGGCAGACCGCAACCGCCAGGAAGAAGCTCATGAGGCTCATCTGCACGGCACTGACATCGACCTGGAATTCGCGGGCGATGGCCGGGAACGACGGAAGATACATGTCGATGGCGAAGGGCCCGACCGCGGAGAGCATGCCGAGAACCAGCGCGTTGCGCAGGAAGTGGGACTTCATGGTGAATAGCTTTCGAGCCGGGCCATCGGGCCAGGATTGGAAAAACAGCCCGTCCCGGAGGAACAGGTCAAGCAATGAAGGTGGAGTGGGTCCCGGCTCACCCCGGGCCAGGGCACCGAAGGTTTCCGGCTGCTTGTAGGCCCTCTGCCGCCTGGGTTCAAGACGAGGGGCGTTCACAGAGGAATTGAAGTCCGCTCTGGAAACAATGCTTACTCTTCGTTAACCATGAATGCTCATAGCTGATTAACCATCCGGTTGGATGGACCTATCCGCGAAAGACCCGTCCCTCATGCGTGGCAGCCCGATACGGCTGACCGGCTCGCTCCAGAATCATCAAAGTTCTTCATGACCGCTTCGCCGCCCCCGAATCACATGAGCCTCAGCGTTTCGCGGTCCCCCTCCCACCCCCATTCCGTCCGCCGGGGACTGGCCGGATTCCGCGCCGCGTTGAACTGCCTTGCGGCCGGAGCTGTCCTGATGGCAGTCGCGGGCTGCGCGGGCCGGTCGGATCTGGGCTATGCGAGCCTCATGTCGGAAGTTCCGGCGACGCGGGCGATCATCGTCCCCCCGCCCGGCGGCCCCTCCGTGGTAGCGGTCCTTCAGCAGCAATACCAGAACGGCCTCTCACAGGAGATTGCCCTTTCGACGGCCTCCCTGACAGCAGGCCAGAACGCATTCTATGTCCGCCTGCTCGACAACACGGCGGGCAGCATGGAGATCCCCGAGACCCTCTCCCTGCCCTCCCTGTCCCCTGACCGGCTCCAGAGGGAGATGGAGGAACGAATGCCGGGCGTCGAGATGGAGACGTCGCTGGTCTATGTGCAGAACAAATTCGGCCCCTTCGGCTTCGCCACCGGGCGCTCGCCGGCGGGCGACCTTTGCCTTTATGCCTGGCAGCGGATCGAGCCCAGCGAACCCGCGATCCTCGTGCCGGGGGGAGTCATCTCGGTCCGCCTGCGCCTGTGCGACGCGGATGCCAGCGTGGATCAGCTGCTGCGCGTGTTCTACGGCTATACGATAGCGGCCTATTATCGCCAGGAATCCTGGAATCCCTATGGAGACCCACCGTCGCCGCCGGCTCATTTCGGTGAGAGGGATGCTCCCATGTACCCCCTTGGCCTCGGCGACCGCACGGAAAGCACGCCCGTGATTCGCCGACGCAGCCTTTCCCAGGAATCAGGCCGGGCTGCCTCTGCTCCGGTGCCCAGGCGCACGATCGACCAGGACACGGCTGCCCCGCCCAGCGCCGTTCCAGTGGAATCCGCGCCGCCGCCCGGATACCCTGTCGTACCGCCGCCCCCGGGGCAGTAGAACCAAGATTAATTCACCGAATGTTATTACATATAATAGAGTTGTCCTTAACGCTGTGCCAACAAGCTTAAGCAACACTCTGAATATATTAATAGACCTGACTTAGATCTTGAATTAAGCGTGCAATCTCTCACGCAAACCTTCAAGTCGAGAATACAAACGATGCGAGCGGGTCTTATCGTGACCTTTTGGGCTGTGGCGGCGGTACTGATCGTCTCTGTCGTAGCTCTTCCGATCAGCCTCCAGGCGCACTTCGTTGCGGGCCTCACCGTCGTGGCCTGCATGATCATTCTCAAGTTCCTCCGCGCTCAAGGCATCTGGCGGCTGATCGCCCTGGCTCTCGGCACCGCCATCGTCCTGCGCTACGTCTTCTGGCGCACCACCAGCACGATCCCGCCGATCACCGAGGTCGCGAGCTTCGTTCCCGGCTTTCTGCTCTACCTGGCCGAGATGTACAGCGTGATGATGCTGTTTCTCAGCCTCTTCGTGGTGTCGAGCCCGCTGAAGTCACGCAAGGCGCCTCAGATCGACCCGCAGAACCTGCCGACCGTCGACGTCTTCATCCCGAGCTACAACGAGGACATCGACCTTCTGGCGACGACCATGGCGGCGGCGAAAGGCATGACCTATCCTGCGGACAAGGTCACGGTCTGGCTGCTCGACGACGGCGGCACGGACGAGAAGTGCAATGCGAGCAACGCGAACGCCGCCCATCAGGCGCGCGAACGCCGCGCGGAACTGCAGGCTCTCTGCGCTGCGATGGACGTGAAATACCTGACCAGAGCGCGCAACCTGCATGCCAAGGCCGGCAACCTCAACAACGGCCTCGAGCATTCGACCGGCGATCTGATCGCTGTCTTCGATGCCGATCATGCCCCTGCGCGCAGCTTCCTGACGGAGACGGTGGGGTACTTCACGACGGACAAGAGCCTGTTTCTGGTCCAGACCCCGCACTTCTTCATCAATCCGGACCCTCTGGAGCGCAATCTCGGCACGTTCAAGACCATGCCGTCGGAGAACGAGATGTTCTACGGCGTCATCCAGCGCGGCCTGGACAAGTGGGATGCGACCTTCTTCTGCGGCTCGGCAGCCGTGCTCCGCCGCGAGGCCCTGCAGGAAACCAACGGGTTCAGCGGCATCAGCATCACGGAGGATTGCGAGACCGCCCTCGACCTCCATTCGCGCGGCTGGTCGAGCGTCTACGTGGACAAGCCGCTGATCGCCGGCCTGCAGCCGGACAGCTTCGCCAGCTTCATCGGCCAGCGCTCGCGATGGGCGCAGGGGATGATGCAGATCCTGCGCTACAAGTTCCCGCCCTTGAAGCGCGGGCTCAAGCTGTCCCAGCGCCTGTGCTACATGTCGAGCAGCATGTTCTGGCTGTTTCCATTTTCGCGTTTCTGCTTTCTCGTCTCGCCTCTCTGCTATCTCTTCTTCTCTCTCGAGATCTTCACCGCATCGGGAGGCGAGTTCTTCGCCTACACGTTCACCTACATGATGGTGAACTTCATGATGCAGAACTATCTCTACGGCCGCTATCGCTGGCCGTGGATTTCGGACCTCTACGAGTACATCCAGACGATCTACCTGCTGCCGGCCGTCCTGTCGGTGATCGCCAATCCCAGCAAGCCCACCTTCAAGGTCACGTCGAAGAACGAGACCATGGCGGAAAGCCGCGTCTCGGAGCTTGGGACGCCATATTTCATCATCTTCGGCATCCTGATCCTTGGCGTCATCGCCACCGGCGTCAGGGTCTGGGCTGAGCCCTACAAGGCGGACCTCACTCTTGTGACGGGCGCTTGGAACGTTCTCAATCTCATCATCGCAGGCTGCGCCCTGGGCGTGGTGTCGGAGAGGGCCACACGGCGCCAGAGTCATCGGGTTCGCGTCGAGCGGCCCTGCCGCTTCATCATGGGCGACGAAGTCATCGATGCGGTCCTCAAGGACGTCTCGGTCGGCGGCGCGAGGGTTCACGTTCCGCCCTCCGCCGAGCCGAAGCTGAAGAAGGGCGCCTCGGGCACGCTCGAGTTCCAGCCCTTCTCCAGCCTTCCCGTCCAGCATCTGCCGATGGAGATCCGCAAGGTCGGCATGGACAACGCAGGCCTGCTGCTCGGCTGCCGTTTCATGATCGAAAAGCCCGAGCATCGCCGGATGATTGCCGATCTCGTCTTCGCCAATGCGGATCAGTGGAGCGAGTTCCAGAAGAACAGGCACCATGACATCGGCGTTCTCCGCGGCACGCTTTGGTTCTTCATGGTGGCGTTCTACCAGACGGGGCGCGGGCTCTCCTATTTCTTCGGCCTGCAGAAGATCGGCGCCTCAAATCCTCCGGCGCCGTCCGTGGCCCCGGCCGTCAAGTAGAGGTATCTCGTGCGTCGGATCTTGATCTTCTCTCTGCTGGCCATCCAAGCGCTGGGCATGCGGGACGCTGTCGCGCAGGCGCCTTTCAGCCTATCGCCCGGCGCGCCGAGCTCGTCTCCGGCCGCCGCGCCTGCCCAGCAGCAGGAGCCGGCGCAACAGGCTCCGGCGTCGGCACCCTTCGATATGCGTCAGCCCGACGCCGCGCCCTCGACACCTCCCCCGGCACAGACCAAGCCGGCTCCCGCCCGCCCCGCTGCGGCACCTGCGGCGAGGGCTCCGGCAGCACGCGGCGCGGCCCGCATCGAGCGTCCTGTCCTCCCCTTCGAAACGATCCGCCTCGAGGGAGAGACGGATGCGAGATCCTGGACCTTTCACCTCACTCAGGACGAGGCATCGAGCGGCGCCAGTATCGCGCTCGGCTACAAGAACGCCGTCGTGGTGATGCCCGAGGGATCGCGCCTGAGGATCGCGATCAACGGCGAATCCGTCGTCGACACGCCGATCTCGTCGTCCGGCGACATCAAGCGCATGACGGCCTCGATCCGGCCCGGCCTCCTACGGGCGGGGCAGAACATCATCCGCCTGGAAGCCTTCCAGCGCCACCGGACGGACTGCACCATCGAGGCCACGTACGAGCTCTGGACGGATGTCGACTCGGCTTCCACGAAGCTCGTCTTCGCGGAAGGCGCCACCAAGACGCTGCGCAGCCTTGACGATCTTCCGGCCGTCGGCGTCGACAGCGAGGGGGTGACGATGATCCGCGTGGTCGCGCCCAAGATCTACCGCCCCGAAATCCGCGACCGGCTGCTGCGCCTCGTGCAGCTCGTCGCCTTGCGCGGACGTTATGCCCATCCCGTGATCCAGGTGGTGGAATCCGACCCTGGTCCCTCTCCCGTGGGCACGATCAAGGTGGCGATGGGCTTGGCCAGCGAGTTGCGCAGCCTGATCCCCGGCGTGCCGGATGCAGCCACGATACAACCGCTGACCATGATGATGCAGGAGCCGGGCTCGCTTGGGTCCACCCTGGTCGTTACGGGGCCGACCTGGCAGGATCTCGATACCGCTATCGGCATCGTCGGAGCGCGCGGCATCAACGCGGCGCGAGTCGAGCGCGGCATGATCGACACCGCGTCCTGGCAATGGCCTGAAGTCCCAACCGCCTTCGGTGCGCATTCCTTCCGCTTTGCGGACCTCGGCGTGCCGACGCAGGAATTCTCCGGTCGGCGGCTGAAGACCAGGTTCTCGATCAATCTGCCGCCGGATTTCTACGCCACGGAGTACGGCGAGGCCGTCCTGCATCTGGACACGGCCTACACGTCGGTCGTGCGTCCGGGCAGCCATGTCAACGTGTTCGTCAACGGCATGATCAGCACGCAGATGACGATCACCTCGCAGGGAGACATCGTCCGCCGGCATAACGTCAGGGTCCCGCTCAGGAACTTCAAATCCGGACTCAACAACGTCACCATCGAGACCATCCTGCTCACGGATGCCGACGAGCGCTGCGCCCCGGGGGAAACCCTGTCCGAGACCAACCGCTTCGTCCTCTTCGACACCTCCGCGCTCGAGTTTCCGACCTATGGGCGCATCGGGCGCCTGCCGGATCTCGCCGTTCTGAGTGCCGGTCACTTCTCGGACGAAGATCTGCCGACGACCGTGGTTCTGGCCCGGCCCGATCCCCTGAACTATTCCGCAGCCGGCACCCTGCTCGCCCGCATGGCCCGGAGCGGCGGCGCGCCGGTGCGGGCGCAGTTTGCAAACGCGGCCTCGGCGGATGACGAATCCGTGCTCTTCATCGGCGCCGTCGACCAGATCCCTGCAGGCCTCCTCAGCCGCGTGAAGGTCTCTGAGCACCTGCGCATGATCTGGCCCTCGACGCCGGACGAGAGGCCCGGCCAGCACATGGCCAGCACGGACTTCAGCCTCCCTGCCGCTCAAGGGGCTCCGGACCGCTCGGCCTCCGCCTCGACGGACGAGGTCCGCAAGCGCTGGTCGGAAACGTTCCAGAGGCGCGGCGTCCTCCAACAGACGATCGGCACGGTGCAGGACTGGCTGGAAGGGACGTTCAATCTCTCGCTCGGCTCCCTGTCCCTGGACGAGCGGACCGATGCGCCCTATGAGCCGCCGCAGCGTGCATCCCTGCTGGTCGCCCAGAGCCGCACAGAGATGTCCGGGGTCTGGACCCTCATGACGGCGCGAACGGACAAGGCCCTGGCGGATGAAACGGCGCGGCTCGCCAACCCGACGATCTGGTCCCAGGTCGCCGGGCGTGCCGTCGCGCTCGACCCCAGGGAAATGAAGCTGCAGGTCGAACCCATCAGGGATTATCGTTTCGTGCAGACGCAGCCGCTGTCGCTCACGAACCTGCGTCTGGTGGCTGCGAACTGGATGTCAGCCAACATTCTTCCCTATGCTCTTCTCATGCTGGCCTGCTGCACGGTCCTGGGCATTGCGACCTCCATGCTCCTGAACCGCATGGGGCGCCGCTCATGGTGATCCGGCTGTCCTGGCTCTTCGCGGCTGTCTTCCTCCTGAGTGCCCCGATGGCGTCATCTCAGAACCTCTCCGTTCAGCCCTTGAACCTTGCGGGCTCCGTCTCTCCGGCCGACTGGGAGGCCTATCGCGCGCGATTCGTGGAGGGCAATGGACGGGTGGTCGATACGGCCAATGGAAACATCAGTCACAGCGAGGGACAGGGATACGGGTTGCTGCTCGCTCTGGCCGCGGGCGACAGGCGCTCCTTCGAGCAGATCTGGAATTTCACCTTTACCGAACTCCTCATCAGGGACGATGGCCTGGCCGCTTGGAAATGGGATCCAGCCAGCAAGCCGCGGGTCACGGATCGCAACAATGCGAGCGATGGCGACCTGCTTATCGCCTATGCCCTGGCCAAGGCGGGGGTAACCTGGCAGGAGCCCCGCTACACGGCGGCCGCGCAGAAGCTCGCCAGAGCCATCGGCAAGAGTACCTTAAGCAGCAGCGGCAGATCCCTCGTACTCCTGCCCGGCTCCCATGGCTTCAGCGCAGGCGAACGGCCCGACGGCCCGGTTGTCAATCTCTCCTACTGGGTCTTCGAAGCTTTCCCGGTGCTGGCGGCGCTGGCACCGGAATACGAGTGGAGCCGCGTCTGGCGTGACGGCGTGATGCTGCTGCAGCAGGCGACCTCGGGCCGTGTCAGGCTTCCAGCCGACTGGATCTCGCTGCAGAACGGGCTCCAGCCCCAACCGGCGGATGGCTTTCCGCCCGAGTTCGGTTACAACTCGTTAAGGATACCGCTTTACCTGTTGCGGGCAGGGATGACCGACATGGAGTGGCTGAGGGCTCTCAAGCAGCGCTGGTCTGCAGAGAACGAAGGGGTTGCCGTCGTCAATGTGGTGACGGGACAGGTCCGCGAGCGCCTGACCGACCAGGGCTATGACATTCTTCCCGCAGCCCTGGCCTGTGCGCTTGACGGCACACCTGTTCCAGAAGCGCTGAAGGCCTTCGAGCCGAGCCTCTATTACCCGTCGACCCTGTATCTTCTGGCGAAATCCCTGCTTAACGAGAAGTATCCGCAATGCGTCTAGTCGGCAGCGCCATAACGATTGCGGTTGCAATCCTGGGCTTCGCGGCTATCGCGCAGCAGACAGGCTCCGGCAACACCCAACCGCCTGCCGAATCGCCAACGGCGAACGGGCCGCAGACGCAGGTCGACGAGTCCGCTCTGCGCTATTTCGCATCTCAGGGCGACACCCGCCGCGTGAATGCGGAAATCGCACGATTGCGAGCGCTTTATCCCAATTGGACTCCCCCTAGCGACCTGTCGCAGCTCACGGGGGGCGCCGCGGCGCCCGACCCGCTCATCGAACGCCTGTGGAACCTCTATCGCGAGGACCGGATCGCCGAGGTTCGCGCAGCCATCGCCGAACGCCAGTCCTCGGACGCGAACTGGAAGGCTCCCGAGGAGCTCGTTGCGGCATTGGATATGGCCGACGCGCGCCGACGCCTGACCAATGCGTCCGATATGGGCCAATGGCGTACCGTCCTGCAGGTGGCGACGGAAACGCCGGGCCTCCTGACCTGCGTGAACGTCGACGTGCTCTGGCGGGTGGCGGAAGCCTTTGTCCGCACGGACCAAGCGAACCGTGCCCGGGATGCCTACACCTATCTCCTGCAGAACTGCGCCAACCCGGGCGAGCGCCTGGCAACGCTTCAGAAGGCCCTCACCCTGCTTCCCGATGAGCAGGTGACAGCCCTGCTGCAATTCGAGCGCAAGACCGGCGAGACGCCGGACGATTTCAGCCCCATCCGGGACGAGCTGGCCCGTCGCCGGGTCGAGCGGGCCTCCCCCGACGGAAAGCTGACCGCATCGGCCGAGGATCTCGCCGCGGTCGAGCGACTGATCCGGAACACCAACGAGGCCGGCCCCGTCCTGACTCTCGGATGGTACAGTTACCACCACGGCAATCCGGCGCGGGCGCTCGAATTGTTCAAGACGGCTCTTGACCGCGACGGGGGCGTTAAAGCCGCTGAGGGATATGCCATGTCCCTGCGGGCGCTCGAACGGCTCTCGGATGCGGAAGCCTTCGCCTATGAATGGCGTGAGCGCGCGCCCGAGAACATGAAGATCTATCTCGACGTGGTGACGGCGCTCCTCAGCCAGGATCCGCCGCCTCGCCTCGAGCCGCAGGTGCTCGCCCGGATCGTCCCGGTCGTCACGGCCCAGCGCTTCTCGGACGCCGCTCAGGCCCTGGGCTGGTACTCCTACAACACGCAGCAGATCCGCACGGCGCGGGACTGGTTCCGCACGGCCCTGACTTGGAAGGCGGATGATGAAGCCTCCGCCTATGGATTGTCTCTGGCGCTTCAACGTCTGAACGATCGTCGCGGGTTCAACGCCTTGGTCGCCCAGTGGCGGAGCCGCTCGCAGCGCATCGCCGACCTGGCCGATGGGATCAACCCGGCCCCCGCACAGCAGCCTGCCGTCGCCCTGCCTCCTGTCGCACAGGTGCCCGCAGCGCAGCCCATCGAGAGCGCTCAACTGCCGGTGCAATCCCGTCAAGTCACCGTCCAGGAGATCGAGGCCGAGCCGACATTCTCCCGGACCGGAGACAATGTCCGCCGCAGGCAGGCGCAGGCCAGAACCACCCTCGGGCGCAATTGCGCCATGACGCGCAATCCCACCGGTTTGACAGCCGCCGCTGCCCTCACCCGTGGCTGGTGTCTCATGGAGATTAACCGCCCCCTGGAGGCCGTGGCCGCCTTCGATCACGCTATCGCCACTGGCAGCGGCCGCATCCGAGAGGAGGCGGCCTACGGCAAGTCCCTTGCCTATCTGCGAAAGAACCTGACATCCGAGGCGGCCGTCGCGGCCGCCGAGGTGCCGCAGACCCGCGAACGCCGGATGGAACTCGGCGCCTCGATCCTGACCCAGCGGGCCCTGGCGGCCTATCGCGACGAGCGCTATGTGGAAACCCTTCTCGCCTTGAGCGAGCGGGCCAGAATCGTACCGGAACAGAACGACCTGCTCCTCATCCGCGGCTGGTCCTATTTCAAGCTCGGCCGCTACGCCGATGCGGAGAAGGTTTTCCGCGCCGTCCATCAAACAGGATACTCAGAGGAAGCCGCTGCGGGATTGAACGCCATCCATGAAGTCACCGGTCAGATGCGCTACTAGAGCTGCTTCCACTTGCGTGGAATCGGCCCTCTTCTTTGTTGTGCCGCATTTTTTGACGGCGAACCGGATCCACTTCGCCGAGAAATGCTCTAGCGCATCGTGCGAAAAAGTGGACCCGGTTTTTCGCGCCAACGATGCGCCGCTTAAGGGAAAGAGCATCGTGAGGACCTGGAAGGCCGGGCACAAGCGGTTGCCAGCCCAAGCTTTGTGCCTATGTAATGATCGGATGGGCTTCAGCTCGCTTCCTCGCCTTCTCGACCCGAATCCATGACCAGCTTGCAGATCATCGTGTTCGACGTGTGCGGCACCACCTGTGCCTTGCACCGGACCACCGTGCGCGAGTTTCTGCCTCTGCCGCGCCTGTGGCGCCCGCCGGCCCTGCCCCGCCCCGTGGCGGGCTTCTTCAACCTAGGCGGCCAAGCGATTCCTGTCCTTCGGCTCGATGTGCTGTTCGGCCTTGAGCGGATCGAGGACAGCGCCGAGGCTGAGCTCTATCGGCATTTGATCCTCATCGACCGCTTCGGCGCGCCGGGAATGTCCGCGCTCCTGGTCGACCGGGTTCTCGACGTTGCGGGCGTGGAGCCGTCGCGGCTTTCCCCCGTCGGCCAAGAAGGCTCCCTGAACGGCTGCGTCGAGGCGGAAATCGCGTGGGACGGCCGCCTCGTCCACCTGCTTTCAATCGAGCGCATTCTCCTCGCCGAGGAGCAGCAGGCTCTGGCGGAACTCGGACGCCAGGCCCAGAACCGGCTCCGCGAATGGGCGGACCGGGCCTGATGGCCGAGCGCGCCACCGTCATCCCGCTGATCGATGCCGGCTTTCATGAACTGAAAAGCCGCATCATCGAACGCACGGGTCATTTCTACTATCAGGACAAGGACGAACTGCTTTGGGAGCGCGTCCGCAAACGCCTGCGCGCGACGGGGATTCCCGATTCGCGCCAATACCTGAACCTCTTGGACGATGCGATTTCGGGTCCTGCCGAATGGGGCAAGCTGGAGACCGAAATCACCATCGGCGAGACCTTCTTCTTCCGCTATGCGGAGCAGTTCGCGGCCCTGCGCGACACGATCCTGCCCGAAATCATCGAGCGAAAGAGCGCCACGCGACGGTTGCGGATCTGGAGCGCAGGATGCTCGACGGGAGCGGAGCCCTATTCCCTCGCCATCCTTGTGAACGAGATTCTCGGAGAGCGCCTCGAAACATGGCGTGTCGGCATCGTCGGCACGGACATCAACGACAGCTTCCTCGAGCTTGCCAGGCAGGCGCAATTTGGGAAGTGGGCGCTCCGGTCCATGCCGGCCGACGAGAAGGAGCGCTATTTCCTGAGCTCGGGAAAGGACCAGTGGCAGGTCCGGCCCGAGTTCCGCTCTCTGGTCCGCTTCGAAAAGCACAATCTCCTGAGCCTTCTCGATGGCACCTCGCCGCTTGAGCTCACCGAGTTCGACCTGATCCTCTGCCGCAATGTCCTGATCTACTTTCACCCCGAGACCGTGCTCCGGATCGTCGAAGCCCTGCGCGATCGCCTTGCGGAGGAAGGCTGGATGCTGCTGGGGCATGCAGAGCCCAATCCTGCCTTCTCGGCTCTGATGCAGACCCTGAACCTGCCAGGAACCGTGGCCTACCGGCCGGGTTCAGGGGAGGTGCTTCCTTCGGCGCTGGCGCTCGATCGACCCAAGCCGGGCCTGAAGGATTGGGTGCCGCTGCTGCCGGCTCCGGCACCAGTCAGGGAGGTTGAACGGCAAGCGCCCCCACCTTCCGCCGAGATTTCATTCAGGCTCCCGGCCGCCCCCACCCCTCAGGCGCCGGATGTCCTGCTGGACGGGATCAGGGCGCAGGCCAATAGCGGCGATTTCGCCGCCGCCGTTGCCCTCTGTCAGGAAGCCCTTGCCGTCCAGCCCCTGAACGCGGCCCTTCACTTTTACCATGGCCTGACCCTGCAGGCGCTCGGACGGCCCGGTGAGGCCGAGAGTAGCTTCCTAAAGAGCATCTATCTCGATAAAAGCTTTGCCATGGCTCATTACCACCTCGGATTGCTGCTGCTCGCGGAAAGGCGCTCCGGTCCCGGCCGGCGCGCCCTGACCAATGCGGCCCGCATAGCGGCGGCAATGCCTGACGACCGCCTGCTCGACGAGGCGGACGGCCTCACCGCCCTGGATCTGCGTAACCTGGTCCGCATCCATCTCGACGCGGCCATGCCGTCCAAGCGCCGGAGCTGACCATGGTGAAATCGGTTCGCCGCACGCTGAGGCAGATGGAACGGACCCGCGTTCGCTCCGCAGAGGAACGCATGCAGCAGATCCTCGACGAGCGCGCGGAACGTCTCGCAGCCCGTCAGACTGAGGCGTCGGCTCCGGCGGCAGCTCTGCCACGCGCTCTGGTTTGCGGCGCGGGCCACGAGCGCTTCGGCCTGCGGATCGAGGTCGTGGCGGAGGTCCTTCCGCCCCAAAACTGCATGCCCGTTCCCGATGGGCCGCCTGCCCTGATCGGCCTGTTCGGGCGGGGCGGGCGGCTGGTAAGCGTGATCGATCTCGCCCTCGCGCTGGGCCTCGAGCCCTCCTCGTCGGATAACGAAGGCCAGCACTTCGTCCTGCTGCGGCGGGATCAGCCGCAGGTGGCGCTGAGGGTCGAGCGCGCCTATGAGGTCGCGGACATTCTGCCTCTGACGGGCGAGGAGGCCACTGGTTTCCGCAATGATGCCGTCATCGGCTATGGCAAGGTTCAAACCGGCCCTGCCGACCACGACGAAACGCTCTCTCTTCTCGATACCGAACGCCTCCTGCGTCCCTTCCTGCCAACTTCTACAGTTCCTGGAGTCTGACGTGACGATCTCGATCGCCAACCGCATTCTTCTCGGCTTCGCCGTCATCGTCGCATTGATGATCGGCCTCGGCGTCTATGCCATCAACCAGCTCGACGACGTCCGGCGATCGACGGAGACGATCGTGACACGCGATCTGGCCCTGATGCGTCAGATCGAGGAGCTGAGCGACATGCAGAATGAGATGCGGGGCGTGCGGGAGGAAATGCTCTCCCGCTTCTTCCTGCGCTCACTCGGCCAGCAGGCTCCCAGCAACGACCTGGTCCGCTCCTGGGAACAGCAGGCCGCCGCGACCGAAGCCTCGATAGCGCAGGCTATTGCAACGGTCAGCGACTTTGCCGCGCAGTCGGTCACGGCGCAGAGGGCGGAGGCCTGGCGGCGCATTAACGAGCTTCTCAATCGCGCCAGCGGAGACCTGCGGCAGCTTCGCTCCTCGACCGAACGGCAATTTGCGGCACAGCAGAGCAATGACCTTGCAGCCGTCGCAGCCACCCAGAATGCCCTGAATGCCAGCCGCGAATCCTGGAACAGGAACCTGGTGCAAGCCCGCAGCGTCCTGGGCGAGGCCATCACAATCGGGCAGCGGCGGATCAGTGAGGTCTACGAGCAGAGCCGGATGTCGATCATTCTGGCGGTGGCCGTCGCTGCGCTTCTGAGCGTCCTGATCACCTATGCCCTGCGCTCCTCCATCACGGGCCCCCTCGGCACCTTCATGAGCTTTGTCGAGAGGATCGGGCGCGGCGAGCTCGGGGGCCAGATGGCCGTGACCGGCAAGGACGAGATCGGCCATCTCGGCGCGACCCTCAATTCCATGGTCGAGGGCCTGCGCCAACTCGCGCAACAGAGCCGCGAGGCGACCGAGGACCTGAATGCCGCAGCGGCGGAAATCCGCGCTTCCACCCAGGAACAGGCTGCCTCTGTCGAGGAACAATTGGCCGCCGTCCAGGAGACCGCCGCGACCGTGGACGAGATCACCCATTCAGGCACGCAGATCGGAAAACGTGCTCAGGAAGTCATCGCATCGGCCCAGGCGGCGGCGCAGACCAGCATGTCGGGTTTGCAGGCCGTCGAGGAAACCGCGCGCGCCATGGATGCCATCCGCGAGCAGGCGGAGGCTGTGGCGGAAAACATCGTCGCCCTGAGCGAGAAGACACAGGCGGTCGGCGAGATCATCGCGTCGGTCAATGACATTTCCGAGCGCACGCATCTTCTCGCCCTCAACGCCGCCATCGAGGCCGCCGCGGCCGGCGAGAACGGCCGCAGCTTCGCGGTTGTGGCTTCCGAGATGAAGACGCTTGCCGATCAGGCGAAGGATGCGACGCTTCAGGTGCGTTCGATCCTGGGCGACATCCAGCGCGGCATCAACTCGTCCGTGATGCTCACCGAAGAGGCCGTGAAGCGCGTTGCCGCCGGCAAGGAGCGAACGGACATCACCCAGCAGACCATCACCGGCATCTCTGGCCAGATCCAGGAAAGCGTCCAGACCTTCCAGCAGATCATCGCCTCGACCAACCAGCAGCAGCTCGGCATCGAGCAGGTGATGGGCGCCCTCCAGAACATCCGCCAAGCGAGCCAGCAGACGGCCGCCGGCACCCGACAGCTCGATTCGGCAGCCGCCAATCTGTCCAGCCTTGCGCAACAGCTACTCGGCCTCGCCGAGCGCTATCGCCTGTAAGCGGCTGGCGATGAGGACGCAGGTCTCGTGACCGATATTCGCAAGCAGCTGCTGGCAGCCTTCGAGGCGGAGCATCGGGAGCATCTTCAGGCGATCCGGTCGGCGCTCGACCATGCGGCCCGAGACGGGATCGACCTGACGGATGTCTTTCGTCGGGCGCATAGCCTCAAGGGAGCCGCCCGCGCCGTCGACCTGCCGGCCGTGGAGGAGGTCGCGCACCAGCTCGAAGCGCTCTTCTCCCAGGTGCTCGACGGGCAGCAATCCCTGGACGCCCCCACTGTCGCGATGGTGCGGCAAGATCTCGACCTCATCGAGGATCTCGTCGCAAATGTCCTGACATCCCCGGAACCGCAGTCGCCTCCGGCCACTGCGTCGGCGCCTGTGCCGCCCAAACAGGAACCGGCTGTTCCGAAGACGGATGCGCCTGTCGCCGCCGATACCGGCCCGGGATCCTATCTTCGCGTTTCCGCCGAGCAGATGGAAGAATTGTCGGATTCCATGCATCAGCTCCTGGCGGAGCTGCAATCCGACGAGGGCATCGACGACACGCTGCGGCAGATCGAGCTTGAAATCCGGGGCCTGAGGAGAAGCTGGGACCAGCTTCATGCGCAGATCAACGCCTCGAATCCGGCGCAGACTAGCCCTGTGGAAATCCGCGCGCGTAACAGCCCATCGGTCGCTCCGCGCCTGCGCGATTTCGATCAGAGCCTGAAAGCCCTGTTTCGCAGACTCTCCGCCCTGTCCCGGGACAGGAGGCAATCCCGCTGGTCCATCGAGCAGGCATCGCGCCAGGTCCGCGACAACATCGACCGGGTATCCCTCGTCTCCGCGGAAACGGTGTTCGGCGGCTTCGGCCATATGGTGCGCGAGATCGCCCGCGAGGGCGGGCGCGACGTGCATGTGCGCAGCGTCGGCCTCGACATCCAGGCCGACCGGCAGGTGCTTCAGGCCCTCAAGGATCCCGTGATGCATCTCCTGCGAAACGCGGTGAGTCACGGAACCGAACCGCCGGAGGAGCGCCTTGCCAAGGGCAAGCCGGGGCGAGCCGAAGTGACCCTGGAACTGACCTCCCGCGGCGGGCGTCTGGTGATCAGCATTCGCGACGACGGACGCGGACCCGATCTCGCGCGGATCGAGCAGGTCGCCGTCGAACGCGGGCTGTTGCAGCCGAGAAGGCCGGACCACCCGCCGCCGATGATGGACCAGCTGCTGCCCCTCGTCTTCACGCCCGGCTTCTCGACCGCCGGTGAGGTCGACCGGTTGGCAGGCAGAGGCATGGGCCTTTCCGTGGTCGCGGAAACCGTCCGCAAGCTGCAGGGCTCGGTTCTGCTGCGACCGCGATTCCCCCATGGAACGGAGGTTTTGCTGAACGTGCCCTTCACGGCGGCGCGCCAGCCACTGCTCCTGCTGGAGGCAGAGGAGCGCATGTTCGGCCTGCCCTCCCATGCGGTGGAGCGCCTCCTGCGCCTTCCCGCCGCAACGCTGGAAAATGTGGAAGGCCGTCCCACGGCACGGATCGAGATCGGGGGGCAGGACGTTGTCGTTCCAGTCGTCGCCCTCGCAGCCCTGACAGGATCCCCGAATGCCCCCCTTCCCGCCGAGGCAGGACACGTGAAGGCCGTGCTCGTCCGTCACGGCTCCCGCACCTGCGCGCTCGCCGTCAACGCGTTCCACGATGTCCGCACGATGCTGGTCAGCGATGGGCAGGCCATCGGCCTGGGCGAGCTGGTCTCGGGCACCGTTCTCCTGGAGAACGAGTTGCCGGCCCTCGTGCTGAGCCCCGACAAGCTGGTCGAGCAGTGGATCAGGAACGAAGGAACGCTTGCGGCCGGAGCCCTGGGGCTCACCCGATGGGCTCCGGAGGAAGGACTGCGGGCGAGGACCATCCTCGTGGTCGACGATTCCATCACAACCCGGACCCTCGAGAAGAGCATCCTGGAAGCGCAGGGCTACGAGGTCCTCCTCAGCGTCGACGGCATCGACGCCCTTCACGTGCTCCGCTCCGGCGAGGCCATTGTCGATCTCGTCATCGCCGACGTGGAAATGCCGCGCATGGACGGCTTCGGCCTGCTGCAGGCGATCAAGAACGATCCACGGCTTTCCGCCCTGCCGGTCATCCTCATGACCTCGCGCGCCGACCCGGAGGACGTGCGCAAGGGGCTCGACCTGGGCGCGAGCGCCTATATCACCAAGCAGAAGTTCGATCAGCGCGAACTGCTGGCGACGATCGGCCAGGTGTTATGAGTTTCATGCGATGAGTATGGCACCGCAGTCACAGGTCCGGGTGATGGTCGTCGAGGATTCCCTCGTCGTCCGCCAGCTGCTCGTCCATATCATCGCCAGCGATCCGCGCCTCGTGGTCGCAGCCGCCGTCAGCTCGGCGGAGGAGGCGCTTCAGGAAATCGGCCGGGTGCAGCCGGATGTCGTGTCCATGGACATCCGCCTTCCCGGGATGGATGGGCTGGAGGCGACGCGCCGGATCATGTCGGAACACCCCACCCCCATCGTGGTCATCGCCGACAGCATCGAGGATTCCTCCCTCAAGATCTCCATGAATGCGCTCCGCGCGGGCGCCCTCACGGTGGTGGAAAAGCCGGTTGGCCTCTCGAGCGCCAACTATGCGGGGATTGCCAGCACCATCTGCACCCAGCTCTACATCATGAGCCAGGTGCCGGTGGTCCGGCGGCGCTCGTTCGCGCCATGGCGCGAGAAGAGCACGGCGGCGGCTCCGACGCGCGATCAGGAATGGAGCCCGATGCTCCCGAGCATCATGGGGATTGCCGCCTCCACGGGCGGGCCGCCGGCTCTGGCCAAGGTTCTGGGCGGCCTCCCGGAGGACTTTCCGCTGCCGATCCTGCTCGTCCAGCATATGGGAGCCCCGTTCATGGAGGGCTTCGCCTCCTGGCTGAACGGGCTGACGCCCCTGAAGGTCCGCTTGGCCGAGGATCAGGAGATCCCAACCGCCGGTCATGTCTATGTCGCCCCCGGCGACCGGCATCTGCTGCTTTCACCCGCAGGCACCTTGAAGGTAAGCGGCGAGCCTCCCCGGAGCAACCAGAGGCCCTCCGCCACCATGCTGTTCCAGTCGATGGCACGATCGGTCGGTCGAAGAGGGCTCGGAGTCATCCTCACCGGAATGGGGGAGGACGGAGCGCAGGGCCTCGTCGAGTTGCGCCAGGCGGGAGGCTATGGCCTGGCCGAGGATGAAAGCACCGCCGTCGTCTACGGCATGCCTGCCGCGGCGTCCCGCATGGGCGGCGTCAATGTCAGCCTGCCCCTCGACCTGATCGCCTCCCGAATCCTGAGGCTCACTCGGGGAGAGCGCGAATGAGCGCCGGTACCGTTGCGCAGGCGGCCGAGATCCTCCTGGTCGAGGATTCGGAGACCCAGGCTCTGCAATTGCGATACATGCTGGAGACGAACGGCTTCAGCGTCTCCTGGCGCGCCACGGCGGAGGCCGCTCTCGACAGGCTGAATGAAAAGCTGCCCGATCTCGTCATCGCCGATTACCACCTGCCCGGCATGAACGGAGACGAGTTGACCCGCCAGATGCGCCTCAACGTGCGGACGCGGGCAATTCCCGTGATCATGCTGACCGAAGCGCGGGAGCGCGCGGTCGAGCGCCAGGGGCTGGAAAGCGGTGCGGATGCCTACATCTCGAAATCCGCCGAGCAGGAACTGATCGTTCTGCGGATCAAGGCGCTCCTGCGCCGGCGCTCGTCTCCTCTCGGCGATTCCAAGGAGGAGCGGCAATCCCCGAGCTTCGGCACCTTCCGCCGGGCCTGTATCCTGATCGTGGACGACAGCCCGGCACAGCGGGCCGATCTCCAGAACATGCTGGCGCATGAAGGCTACGCGGTGACGCCGGCCTCGGAACCGGCCGAGGCCCTCCGGCTGGTGCGCTCGCCGGACGCGACCTGGGACTGCATTCTGGTCAACCTGATCAGCCCGGGCTTCGACGGCATCGAACTCTGCCGCCAGCTGAATCTCTATCGGGGCCTCGCCCCCCTGCCGGGCACGGATGCCCCGAGCTTCGCCATTGTCGGCCTCGGCAATGAAGAGGGAGGCGACATGCTTGCGCGCGCCTTTGCCGCTGGTGTGGACGATATCGTTCCCGCCACGGTCGAGGCCGACGTGATGCGTGTGCGCATTCGCGCGCTCATCCGGCGCAAGCTCATGCAGGACGAGAACTGGCGCATCGAGGCTGAACTGCGCGAACGCGAACTGGCTCTCGCCAAGGCCCGGGCGGAAGCCGCCTCCGCAGAGGCCCTCGCCAAGGCCAACCGAGAACTGGCAGAGGCCAACAACCTCCTCAAAGGTACGCAGGCGCAGCTCGTTCAGGCCGCCAAGATGGCCTCCCTCGGTGAATTGGTGGCGGGCATCGCCCACGAGATCAACAACCCCCTTGCCTTCATCCAGGCCCACCAGGGAACCGTCGAGAAACTGCTCACCGAGATCGCCGCGAAGCTCCCGCCGGAGGCAGGCCTCGAAAGGCAGGTGCAGAAATCCCGCGATCGCGTCGCCGCGATGAAGCTCGGCCTCGCCCGCATCCAGGAACTCGTCCTTAACCTAAGACGATTTTCCAGGCTGGACGAGGGCGACTTCCAGACCGTGAACGTGCCGGAATCGATCGAGACCGTCCTCGCCCTCCTGGGGCATAAGCTCGGCACGCGAATCGACGTGCGCCGCCGCTACAACGCCGTCCCCGATCTCTATTGCTCGCCGGCGCTCTTGAACCAGGTCGTCATGAACATCGTCGGCAACGCCGCGGATGCGATCAAAGGTACCGGCGGCATAGACATTGAAACTGAAAGCAACGAGACAACCTATACCATCAGGATCAGCGATACGGGTCCAGGCATTCCGGGAGACTTGAGGGAGCGCATCTTCGAACCGTTCTTCACCACCAAACCCGTCGGGTCTGGAACTGGACTTGGCTTGGCCATCGCTTATAGCGTCGTTCAGGCCCACAAGGGATCGATCGCGGTGGACCCGGGCCCCATCGGGGGCGCCAGCTTCACCATCACGATCCCAAGGCATATTGTTTCATGACCTTGTCGAGCGAGATGACATCAACCAATGGCACGATCCTGGTCGTCGATGACGAACCGGACATTCTGATCGCGCTCGAGGACTTGTTCGAGAACGACTACCGGGTCCTGACGGCCTCGTCCCCGGTCCAGGCGCTCGACATCATCCGCCATGAGCCGGACATCGCCATCATCATCTCGGATCAGCGCATGCCCGAGATGCAGGGTGACGAGTTCCTGGCCATGGCCCGCCGCGAAACCGACGCCGATGCCATCCTTCTCACCGGCTATGCGGATCTCAAGGCCGTGATCGGCGCGGTCAACAAGGGCCGCATCATGGCCTATGTTCCCAAGCCCTGGGATCCGGCCGCCCTTTCCAACATGGTGGCTGCGGCCTATCAGCGGCGCATGCTGGCCCGGAAGCTCGACACGGAGCGCGCCCTTCTGCGCGGCTTGATGGAAAGCACGGGCGATCTCATTTCGTTCAAGGATCTGGACGGCCGTTTCGTTCGCCTGAACGCCAGCAAGGCGCGAAAGCTCGGTTGCAAAACGGAAGAATGCATGGGCCGCAGGGAGAGGGATTTCGTCCCGCCGGAACGGGCCAGGACGATCGAGGAGGCGGAGCGCCGGGCCATTGCGGCGCGGGTCCCCGATGAAGTGATCGAGGAACGGGCCGCGCCCGATGGCACGACCCAGTGGTTCCTCATCAACCATATCCCGATCCTCGATGAGGCGGGAACCGTCACGAACCTTGCCACCATCGAGCGCGACATAACCGAGCGCAAGCTGATGGAGATGCGCCTTCGCCAGGCGGACAAGATGCAGGCCCTCGGAACGCTGGCCGGCGGCGTTGCCCACGACTTCAACAACCTGCTGATGGCCGTTCTCGGCAGCCTCGACCTCGCCTCGCGTCGGGCTCCCGACGACCCCCGCCTGACACGGCTTCTGCAGAACGCCACCTATGCGGCCGAACGCGGCGCCTCCCTGACCCAGCGGCTCCTGAGCTTCAGCCGCCAGCGCGACCTGCGGCTGCAGGCCGTGGATGTGAACCACGTCATTACCGGGATGAACGATCTGCTGACCCGCACGCTCGGCGGCGTCATCCGGATCGAGCGGCATCTTCATGACGACGTATGGGCGGCCATGGTCGATCCGGACCAGCTCGAGCTCGCAATCCTCAACCTCTGCATCAATGCCCGCGATGCCATGGCCGAGAACGGGGTTCTGACCCTTTCGACCCGCAATGAGGCCGTTCAGGATGGGCGGATTACCGATCTGAGCGCCGGCGATTACGTGGTGATCTCCGTCACGGACACAGGAAGTGGCATTCCGCCCGAGATCCTGGCCAGGGTGCTCGAGCCTTTCTTCACCACCAAGGAGGTGGGCAAGGGAACGGGCCTCGGGTTGCCCATGGTCTATGGACTGGCGCAGCAATCCGGCGGCACCGTCACGATCCAAAGCACCGCCGGAACGGGCACGACCGTCGAGCTTTACTTGTCCCGCGCGGCCGTCGAGCAGGAGGACGACCGCCGCGAGGACAAGACGGTCGCATCCGATGCTCCCAAGGTGCGCATCCTTCTCGTCGATGACGATGCGGAAGTGAGAACCGTCACGGCAGCTTATCTCACCGAGATGGGACATCGGGTCGTTGAGGCGGCTGACGGAGCTTCAGCTCTCGACATCCTGCGGGCCGACGATCAGCTCGATCTTCTCATTGCCGATTTTGCGATGCCCGGCATGACGGGAACCGACCTGGCCGATACGGCCAGAGGGATCCGGACCGACTTGGGAATCCTGCTCGTGACGGGATATGCGGATCCGAAGCGGCTGCCGGATGGGTACCCGATGCTCCACAAGCCCTTCAGCCGCACAGAACTGGCCGTGAAGGTCACCGAGGCGGCCCGCCGGGAACAGACGCGAAGCTCATCCGGCTGACCGCCCCGGCCTGCCTGGCAGGCAGGCCGGGATTGTGGCAGTTCGGCGGGAATTGCCCAGAATCGCGGAAAATTGACCTTTCTTCCTACCGATTCCGGCTGCCGGACAGGCAGAACATGGTAAATTTGTTTTAAAATTTATCCATTGTTGCATCGGCAGATTGACATTATCGGGGCTTCGCACCTTAACTCCGTCACAGAACGGCCACGAGTAGAGCCGTCTCAGAGGACCTAGGTAATGAAAAAATCAGCTCTTTTCGCAGCCATCTGCGTCCCGGCCTTCCTGGCCGCCGCTCCGCTGGCCGCCAAGACCCTCGTCTACTGCTCCGAGGGCAGCCCGGAGAACTTCTATCCTGGCGTGAACACCACCGGCACGTCCTTCGATGCTGCCGAGCAGATCTACAACCGCATCGTTGAGTTCGAGCGCGGCGGCACCAAGGTCGTCCCGAGCCTCGCCGAGAAGTGGGAAGTCTCCGCCGACGGCACTGTGTATACCTTTACCCTACGCAAGGGCGTGAAGTGGCACTCCAATAAGAACTTCAAGCCGACCCGCGACATGAACGCCGACGATATCCTGTTCATGTTCGAGCGTCAGTGGAAGGAAGATCATCCTTTCTACAAGGTCACGAGCCCGAACCACTCCTACTTCAACGATATGGGCATGCCCAAGTTGCTGAAGTCGGTGGAGAAGGTGGACGACCACACGATCCGTATCACCCTGAACCAGCCTGAGGCTCCGTTCCTGGCCAACATGGCCATGATGTGGTCGAGCGTGCAGTCGAAGGAATATGCCGATGCCATGATGAAGGCTGGCACGCCTGAGAAGATCGACCAAGAGCCGATCGGCACCGGCCCGTTCTATCTGGTCCAGTACCAGAAGGACGCAATCATCCGCTACAAGGCCTTCCCTGAATACTGGGGCGGCAAGGCGAAGCTCGACGATCTCGTCTTCTCGATCACCCCGGATGCCTCCGTGCGCTGGGCCAAGCTCCAGAAGGGCGAATGCCACGTCATGCCGTATCCGAACCCGGCCGACCTGGATGCCATGAAGAAGGACGCCAACGTCCAGATTCTCGAGCAGCCGGGCCTCAACGTCGGATATCTCGCTTATCAGACCACGAAGAAGCCCTTCGACGACGTGCGCGTCCGCAAGGCCTTCAACATGGCCATGAACAAGAAGGCGATCGTCGACGCCGTGTTCCTCGGCTCGGGCGTTCCGGCCAAGAACCCGATCCCGCCCTCCATGTGGTCGTACAACGACTCCGTGAAGGAAGACGAGTACAATCCCGAAGCGGCCAAGAAGCTGCTCGCGGAAGCCGGCTACCCGAACGGTCTCGAGACCGACCTTTGGGCCATGCCGGTTCAGCGTCCCTATAACCCGAATGCACGCCGCATCGCCGAGCTCATGCAGGCCGACCTCGCCAAGATCGGCGTGAAGGCCGAGATCAAGAGCTTCGAATGGGGCGAGTACCGCAAGCGGGCTCAGGCCGGTGAGCACCAGATGGCTCAGCTCGGCTGGACGGGCGACAACGGCGACCCGGACAATTTCCTCCACACCCTGCTGGGCTGCGCCTCGGCGCAGAGCGCTTCGGGCTCCAACATTGCCAAGTGGTGCTACAAGCCCTTCGACGATCTCGTGATGAAGGCGAAGGTCACCACCAACCAAGCCGAGCGCACGAAGCTCTACGAGCAGGCTCAAGTGATCTTCAAGGAGCAGGCTCCGTGGTTCACGGTGGCTCACGCCGTGCAGCTGAAGCCGGTCCGCAAGGAAGTCGTGGATTTCAAGCTCTCGCCGTTCGGCCGCCATACCTTCTACGGCGTGGACATCAAGGGCAAGTAAGCTAATCCCTTCAACCTACGGCGGAGCGGCTCAAAAAAGCCGCTCCGCCTTTTTACGTTCAGACGATGCTCAGATTCATTTTGACCCGCGTCAGCCTGATCATTCCGACTTTCATCGGGATCACGTTGCTGGCTTTCTTCCTGATCCGCCTCGTGCCAGGCGATCCCATCGAAACGCTCGCCGGCGAGCGCGGCATCGATCCCGCCCGCCACGAGCAGCTCCGTAAGGAATACGGCTTCGACCAGCCGATCTTCGTCCAATACGGGATTTACCTGTCGCGCGTGCTGCAGGGCGATCTCGGCAAGTCGATGATCACGCAGGAGCCCGTTCTCAACGAATTCTCGGCCCTGTTCCCAGCCACCATCGAGCTGGCGCTCTGCGCGATCATCTTCGCTCTGGTGCTCGGTCTTCCGGCGGGTATCGTCGCGGCCATCCGACGAAATTCGATCTTCGATCATGGCGTGATGGGGATCTCCCTGACCGGCTATTCCATGCCGATCTTTTGGTGGGGCCTCATTCTCATCCTGGTTTTCTCGGTGCAATTCGACCTGACCCCAGTCTCGGGCCGTATCGATGTCCTTTATTACATCGAACCGATCACGGGTTTCCTTCTCATCGACACGCTGCTCTCCGGTGAACCGGATGCCTTCTGGTCGGCGGTGAATCACCTGATTCTGCCAACCATCGTGCTCGGCACGGTGCCGCTGGCCGTGATCGCCCGCATGACCCGCTCGGCAATGCTGGAAGTGCTCGGCGAGGATTACATCCGCACCGCCAAGGCCAAAGGGCTTCCCCGATTCCGCATCGTCGCCCTGCATGCCCTTCGCAACGCCCTCATCCCGGTCGTGACCGTGATCGGCCTGCAGGTCGGCGTGCTGTTCACCGGCGCGATCCTCACGGAGACCATCTTTTCCTGGCCGGGCGTCGGGAAATGGCTCATCGATGCGATCTTCCGCCGGGACTATCCCGTGCTGCAGGGCGGCGCCCTTCTGCTCGGCGTCGTCGTGATGAGCGTCAACCTACTCGTCGATCTTGCCTACGGGCTCATTAATCCTCGCATCAGGCATACGCGATGACCACTGAAACCATGGAAGCTCCGACCGTCACGGTGCCGACGGCCACCCCGCCCCATCCCCTTCGTGAGTTCTGGAGCTATTTCAGCGCCAATCATGGCGCTGTCGCCGGGCTCATCATCATTGTCGCCGTGGTGCTCGTCGCATTGCTGGCGAATGTGATCGCCCCTCATGATCCCAATGCCACGAACACGGCCATCGCACTCCAGCCGCCGTTCTGGCAGGAAGGCGGCTCGATCGCCTATCCGCTCGGCACCGATCCCATCGGGCGCGATATCCTGTCCCGCCTGATCTACGGTGCGCGGCTGTCTCTGCTTATCGGCATCGTGGTGGTGTCGATCTCCATCGTCATCGGAACCGTGCTCGGCCTCGTCGCGGGCTTCTTCCGCGGCCTGACCGAGATCTTCATCATGCGCCTGATGGACATCGTCCTGACGCTGCCGAGCCTCCTGCTCGCCATCGTGATCGTGGCGGTGCTCGGGCCTGGCCTGATGAACGCCATGCTGGCCGTGGCTCTCGTGATCCTGCCGCATTACGTGCGCCTTGCGCGAGCGGCTGTGATCACCGAGACCTCGAAGGACTACGTCACGGCGGCCCGCGTGAGCGGCGCCGGAACGATGCGCCTGATGTTCAGGGAAGTACTGCCGAACTGCACCGCCCCCCTGATCGTGCAGGCGTCCCTCGGCATCTCGACCGCCATCCTGGATGCTGCCGCGCTCGGCTTCCTGGGCCTCGGCGCCCAACCCCCGTCTCCCGAATGGGGCACCATGCTGGCCGATGCCCGCGAATTCGTTCTGCGCGCCTGGTGGGTCGTGACCTTCCCGGGACTGGCCATCCTCGTCACGGTGCTCGCGTTCAATCTTCTGGGCGACGGTCTTCGCGATGCCCTCGATCCAAAGCTGAAGAGGTCCTGATCATGGCGCTTCTTGAAATCGAGAATCTCGTCGTCGAGTTTCAGACCTCCGCCGGCATGTTCCGGGCGGTCGACGGCGTGTCTCTCAAGGTCGACGAGCGCGAGGTTCTGGCGATCGTCGGCGAATCCGGCTCTGGCAAATCCGTGTCGATGCTCGCCGTCATGGGCCTTTTGCCATGGACGGCGAAGGTGACGGCCGACAAGATGGCCTTCAATGGCCGTGACCTTCTGACCTTGTCCGATTCCGAGCGCCGCAAGATCGTCGGCAAGGATATCGCGATGATCTTTCAGGAACCTGTGGCGAGCCTCAACCCATGCTACACGGTGGGCTTCCAGATCGAGGAGGTGCTGCGCTTCCACCTCGGCCTCGGACGGGCGCAGCGGCGCGCGCGCGCCATCGAGCTTCTGACCGCGGTCGGGATTCCCAACCCCGCCGAGCGCCTGGACTCGTTCCCGCATCAGATGTCCGGCGGACAATGCCAGCGCGTGATGATCGCCATGGCCATCGCCTGCAATCCGAAGCTGTTGATCGCCGACGAACCGACCACTGCCCTCGACGTTACGATCCAGAAGCAGATCCTTGACCTTCTCATGAAGCTCCAGATCGAGCACGGGATGGGCATGATCATGATCACTCACAACATGGGCGTCGTCGCAGAGACGGCCGACCGGGTCGTGGTTCAATACAAGGGCCGCAAGATGGAAGAGGCTGACGTCCTCTCGCTGTTCGAGAATCCGCGCAGCAACTACACCAAAGCCCTCCTGGCCGCATTGCCCGACAACGCAACAGGAGACCGCCTGCCCACCATCGCCGATTATTTCAAGGACGGAAGTGAGATTGCCGGAGCGGCCGTATCATGAGTGTTATTCTCGAAGCCCGGAATATTGTCCGGGATTATCATACGCCTGGGAGCCTCTTCTCAAAGGGAAGGACCGTCCACGCAGTTAAAGGCGTGAGCTTCACGGTCGAGAAGGGAAAAACCCTTGCTATCGTCGGCGAGAGCGGCTGCGGCAAGTCCACGCTTGCACGCATTCTCACGTTGATCGACCCGGCGACTTCCGGCGATCTCCTCATCCAAGGGCGCAAGGTCGACATCGCAAAGGGAGATCTAACGAAGGATCTGCGTCGCGAAGTGCAGATCGTGTTCCAGAATCCCTATGGCTCGCTCAACCCTCGCCAGAAGATTGGAGACGTGCTGGCCGCACCGCTGGTGATTCACGGCAATGTACCGGCGGACGAGCGGCGTGACCGCGCCATGGCCATGCTTAAGAAGGTCGGTCTCAGCGAAGAGCATTTCAACCGGTATCCGCACATGTTCTCCGGTGGTCAGCGCCAGCGCATCGCGATTGCACGCGCTCTGATGCTCAATCCGAGCCTGCTCGTCCTCGATGAGCCGGTTTCGGCGCTCGATCTTTCGGTTCAGGCGCAAGTCCTGAATCTGCTGGCGGATCTACAGGACGAGTTCAATCTCACCTATGTCTTCATCAGCCACGACCTGTCGGTGGTTCGCTACATCGCCGATGAGGTGATGGTGATGTATTTCGGCGAAGCGGTCGAATACGGCACCCGCGACGAGGTGTTCTCCGATCCGAAGCACGACTACACCAAGACCCTCTTCGCGGCGACGCCGCGCGCAGACCCCGCGAGCATCAAGGCACGGCTGGCGCGCAAGAAGGCTGCCTGAGAGGGCGTTCAGGCCGGCAACGGCAGTCGCTTGGCTGCCGCTGCCTCCTCGACTGCCGGAGTGTTGGCCGGCTCGGGCAGCTTCTCCTCGCCGGTCGCCACCTTCAGGCACTGCACGACCGCATCCCGCAGGGACGAGACATAATAATTGGCGCCGAGCGTAGCGCGCATCGTCTCGCTTTTCAGAACTGCATCCTCGGCAGGCCAGAGACCGACGAGGGTCGGCGCCTTTGCCTTCTGCTTGAGCCGCCGCAGCAGGTAGCGCAGATGCGCCGGCGTGCCGCTGATCTCAAGGTAGCTGATGCAAACCATCTGAACGCTCGTCATGTCGAGATTGAAGATTTCCCGGCGCGACACGGCCGAATGCGGGACGACGCGGGTGCCGAGTCCATGCTTGTTCAGAAGCTGCGCCAGCATTTCCGATGCCGCTTCGTCCAGGGGGCCACGACCGGCGACGCACAGGATCGCCCCTTCCGCTCTCCACGTTTCGGGGATGTTGCCTGCCTCCGGCATCGGCTGGGCTATCGCCGGTTCCTTGTTGGCGGGTTTCTCGCTCGCAGGGGCCGCGACGGGCTCATCCTCGGTCTCCTGCGGGTGAGGTTCCACGTCATCATGGGGACCGAGATCCTGCACCAGGGCCCGGATCACATCCTTGACCTGTTCGAGCTGGCGCTGGGTGAGGACGCCACGCGTCGCATCATTGGCGGCGAGCTGAAGCCCTCTGAGGGCGACTTCGTCATAGTAGGACGTCAGCGAACGCTCCTTCAGCAGAAGTTCCGCCGAATCCAGAGCCTCGTCGGGGTCGCCGGCCAGCATGCGCTGGTAGAGGTTTTCGGCTGGAGTCAGGGCGGGCCTGTCGCCGAGAAGAACGTCGAGGAACTCCAGACGCTCCACATGCCGGCCCAGCACCACGAGGCAGAGGGTCAGGGGCGTGGCGATGAGAAGGCCCACGGGCCCCCAGAGCCAAGTCCAGAAGATCGCCGAGATGACAACCGAGAAGGGCGAGAGTCCCGTGCTCTGGCCGTAGACGATCGGCTCGACCACATGGCCCATGAGGGGTTCTCCGATCAGGAAAAGCGCCAGGGTCATGAGCGCCATGGACCAGCCGGGATCGACGGCAGCGGCCAGCAGAATCGGCGGCAGGGCGGCGAGGAACGAGCCGATATAGGGCACGAAGCGCATCAGCGCGGCGAACACGCCCCACAGGATCGGGCTCGGCACGCCGATTGCCCAGAGTCCGAGGGCCGTGACGACACCAAAGGAGGCATTCAGCGCGAGTTGGGTCAGGAAGTACCGGCTCAGTCGGCGCGCAGCGTCGTCCATGGCCACCGTGGTGCGATGGAGGTCGCTTGCCCCGAACAGGCGGATCATCCGGTCCCGCAAGTCTTCCCGCTGCATGAGGATGAAGATGAGCACCACGAAGACAATGCCCATGGTGGCGAGCGGCTCGAGGACCGGCAGCAGCACGTCCCGGGCCATCTGGATCGGCGTCGGTTCCGGCTCGTGAACTTCGACCGGCAGCGGCCCGCTCTCCTCCGCGGCCGAGGGAGCCGGCGCGGCAGGGGCCGCCGGCGCCGATGCCTGATCCGGCGGAGGCTCCGCGACGGCCCGGTCGAAGCGGCGGCCGAAATCCTTCAGGAGGCCGGGCAGCTTCCCGAGTGTCCCCTCACGCAGGGACCCGATCTTTGTCTCGATGGTGGTCTGATAACGCGGCAGGTCGCTCGCCAGCCCTGCCAGCTGGAAGCCGATGACCGCGCCAAGGGAGACGATGATTCCAAGGGCCACGAGCACCGCGATGATGACGGAGGGCACCCGGCCGAGGCGCCACCGGCGCAACACCTCGACGAAGGGGGCCAGCACGAAAGCCAGGAGGATCGCCATCACGACAGGAAGGAAGACGTCCTGGCCCACATAGAGGCCGGCCAGCACCACGACCCCCACCGCCAGGGTCATGAGCCCGGAGAGGCCGGGAACGCCCGGAGGCTCGATTTCGGTCTCCGTGGGAGGCATGGATGGGGGGCCAGGACGCATTCAGGGGATCTCTGCTGGACCGCGAGACGCTCTCGCCGACCTGCAAACAACGCCCCGGACGCCCAAACGATCCTTGAGCGTGGCAATTGGTTCCGCCTCCCGGGAAGAACTGGGACCTTTTGCCATCTGCAAGGCCTCGGCTCCGATCCCAATTTCACACCTGTCCCACGACCCAGACCTCGACCTTCATGCCGCTCACCAGACGTAATCTCCTGATCGGTGCAGCCCTTGCTGCCTCTTCGACCGCCCACGCCCAACAGGACAACCCGAACGCAATGCCCGTCAGCGCCCAACGGAACAGCTTCAAGAGCGGGGGCAAGGCCATTGCCGTCGAAACCTTTCAGGCGACAGGCTCCGCACCCCGTCCGGCGGTCCTCATGCTGCACGGCGCGGACGGCCTGGGCTACAACACGCAATACCGCGAGGGCGCCCGCACCGTGGCGGCGGCCGGCTACCAGGTCCACCTCGTCCATTATCTCGACCGCACCGGAGAGCGCCGTGCTTCCTTCGGGACCCTGTTCCAGAACTTCATGCCCTGGATGGGCACGGTGCAGGATGCGCTCGCCTTCGCGTTGGACCATCCCGGCGCCGCCTCGCATCGCGTCGGCATCATCGGCATCTCGCTAGGCGCAGCGCTGGGCCTTGCGGTCGCCAGCGCGGATCCGCGCGTGAAAGCGCTGGTGACTTACTTTGGGCCGCTGCCGCAGGGCGCAATCGCCTCCACGTCCAGGCTGCCGCCGACCCTGGTCCTGCACGGCTCGGCCGACCCCGTCGTGCCGGTGGCGAACGCCTATGCGGTCGAGGCGCTGCTGCGCCGGCAGAACGTGCCGCATGAAATCAAGGTCTATCCGGGACAGGGTCACGGCTTCAAGGGAGCCGCGGAGGCCGATGCGACGGCCCGGTCCCTGGCCTTCCTGCGGCGTCATCTTGCGGAGGCTCTTCCCGTCGGCGGATGAGACGACTAAGACTACGCCATTCATTTAAAGGCAAGATCGATCATGACGGCTTCAGACACGGCTCCCGCAGGCAATCCCCTCCTTGCTCCCTGGACCGCTCCGTTCGGTCTGCCGCCCTTCGAGAGCATCGCGCCGGAGCACTACAAACCAGCCTTCGACGCAGCGCTGGCCGAGCAGCGGGCGCAGATCGCAACCATTGCCGAAATTCCTGACGCACCGACCTTCGCCAACACCATCGAAGCTCTGGAGACGAGCGGTCAGACGCTGAAGAAGGTCGGCGGCGTGTTCTTCAATCTCGCCGGCTCGCATACCAACGATGCGATCCAGGCGGTGGAGCGCGAGATGGCTCCGATTCTCGCCAAGCACCGCAACAGCATCTTCATGAACGAGGCGCTCTACAAGCGCGTGGCCGCGCTCTACGAGAAGCGCGACAGCCTCGGCCTCACCCCTGAGCAGGCCCGCGTCCTCGACCGCTATCACACCATTTTCGTGCGCGCCGGCGCGAGGCTCGGGCCGGACGAGAAGAAGCGCCTCGCCGCCATCACCGAGAGGCTCGCGAGCCTGGGCACGCAGTTCTCGCAGAATGTTCTGGCCGACGAGAGATCCTATCAGCTCGTGCTCGACGGGGAGGCCGATCTTGAAGGCCTTCCCTCCTTCCTGCGCGAAGCGGCCGCGCAAGCCGCGGAAGAACGGGGGCTGAAGGGCAAATATGTCATTACCCTATCGCGCTCCAGCATCGAGCCCTTCCTCCAGTTCTCCAAGCGGCGCGATCTGCGCGAGCAGGCCTTCAAGGCATGGGCCGCTCGCGGCGACAACGGCGATGCCACCGACAACAAGGCGATCATCGCCGAGATGGCGGCCTTGCGTGCGGAGCGCGCGAAACTTCTCGGCTACGAGACGTTTTCGGACTTCAAGCTCGCCGACACGATGGCCAAGACGCCGGAGAACGTGGAGAAGCTCCTGAACGACGTCTGGACGCCGGCGATCGCCCGGGCCACGGAGGAGCGGGACGATCTGCAGGCTCAGGCGCAGTCCATCGGCGACAACATCGTCATCGAGCCGTGGGATTGGCGCTATTACGCCGATCAGGTCCGGACGACCCGCCACAATCTCGACGAGGCGTCCATCAAGCCCTACTTCCAGCTCGACCGGATCATCGAGGCGTCCTTCGAGACGGCGCACCGGCTCTTCGGCCTCAGCTTCAAGGAACTGAAGGACTTTCCGCGCTATCATCCCGACATCCGCGCCTGGCAGGTCACGGATGCCGACGGCAACCATATCGGCACCTTCATCGGTGATTATTTCGCACGCCCGTCCAAGCGCAGCGGCGCATGGATGAGCCCCTTCCGCTCCCAGGAAAGGCTTACCGGCGACATCCGCCCGGTCATCGTCAACGTGATGAACTTCTCCAAGGGGGCTCCGGGAGAGCCGTCCCTTCTGAGCTTCGACGATGCCAGGACGCTGTTTCACGAATTCGGCCACGCCTTGCATGGCCTTCTCTCGAACGTGACTTATCCGTTGCTTGCGGGCACTGCGGTGTCGACGGACTTCGTGGAACTTCCTTCGCAGCTCTACGAGCATTGGCTGTCGCAGCCGGACGTCCTGCGCCGCTATGCGACCCATTACCGGACCGGGGAGCCGATTCCGGAAGAATTGCTCGAGCGCCTGATGGCCGCGCGCAACTTCAACCAGGGCTTCGCGACCGTGGAGTATCTCGCATCCGCCTTCGTCGACCTGGCGCTTCACCGCCGCAAGGACCCGGGCAGCCTCGACGTGTCGGCCTTTGAGAAGGAAGTCCTGCAGGAGATCGGCATGCCGCGCGAGATCATCATGCGCCACCGCACGCCGCATTTCACCCATGTGTTCTCAGGCGACGGCTATTCGTCAGGCTATTACAGCTATCTCTGGTCCGAGGTGCTGGACGCGGACGCCTTCACGGCCTTCGAGGAGACCGGCGATGTCTTCAACAAGGATCTGGCGAACAACCTGAAACACTTCATCTATTCCGCCGGCAACCTGAGAGATCCGGTCGAGGCCTATACGTCCTTCCGCGGACGCCTGCCGACCGTGGACGCCCTTCTCGCCAAGCGTGGATTGGTGTCTGTGGTCGAGGATGCATGAGAAAGCTGACGGACCTGCACAGTCCGTCACGCCGGGCCGGCCGCGAATTCGCGCGACCGCTTCAGCGTATAGAAGCGGATCTTGACGATTCGGGACGCCTCCTTGGGAGAGGCCTGAGGCGCAGGGACGGGACGCAAGACGCTCTTCAGGAAAGCTGCTCCCTTAGGATCGGTCTCCAGGGCTTTCGCATCGAGCACCGGCATGAGCGCCTTCCCTTCTCGTTTTGTCTTTGTTCGGAAACGCAACGCCTGCGAAGAAAACACCTGCATTCCGGCGAAGTTCCTTAGCCGCGGTGCGCGAACCGTATTTCGCTGACCTGTCGGGAAACCCGGCCGGGCGGCAGGATAGACGATGGAAAATGGGCTTTATTGGGGCTGTCGGGAAAGCGCTGCGGCTCCAGGCAGAGTCCGGCGTGCCGCCCATATGAGGCTCCGCCCAAACCTTTGACAGGCATGTCGATGAGGTGCCCGTCGTAGAATTGGACACCGGGCTCCGTGGTCCACAGCTCCATGGCCAGGCCACTGCGGCGCGAGGCGAGCTTCGCCGCATGGCGAAGCTCGCCATAGGGCCCGCGCAGAACATAGTTGGTGTCGTAGAGGGTGCGCTGCGTCCCATGGATCGGCCGTGATGCCGTAAAGTCGTAATCAGTGCCCGCCACCGCCATGATCTCGCCCGTCGGAATGAGATCGGGCCGGGTCGGGGTAATGAAGTCGCCGGCGATCGTCAGCTCGTGGGATGAGATGTCGGGGCTGCCATCGAGATTGAAATAGCCGTGTGTGGTGAGGTTGACCGGCGTCGGCTTGTCGCTCGTCGCCTCCAGCTCGATCCGGAGGCGCGACGATGGCAGGAGCGCATAGGTGCAGGTCGCCACGAGGCGGCCCGGATAGCCCATGTCGCCGTCCTCGGACACAAGGCTCAGGGTCACGCTGGACGGCGTATGATCGACGATGCTCCACAGGCGGGTGCCGAACCCCGTCGTTCCGCCGTGCAGCTGATTCTCGCCCTCATTGGCGTCGAGCCGGTAGGTCTCGCCGTTCAGGATGAACCGGGCCTTCCCGATGCGGTTGCCATAGCGCCCGACGATGGCGCCGAAATAGGGAGAATGAGCGACATAATCCTCGATGGAGTTGAGCCCGAGGACCACCCGCTGCCGGCCTCCTGCCAATGGCACGGTCAGATCCCGCACCACCGCGCCCCAGGTGAGAACCTGCATCGCCATGCCGTCAGGTCCCTGCAAAGAGACCTGCAGCACGTCCTGTCCGTTGAAAGTACCGAAACGCTCGACGGTCATGATCCCCTACCCCTCGAAAATGTGAGCCTGCAGGCCGCGGACGCCGGTCTCGACCTTGAAGAGGTGGCCTGCCATGACGTCGATATGAGGATCGCGGCCGATGGCGGCCGTGGTGATGTAGAGCGTGGTGAGATCGAGGCCGCCGAAGGCGCATTTCGTCACCTGGGCCGTGGGAACAGGCACGATGCGCTCCACCGAACCGTCCGGCGCGAAACGGGTGATGCGCGCGGCGCCCCAATGGCAGACCCAGACATAGCCCTCCGCATCGACCGCCATGCCGTCCGGATGGGCCCAGCCCTCTCCGAAGCGGACGAAGGGTCGCGGCTTGCCGATCCGGCCGTCCTGGGCATCGAGCACATAGACCGTGCAGTCGATCGTATCCGTCGCATAGAGCCTCTGCCCATCGGGGCTGAAGGCCGGGCCGTTGGTGACGATGATGCCGGAATGGAACTGGGTCAGCTCCTTGCCGTCCCAGCGCCAGAAGGCGCCGGAACCCTCCTTTTCCTCGTCGTCCATGGTGCCGAAATAGATGGCGCCGTCAGGCCCCACATGCCCGTCGTTGATGCGGTTGTTGGGCTTGTCCCTGTCGGGGGACACGATGGGCTGTGTCTCGCCGGTCCTGAGATCGAAGCGTGCAAGCCCCGACTTGAAGCCGGCGACGACCACGTCCTGATCGGGCGTCAGGGCGATGAAGCCGACCCGCTCGGGCGCGTCGATCCGGAAATGCTCCTTCGTCTCCGGATGATAGCGCCAGATGCCTGGGTTCTTGATATCGACCCAGAAGAGCGTATTCGAGCGATGGTCCCAGACCGGACCCTCGCCGAGGATGCAGGCGCTCGCCACGGCCACATGGGGCGTTTCCGGATGAACGGCTGGATGGGTCATGGTGCTCCCCTGTGAGGCAGTTGATGGTTTCCCGCTCCTGCCGGTAACTCCCGCCTGGAGCGATGGGTTCGGTCAGGCCGAGGCGCTGTCGGCGATTCGCTGCGCCAGGGCAACGAGGCTCAGGTCGGACCCGGCCGGCCCCATGATCGACAGTCCCAGCGGCGCACCGGACCGGGAGGCCAAGGGAATAGAGACCTGGGGCAGGCCGGAGAGCACCGACAGGCAGAGCAGATTCAAGGCGTTGTTGCGATAATCGTTCAGCGCCTCGTCACTCTCCGTGAGCAGCGGCGCGACATCCGGCATGGTCGGCAGGATCAGCACCGCGTCCTCGGCGAGGAGCGCCCCGAAGCGCTTCCGGAACGCCGACCGAATCACCTTGGCCTCTGCCACCTGATTGTCGCTCACCGCCTTGGAGAACGCGAACCGGTCGGCCACGCCCGGACCCAGGGGTGGGCGGTAGCGCTCGATCATCGGCCCATCGACCGTCCAGGCCTCGCGGCTTTGGATGTAACGCATCGCCCAGTAGAGAGCCGTGAAGCCCTCCTCGGCCACAGCGACGGGCTCGGGCTGGCCCAGCACAGCCTCCGTCTGTCCCAGGGCCGGCGCCAGCGCCTCCCGCACCTCCTTGTGGAGAAGCGCGAAGGCATCTCGGGCCAGGAGCACTCGGGGACTTTGCGGCAGCGGCCGGGGATCCGCACCGAGCAGCACCTCGCCGACGCGGGCGAAGGTGGCGCCGTCGCGGGTGAAATACCCGCAGGTATCGAAGGAAGGCGCAAGATCGTGGCACTCTTCGAGGCTCACCCGGCCATGGGTCGGGCGGATGCCGAACAGCCCGCAATGGCTGGCCGGCGCCCGGACCGAGCCTCCCGTATCGGTCCCGAGGGCGAAATCGCACAGTCCGTTCGAGACCGCCGCCGCCGAGCCCGAGGACGAGCCGCCCGGGATCCGGTCGGGCGCGCCTCCGTTCACCGGCGTGCCGAAATGGGCGTTCTTGCCGCTCATGGAGAAGGCCAGCTCGTCCGTGATCGTCTTGCCGACGAGGCGCGCGCCGGCATCGAGAAGCTTCTGCACCGTAGGGGCCGTCCGGGTCTTGATGCCGGACATGGCGAGCATGTGGGGCGATCCTGCGCTGGTCGGATAGCCCGCCACGTCGAACAGGTCCTTGGCCGCGAAGGTCAGGCCCGACAGCGGGCCGCTCGGGGCATGGGAAACCGGAACGGCCGGGTAAGGCATGAAAGCAAAGGCTGGGTCGCGGTCGAGGAGCATCGGGTCCAAGGGGTTCGGGGAACGAAGGCAGCGAATGTGTCATTGCCTCCCTGGCTCAGGCAAGGCAGGAATTTACGAAGCTCGGCAGTTTGGGCTTTCTTCAGACTAAGAATGGCCCTAAATCCAGGCGAATTCTCGTTTGCAAGGAACGCGCAATGGCGAAGTTTTCGACGATCCGCTGGCTGGCCCTTGGAGCGGCGCTCGCGCTCGGAGCACCTTCCGTTCATGCGCAGCAGGCCCCGATCAAGATCGGCGAACTGAATTCCTATGCCAGGCAGGCGGCTTTCACCGTGCCCTACCGCAACGGTTGGCAGATGGCCCTCGATGAGATCAACGCCAAGGGCGGCGTTCTCGGCCGCAAGATCGAGATCATCTCCCGCGAGGACGGCGCCACCACGGGCGACGCCACCCGCGTAGCCGATGAATTGGTGACCCGCGAGGGCGTCACGCTGCTCTTCGGTTCATTCCTGTCGAATGTCGGCGTCGCCATGGCGGATTACGCCAACCAGAAGAAGATCGTCTATATCGCCGCCGAGCCCCTGACCGATGCCGTCACCATGGCACAGGGCAACCGCTACACCTTCCGCATCCGGCCCAACAACACCATGCAGGTCGGCATGCTGGTCGATCAGGCCAAGGCCTCGGGAGCGAAGCGCTGGGCGATCGTCGCGCCGAACTACGAATACGGCCAGTCGGCGGCCGCCGTCTTCAAGCGCCTGATCCAGGAACGGGTGCCCGGCGCGCAGATCGTCGTCGAACAGTACCCGGCTCTCGGCAAGATCGAGGCGGGGGCGACCGTCTCGGCGATCGAGCAGGCCAAGCCCGACGGCATCTTCAACGTACTCTTCGGCCCCGACCTCGCCCAGTTCGTGCGCGAGGGCAACACCCGCGGCCTCTTCGAGGGAACGACGGTTCTCTCGCTCCTCACCGGCGAGCCCGAATGGCTCCTACCCCTGAAGGACGAGGTGCCCGAGGGCTGGACGGTGACCGGCTATCCCTGGGACGAGATCAAGGAGCCGAAGCACAAGGCCTTCGTCGATGCCTATCGTGCCAAGTTCGACGAGACGCCGCGCCTCGGCTCGCTTCTCGGCTACATGGTCGTCTACATGATTCGCGACGCCATCGAGCGTGCCGGTTCCACCGAGACCGAGGCGATCATCAAGGCGCTCGAGGATGCGAAGTTCGATACCGTCATCGGCCCCGTCACCATGCGCGGCATCGACAATCAATCCACCATGGGCGCCTGGGTCGGCAAGCTCGTGCTCAAAGGCGCTACGGGCGGCATGACGGACTGGACCTACAAGGACGGCACCGCGTTCATGCCGACCGAGGCGGAGGTGAAGGCCGTGCGGAAGGATTAGCGGATTGCTGACGCTGGATCCCTCCTTTCTTGCCGTTCAGGCCCTCAGCGGCCTTTCCAGCGCTTCATCGCTTTTCATCACCGCCTGCGGCCTGACCATCGTCTTCGGCGTCACGCGGATCGTGAACTTCGCGCATGGCTCGCTCTACATGATCGGCGCCTATACGGCCGCGACGCTGATCCCGCGCCTGCTCGAGTTCTCCTTCGGCCCCGTCACCTTCTGGGCCGGCATCCTGATCTCGGCGCTCATCGTCGGCATCATCGGCGTCATCATCGAGGTTCTGCTCCTGCGCCGGATCTACGGCGCGCCGGAACTCTTCCAGCTGCTTGCCACCTTCGGCGTCGTGCTGGTGGTGCAGGATCTCGTGGTGCAGGTCTTTGGCCCGGAAGACATCCTCGGCCCTCGTGCGCCGGGATTGCGCGCGCCCGTCGAGATTCTCGGGCGGCGCTTTCCGTCCTACGAACTCGTGCTGATCGCGGCCGGTCCCGTCGTATTGGGCCTCGTATGGCTTCTGCTGCGCAGGACGCGCTTCGGCGTGCTGGTGCGCGCGGCGACGCAGGATCGCGACATGGTGGCCTCGCTCGGGGTCAACCAGGCCATGCTGTTCACCGGCACCCTGTTTCTCGGCGCCTTTCTCGCAGGGCTCGGCGGCGCGCTGCAGATCCCGCGCGTGTCGGCGAATACCGGCATGGATCTCTCCATCATCGCCGAGGCCTTCGTCGTCACGGTGGTCGGCGGCATGGGCAGCGTGCCCGGCGCTTTTCTTGCTGCCCTCGTCATCGGGCAGTTGCAGGCCTTCGGCATCCTGATCTTTCCCAAGAGCACCCTCGTCGTGGTGTTCCTGCTCATGGCCGTGGTGCTGGCGATCCGGCCGCACGGCTTCTTCGGACGCGCCGAGGCGATCGGCGGAACCCATGCGGTGGGCATCGCCAGCCGCAAGCCCTTGCCCGGCCGCCCCTACATCCTGCTCGCCGCCATCGCGGCGCTTGCCGGCTTCCCGTTTCTGGCCGATGCATACCTGCTGAAGGTTGCGACCGAGGTCCTGATCCTCGCGCTCTTCGCCTTCAGCCTGCAACTTCTCATCGGGGTCGGCGGGCTCGTGAGCTTCGGCCACGCGGCCTTCTTGGGACTTGGCGCCTACGGGTCGGCTCTCGGCGTCAAATGGTTCGCCCTGTCGATGGAGGCGGCGCTCCCCTTAGGCCTCGTGCTGGCCGCTTCAGGCGCGGCGCTGATCGGCGGCTTCGTGGTGCGCCTGTCCGGCATCTATCTCGCCATGATGACGCTGGCCGCCGCGCAGATCCTCTATGCGGTCGCGTTTCAGTGGGTTGAGGTGACCGGCGGCGACAACGGCATCGTCGGCGTGTGGCCCTCGGACTGGGCCGCAGGACCCGTGCCCTATTATCTCCTCACCGCCGCGCTGACGCTTGTGGCCGTGCTGCTCCTCAAGCGGATCATCGACGCACCCTTCGGCTATTCCCTGCGGGCCGCCCGCGACTCGGAAGCCCGTGCGGAGGCGATCGGCCTGAACGTCCGCCAGCACCGCTGGCTCGCCTTCATGATCGCTGGCGCGGCCGCAGGACTCGCAGGCGGTCTTTATGCCTTCTCCCGCGGCTCGGTGGACCCGAGCCTGCTCGGAATTTCGACCTCCGTCGACGCGCTCACCATGCTGCTCCTCGGCGGCATTCAAACCGTGACGGGCCCGCTCGTCGGCGCTGGCGTCCTGCATGCCTTGCGCGACTGGATCATGCCTCTCACGTCGCTCTGGCGGCTGACGCTGGGCTTGATCATCATCGCCATGGTGCTGATCTTTCCGCGCGGTCTTGTCGGCACCGTGCAGCACTGGCGGGAGGAGCGGGCATGACGCTTCTTGCCGTGAAGGGCCTGCACAAATCCTTCGGCGGCGTGGTGGCGTCCCGCGACGTGGAGTTCACCGTGGAGCGCGGCGAGATGCTCGCCATCATCGGCCCGAACGGCGCCGGCAAGTCCACCGTGTTCAACATGGTCGGCGGCCAGCTGAGGCCCGATCGCGGCCGGGTCCTGCTCGACGATCAGGACATCACCCATGCCTCGCCGCAGAAGCGATTCCGCCGCGGCGTGGGACGCACCTTCCAGGTGGCGCAGACCTTTCTCTCCATGAGCGCCGTCGAGAACGTGCAGATGGCGCTGATCAGCTGCCGCCGGCAAAGCAGCGGCCTGTGGTCGCCCACCCGGGAGCGCCATCGCGAGAAGGCGATCGGGCTGCTCTCCCAGGTGGGCATGGCGGAGGCGGCGGATATCCCCTGCTCCGCGCTGGCCTATGGCGACGTGAAGCGGGTGGAGCTTGCCATCGCGCTGGCAGGCGAGCCGAAGCTCCTCCTCATGGACGAGCCCACCGCCGGCATGGCACCGCGCGAGCGGGCGGAGCTGATGGACCTCACGGCCTCCTTCGCCGGCTCGCTGGGGATCGGCGTTCTCTTCACGGAGCACGACATGGACGTGGTCTTCGGCCATGCGGCCCGGGTGCTCGTGCTCCTGCGCGGCCAGATCATCGCCGCGGGCCCTCCCGACGAGATCCGCCGGAACGAGCAGGTCAGGCGCGCCTATCTCGGCGACGAGCATGCCCTCGAGCGGCCGAAAGGAGCGGGGCCCGCATGAGACGAGAGCCGCTCCTCGATGTCCGGAACCTCAACGCCTTCTACGGCCGTGCGCAGGTGCTATTCGGCCTCTCCATCCATCTCTATCCGGGCGAGGTGGTGGCGCTGGTGGGTCGCAATGGCGCCGGCAAGACCACGACCCTGAAGGCCATCATGGGCCTGATTTCGGCCACCGCCACCCATGCCACCTTCAAGGGCCATTCCCTCGGCAGGCTCCCGACCTACAGGATCGCCCGCCTGGGCCTCGGCTACGTGCCGGAAGACCGGCGCATCTTCACCGATCTCACCGTCGACGAGAACCTGGAGACAGGCCGCCGCCCCGCCGGGGAAGGCCGTTCGCCCTGGACGCCGGATCGGCTCTTCCGCCTGTTCCCCAATCTGGCCGAGATGCGCGGGCGGCGCGGCAGCCAGATGTCCGGGGGCGAGCAGCAGATGCTGTCCATCGCCCGCACCCTCATGGGAAACCCGGACGCCATCCTGCTCGACGAGCCCTCCGAGGGCATCGCGCCGGTCATCGTGCAGATGATGGCCGAGGCGATCCGGGCCATGAAGGCGGAAGGGGTGGCCGTCCTCCTCTCCGAGCAGAACTGGGCCTTCGCGGCCGGCATCAGCGACCGCGCCTGCGTGATCGAGCGGGGCGAGATCCGCTTCCAGGGCTCCATGGCCGAGCTCCTGGCCGACGAGGCTCTCCGGGCGGAAACCCTCGGGGTTTGATAGCCTAAACCGTTGACGGAGCGGGCTGAAAGGTCGATATGCAGCCATCCGGCGCCCGTCCGCGCCACATCTCAGAAGACACGAAAGAGGAATCCCCGCTTCATGGGCGTCATCCATGTGACCGACCGGGCCGGCCAGCGCCATACCCTCGAGGCCATCGAGGGCTGGCGGGTCATGGAGATCATCCGGGACTGGGGCCTGCCCATCGAGGGCCTGTGCGGCGGAGCCTGCGAATGCGCCACCTGCCACGTCTTCGTCGCCGAGGAGTGGCTCGACAAGCTCTATCCCCCCACCGAGGAGGAGGAGGACCAGCTCGACACGGTCATGGCGCAACCCAATTCCCGCCTGTCCTGCCAGATCCTCTGGACCCCCGAACTCGACGGCCTGGAGGTCACGCTCGCCCCTACGGGGGCCTGACCGTCAAAAGCATTGTCAGGCGAGGCGGATGCCGGTTCGCTGCCTGAGAATGCGTCACAAAAGACCTGCTGAACGGATGAGGACCTGCTAGATCCTCATCCGTTCAGCCTGCCACATTGCCAAGACCAGGAGACCGTGCTTTTCGAAAGGCCGTCTCTCGAAGGAGCCTGTTCATGACCGACCATATCGAAACGGACGTCGTCATCATCGGTGCCGGGCCCGTAGGCCTGTTCGCCGTGTTCGAACTGGGTCTCCTCGACATCAAATGCCATCTCATCGACATCCTGCCGAAGGTGGGCGGCCAATGCGCCGAGCTCTATCCGGAAAAGCCGATCTACGACATTCCGGGCTTTCCGATGGTGACGGGCCAGGGCCTCGTCGACAACCTGATGGCGCAGATCGAGCCGTTCCATCCGACCTTCCACCTCAACGAGATGGTCGAGAGCCTCGAATCCATCGGTACGCCCGAGGCGCCGCTGTTCCGCGTCAAGACCTCCGAGAACGGCACCACCTTCACCTGCAAGGCGGTGATCATCGCCGCGGGCGGCGGCTCGTTCCTGCCCAAGAAGCCGCCGATCGACAACATCGAGGCGTATGAGGGGACGGGCGTCTTCTATGCCGTGCGCAAGATGGAGATGTTCCGCAACAAGAACGTCCTCATCGTCGGCGGCGGCGATTCCGCCCTCGACTGGACGGTGAACCTGCAGCCCGTCGCCAAGCGCCTGACCCTGCTCCACCGCCGCGACGCCTTCCGCGCCGCGCCTCATACGGTGGAGAAGATGCGCTCCCTCGTCGCGGCCGGCGAGATGGATCTGCATCTCGGCCAGGTGACCTCCCTCAAGGGCGAGGCTCCCGTGCTCGAGGGCGCCGTGATCCGCAAGGACGACGGCTCGGAATTCACGGTCGATTGCGACGTGATGCTGCCCTTCTTCGGGCTCACCATGAAGCTCGGCCCCATCGCCGATTGGGGCCTGAACCTGCACGAGAACCTGATTCCGGTCGATACGGAGAAGTTCGAGACCAATGTCCCCGGCATCTTCGCCATCGGCGACATCAACACCTATCCGGGCAAGCTGAAGCTCATCCTCTCCGGCTTCCACGAGGGCGCGCTGGCGGCCCAGAAGGTGCACCGCTACGTGTATCCCGAGAAGAAGCTCCTGTTCCAATACACGACCTCCTCCACGAGCCTGCAGAAGAAGCTCGGCGTCGCGGCCTGACGATGGTTCAGGAGCCGGCCCGCATCCCCTTGCGAAGCGGGCCGGTTCCTGAAACTCTTGGCGGATGACGCATACATCCGACCTCACCCTCGGCCGCCGCGTGATGGCGATGATCGAGGATCTCGCGCAGCATACGGACGAGCCCGGCCGCCTCACCCGCCTCTATCTCTCCGACGCTCATCGCAGGGCCGCCGATGCCACGCTCCGGCTGATGCAGGGAGCGGGCTTGGACGCCCATATCGATGCTCTCGGCTCCGTCGTCGGCCGCAGCGAAGGCGCTGACCCCGATGCCCCTGCCCTTCTCATCGGCTCCCATATCGATTCCGTGGTCGATGCCGGCCGCTATGACGGCAATCTCGGCGTGGTGCTCGGCATCGTCGTCATCGAGGCCCTGAAGCAGCAGGGGATCGCGCCGGCCTGTCCCATCGAGATCGTGGCTTTCGGCGACGAGGAGAATGTGCGCTTCCCCACGAATCTCTCGACGTCCCAGGCGCTCGCCGGCCGCTTCGACCCGGCCTGGCTCGACGGCCGCGACCAGGACGGGATCACGCTCCGCGATGCGCTGATCCGCTTCGGCGGCGATCCGGCAGGCGCCGCCGCCCTCGCCCGCGATCCGGCGCGCTATCGCGGCTATCTCGAGGTGCATATCGAGCAGGGGCCGCTCCTGGAGGCGAAGGACCTGCCCGTCGGCATCGTGTCCGCCATCAACGGCATCACGCGCGCTCGCTGCAGCGTGACCGGCGAAGCGGGACATGCGGGCACCGTGCCGATGACCATGCGCCGCGATGCGCTGGCGGCTGTCGCCGAGATGATCGGCATCGTTGAGCGTGCGGGCTCCACGCGCACCGACACGGTGGCGACCGTCGGCGTCGCGCAGGTGCAGCCCGGCGCGATCAACGTGATTCCGGCACGCGTCGATTTCACCCTCGATGCGCGCTCGCCGGACGACGCGGTTCGCCTGGCCATGGTGCAGGACATCGTGACCGAGTGCCAGGCGGCCGCTCAGCGGCGCGGCGTGGCATTCACCATCGAGCCATTCATGGAATCGCCCGCCACGCCCATGGACAAGGGTCTGATCGGAACACTCGAAGAGGCTGTCGGGAATCTCGGCATCGAACCGCTTCACCTCTCCTCCGGCGCGGGTCACGACGCGGTCGCGATGGCCCATCTCTGCCCCTCCGCCATGCTCTTCGTGCGCTGCAAGGGCGGCATCAGCCACAACCCGGCGGAATCCATCACCGTCGAGGATGCCGATGTGGCGGCGCGCGTGCTGATCGAAGCGGTCAGGCGGATCGCCGGGTGAGATTCGCGCGATGATGCATGTGCCTGAGATCGCGCTCGTCCATGACGGTCATGCCGAGCTCCACCGGATCGTCCTGGACGGCGTGAGAAGCTTCAACAGGACCCTCTTTGCCCAGCATCCGCCGGGGAAGGACCTCGCCATCGCCATTCGCGATCCAGACAGCCGCGAGCCTGTCGGAGGCCTTCTGGGCCGCATGAACGGCGGCTGGCTCGGCATCGAGCTGCTCTTCGTGCCCGAGGCCTTCCGCGGCATGGGCATTGCCACGCGGCTGATCGCGATGGCCGAGGTGGAAGCGCGGAAGCACGAGTGCCACGCGGCCTGGATCGACACGCTCAACCCCAAGGCGCTCCGGCTCTACCAGCGCCTGGGATATGAGGTCTTCGGCGAGCTCAAGGACTATCCCGTCGGCGGCAGCCGCTTCTTTCTTCAGAAGAAGCTCGGACCCGTCATGTAAGAAAGATCAACCGCGCCACTCGTCCGCGAGGATGGCCCAGCGCTCGTGATCGCGCCATTCGCCGTCGATCTTGAGGTAGCGCGGCGAATAACCTTCCTGGCGGAATCCCAGCCCTTTGACGAGCGCACGGGATGGCGCGTTGCCTGGCTGAATGTTCGCCTCCAGCCGGTGCAGGCCGAGTTCGCCGAAGGCATGGGAGACGACGAGGCGCACCGCTTCGCCCATCAATCCGCGCCCGTTCATGCCGGCCACGCCGTAATATCCCATATAGGCGCTCTGGAAGAAGCCGCGCACGATCTCGCTCACATTGACGACGCCGACGATCTTGCCGCTCTCCCGCTCGCGGGCGATGAACCCGATGGACCGGTCGCCGTCGCAGCGGGCAAGGTAACCGAGGAAGCTCGCATGATCGCGGCAGGGCGACACCCAGGGCTCATGCAGCTCGACGCTCGCGAGGTTGGCGGCGATCAGCTCGGCGGCATCCGAGGCATGAACAGGGCGAATGACAACGCGTGACAACATGGAGTTCATTCCAGCTTCAGGAACAATGGCATAGACATGCCGTTGTCGTCAGCCCTTTCTGAAACCATAAGGAATGGACCATGCGATCCATCATTCTCCCTGCTTTCGCTCTTGCTCTCGGCGCAGGTTTCCTTGCTGTACCGCAAGAAGCCCAGGCCCGTTTCGGCGCTGCGCAGCTCGAAGCGCCGACGCTCGTGGACAATGTGCAATGCGTCACCCGCCGGATCCGCACCGTGCGTCCCAACGGCCGGGTGGTCTATCGCACCGTGCGGGATTGCGGCGTGCGGCCGGGATGGGGCCGGGTCGAGCGCTGCCGCACCGTGCGCGAGCGGGTGGTCCGCCCGAACGGCCGGGTGGTCTATCGCACCATTCGCCGCTGCCGCTGATCGCGCCGGCATAAAGCATCCGGGCCCGGAGTTTTCCGGGCCCTTTCTTTTACTCCAGCTCGCCGACGGCACTCTCGACGGCCTCGGTCACGGCGCCCGAGCGCACGAGATCGAGCGCCTGGCGCATCTCGGTGGCGTACCAGCGGTCCCCGTCGAGCGCCGGCGGAATGACGGCGCGAATCGCCTCCATGGCGGCGCGGGTGCCCTTCCCCAGCGGGTAGTCCTTGGCGAGGGGCTCGACGAGCGTGAGCGCCTGCGCGGCCATCAGCAACTCGCCGGCCACGATCTGCTCCACGTTCTCCACGATGGTGCGCGCCTTGCGCCCGCACCAGGTGGAGTTGGAGACGTGATCCTCGGCATTGGACTTGCCGGGAATGGAATCGACCGATCCCGGCGTCGCCAGCCCGCGGTTTTCCATCACCAGCGCAGACATCGAGCACTGCACGGTGGCGAAGCCCGTGTTGAGGCCGCGCTTGCCGGCAAGCAGGTTGCGCGGCAACCCGTAGGACATGGTGGGATCGATGAGACGGGCGAGGCGCCGTTCGGAGATCGCCCCGAGATCCGCCATGGCGATGGCGAGGAAGTCCATCGCCTGAGCCATGTACTGCCCATGGAAATGGCCGCCCGAGATCGACACGTAGCCGCCCTGTCCGTCATCGAAGATCAGGGGGTTGTCGGTGGCGGAGTTCATCTCCGTGCCGACGATGCGCTCCACGTATTCCACCGCCTCGGCGGCCGGCCCGTGAACCTGCGGCGTGCAGCGCAGGGAATAGACGTCCTGCACGCGCGGCGCGGCGGGGGCTCCCGGCTGGCGCGGCTCGTCGGGGAAGACGATGTCGCGCGCTCCTTGCGAGCAGCGCTTCGTGCCGTCCAGGATCCGCAGCAGGTTGCGCGCCACGCGCGCCTGGCCCGGATGCGGACGCGCCCTGTGCACGCGCGGGTCGAAGGCTGCGAGCTCGCCGCGCATGGCCTCGAGCGACAGGCACATGGCGATGTCGGCCTGCTTCAGGAGATGCCGCGCATCGTGCGTCGCGAGGGCCCCGAGGGCGAGCGAGGTGGTCGAGCCGTTGATGAGCGCCGAGGCATCCTTCGCCCCGAGGTCGAAATCGGGATCGAAGCCCGCCGCCGCGATGGCTTCGCGGGCCGGCATCCGCCGGCCGCGATAAACCATCTCGGCCTCTTCGAAACCGCAGACCGCGCCGGCCATGTGGGCGAGCGGCGCGAGATCGCCCGAGGCGCCGACGGAACCCTTCTGGGGGATGACCGGATGCAGGCCCGCATTGAGGAAGGCGAGGAGGCGCTCGACCAGCTCGACCCGCGGCCCTGAATAGTTCGACGCGAAGGCATTGGCGCGCAGCAGCATCATGGCGCGGGTCACGTCCTCGGCGAAGGGCTCCCCGATTCCCGTGGCGTGCGCGTAGACAGACTTGCGCTGATAGGCCGCCATGTCGCTGATGAGGACGCGCTGGTCCTTGAACAGCCCGACGCCGGTGTTGAAGGCATACATGAGCGGGGCGTCGTCATGCATCCAGGTGCGGTCGATGTAGTCGCGCGTCGCCGCGATGCGCTCGCGCGCCTCCGGCGCCAGGGTCGCTTGGGCGAATGCGCCCTGGGCATCGGGGCGCGCCACGCGCGTCACGTCCTGAATGCCGAGAGTGGCGCCGTCGAGCTTGACCGTCATGACAGTTCCTCATGTTGAATGACAAGGGATACCGAGGCTTCGGACAGGGTGCAACCGGCCCTTCGCGAGGACACATGCGCATGGGTGTCTGCTGTGCGATGTCAAAGAGCCAGCCCCCTTGGAGCCAGCACCTTCAGGCCCGGCGCCTTGCGGGGCCGGGCTTGAAGGGTCGAGGGGAGGTGCGAGGGCATCCGGCTCGATGGGTATGGGTGAAGTGGAAGAGCCGGAGGGCGCCTCGCACGCGGGATTTTTAGGCGTTTCGACTTGGACCCGCACAAGGCTGCCAAGGGCCTCCTGCCCGGCCGGCTGCGTACGCCGTCCGGCAGGCCCGCTCCCTGC
>JAEWKH010000072.1 GCA_023386155.1 Pseudomonadota bacterium
CGGCAGGCTTGCCCGGGGCCGGCTTGGCCGCTGCAGGCTTCGCCGGGGCGGCCGGCTTCGCCGCGGGCTTGGCGGGAGTCGGTTTGGTCGATTGCTGCCCGCGCTGGGACTGGGCCAAAGCGGCAGGCCCGGTTCCGATGACGACGAGGGCGGAAAGGATGCCCGCGGCGATGCCGCGCTGGAGAGATGCAGATATCATGGGGCGGACCATACAGGCGGATGGTTAAGAACTCTTCACCATCTCCGTTAAGGCTGCGCCGGGGGATTGGCGATGCGTCGAAACGTGGCGGTGAGGGCGCAGCGGTGGTACCGTCGGCGCCACAGCCCAAGAAAAAGGGGCCGCCGAAGCGGCCCCGGAGTGTGTTTGCAAAGCTTGTTCGTCTTTAAAAGCCGGAGGAAACGAAATGACTTTGTTGCGAACGAACTATCCTTAAAGGAAGTATAATAACATTGCAATAAGTCAATATTCTTTGTTCTGATTATTGTCCTAAAAAGACCGCACGGAGGTTGAAAAGCACAACGCTAAGGTTGTCTCTCCGCTTCGTTCAGCGCTTCGCGGGCCTTTTGCTTGTGGTCTTCCGTAATGGAGCCGGCCACCTGGGTGATCGCGGCGGCCAGAACCGCTGCGTCATCGGCGAAGCCGAACAGGGGCAGAAGGTCGGTGATCGCATCGGCCGGGAACACGAAATAGGCGATTGCCCCGAGGAGGATGAGCTTCACGCGGCTCGGGGTCGAGGGGTCGGTCGCGCAGAAGAACGCCGCCACGAGGTCCTCGGCGAACGGGATCCTGCCGGCAACCCGCTTCAGCTTGGCCCAGAACCGCCGCTTCAAGCCCTCCTCGTCGCGCGTCTCCCTGCGGATGGCCTCCATCTCGGCCTTGCTGAAAGGCTTCATGATGGATTCACTCATTCAAACGGCTCCTGACGATCGTGTGTTTCTGTCGGGTCGAGGATAGCTTAAGACATCCCCCGATAGAGGGAGAAAAGCTATGAAGCTCGACAAATTGATGGCGGCCGTCGTCACCGGAGGCGCTTCGGGCCTCGGCGAAGCCACGGCCCGCATGCTCGCCTCCAACGGCGCGAAGGTCGCCATCCTGGACATGAACGCCGAGCGCGGCGAGGAGGTTGCCCGCGAGATCGGGGCGGTCTTCTGCAAGGCCGACGTGACGGACGAGGCTTCCATCGATTCGGCCCTCGCCGCCGCCCGCGCGGCCAACGGCGTCGAGCGCATTCTCGTCAATTGTGCCGGCATCGCGCCGGGCAAGCGCACGGTCGCGAAGAAGCGCGAGACCGGCGAGCTGGTCCCTCACGATGTGGCGAGCTTCCGCCGCGCCGTGGAGATCAACCTGATCGGCACCTATGCCATGATCGCGAAATGCGCCACCGCCATGGCCGGGCTCGATCCGGTCACGCCCGACGGCGGGCGCGGCGTCATCGTCAACACCTCGTCGGTGGCCGCGCAGGACGGGCAGATCGGGCAGGCGGCCTATTCCGCCTCCAAGGGTGGCGTGCTTGGCCTGACCCTTCCCGTGGCCCGCGACCTGTCCGGCTTCGGCATCCGGGTGATGACGATCATGCCCGGCCTGTTCCACACGCCGCTCTTCGAGGGCATCGCCGAGGATTACCGCAAGGCGCTCGAGGCCAACGTACCGTTCCCCTCGCGCCTCGGGCGCCCGGAGGAATACGCCACGCTGGTGAAGGCGATCATCGAGAACGACATGCTCAACGGCGAAGGCATCCGCCTCGACGGCGCCCTGCGCATGCAGCCGAAGTAGCCTTACGAGATCACGTCCCCCCGGTTCTCCGGATAGCTGACCAGGTCCCGGGTGCAGAGCCAGGATTCGCGGCGCTTCGCCCAGCCTTCGTAGGTGGGCGTGAAAAGGTCGGGCTCGTCGAAGGCGCCGAGCTTGATCTCGATCTCGTCGCCGCCGTCCCAGAAGAACACCTGCGAGCCGCATCGCGGGCAAAAATGGTCTCGCGGGCTGCCTGGCGAGGGCTCCCAGGTCCGGCTTTCCCCGGACCTCGTCACCTGATCCGCGGGGAAGACCGCGAAGGCGTTGAAGACGCTGCCGCTGATCTTGCGGCAGGTCATGCAATGGCACAGGCCCACGCGCGTCGGCTCGCCGCGGGCCTCGAAGGTCAGCTGCCCGCAGGCGCAGCCGCCCGTGCGGATGGGTGTCTCAGCCATGGCTCATCTCTTCGTCAGCCCTGCCGCCATCTGGTCCATGCGCTGCGCCAGCTCGACGTCGCGGCGCGTCAGGCCCTTGGCGTCGTGGGTGGCGAGCGTCACCTCGACCTTGTTGTAGCTGTTGCACCAGTCGGGATGATGATTCATGGCCTCGACCACCAGCGCCACGCGGGTCATCCAGCCGAAGGCCGCGTTGAAGTCGTCGAAGACGAAGCGCTTGGTGATCGCGTCACGGCCTTCGACGAGCGCCCAGCCGTCGAGGGCGGGCAGGAATTCGGAACGTTCGGCTTCGGTCAGGCGGGGCATGGGCGCATTCGTCCAGAGAAGGGGTGCGCCTTAGTGATGACGCGCGGGGGCCAGGTTTCAAGCCCTCAGGCGATGCCGAGGAGGCGGATGAGCCCCAGGCTGATCGCGATCAGCACCAGCAGCGACAGCGTGACGGCGAGCGTCACCCGCGCCCCGACGCTTCTGAGCACCTTGAGATCCACGCCGAGGCCCAGGGCCGCCATGGAGATGACGGTGAGGAGCGTCGCTGCCGGCACGACGGCCCGCAGGACCGCATCGGGAATGGCCCCGAGGGAGCGCAGCAGAGCGAGGCTTAAGAAACCGACGATGAACCAGGGCACGAGCCGGCTCCACGACAGGCGCGGCTTCGCGTCCTTCGTGTCGCGGCCCGCCACGAGCGACAGGACGATCACCACGGGTCCCAGCATCAGCACGCGCACGAGCTTCACCAGCGTGCCGAGCTGCGTGCTCACGAGGCTCACCGGCACGGTGGCGGCCAGCACCTGCGGGACCGCATAGACCGTCAGGCCCGCGAGCACGCCGTACTGGGTCATCGACAGGCCGAAGAGCGGCACCAGCAGGGGCAGGGTGAGCACGACGATCACGCCGAGAATGGCCGTGAACGCAATCGAGGAGGCGACATCCTCCGGCTTCGCGCCGATCACCGGCGCAACCGCGGCAATCGCCGAGTTGCCGCAGATGGAATTGCCGCAGGCGACCAGCATGGCCATGCGGCTCGGCAGCCCGAGCCAGCGGCCGAGTCCGTAGCTCGCCCCGATGGCGAGCGCCACCACGACGGCAATGCCGAGGATGAGCCCCGCTCCCGCATCGAGAACGGCCTGAAAGCTGATCGAGGCGCCCAGAAGCATCACGGCGATCTCGAGCAACGTCTTGGCGGAAAACCCGATGCCGGGAACCCAGCGCCTGTCCGGCGTCCAGAGGGTTCTCACAATGGTGCCGATGAGGATCGCGATGACGAGGGCCTCGAGCCAGGGCCGCCCGGTCCAATGCTCCTCGATCCATTGCAGGCCCATCGCGGCAAGCGCGATCACGGCGCACAAGGCGATGCCGGGCGCCAGCTGGGCGATGCGGTTGGAAATCATGGAAATGCGTTCGATCTCGGGGCTCGTCCGGGAGGGGCTAGCTTCAAGCCGGAGGGGATGCAAGCGCGAAACACATCATCGCCATTCGTCGAAAACCTGATCCACCCCTGAGGAGGCACGCAGTGCCGTCTCGAAGGGTCGGGGGTCTCGGCGCCACTCCTTGATAGGCTATCGCCGACACCCCCACCTCCACCTCCTCCCCACCGCAAGTCGGGTGTTCCCGACTTGCGCAAGAGGATACCCCTCTCAGGCCTGCCTGAGAGGGGTGGGGAGGAGGGCTTCTGTGGTGCGCTGGACCTTTACACGCCAGCCTATCAGGACGAGGGCCGTGGGGAGCGCCCGCTCCCAGTCAGGCACTCAACCGGCAAACCCGTCCTCGATGGCGCGCCAGTCCTGGGTCATCGTGAAGGAATCGCGGTCGATGACGATGAAGCAGCCGCCGCCGGGATGCTGGGGGCGGCTTTCCTTGCCGATCTCGACCTTCTGCAGATGGGCCGTGAGCAGGGCTCCGACTCCGCCATGGGAGACCACGACGATGTCGCCGGCGGTCTCGTCCTCGCGCAGGATCCGGCGGACGGCGTCGACGATGCGCGCCTGCGCGTCGATGGCGCGCTCCCAGCCGCGAATGCTCTCGTGCGGGCGCCGGAAGAACTCGGCCACCACCTCCCAGAATTCCGGCGGCGCGATGTAGCCCGTCGCGGACCGGTCGTTCTCGCCGAGCTCCTCGGCGGTCCCATAGGACAGGCCGAGGCGCTCCGCCACGATGGCGGCGCCGTCCATCGCCTTCCGCTCGGTGCTGGCATAGACGGCGGAGACGTCCCCGTCCGCGAGCATGGACGTGAAACGCTCCATGCGGGCGCGCCCGGTGGCGTTCAGGGGCCATTCGGGAATGGGCTGGTTGGGGTCGATGACCACTTCGGGATGGGTGATGAAGATGAGCGAAGCCATGGGGTCGATGTAACGGGCTTGCATGCGCCCGTCGAGTCAGCTCAACGGATAGGCCGCCTCGACGATGTAGGGGCCGCCGCCCACGGAATTCCGGGAGGAATACAGGACGAAGCGGTCGGCCGTGAATGTCAGCTTCGGGAAATGGCCCCGGACCGCGATGTAATCCGCCACGTCGATGGGCGAGACGTTGCGCAGGCGCGCTAGGGTCACGTGCGGGGTGAACTTGCGGGTCTCGGGCGGAAGGCCGACCTGGCGCAGGAGGCGCTCCTGTTCCGCCTGGAGTTCGTTCAGCTCGCCGGTGCCGGAGGTGCGGGCGAAGACGGCGCGCGGTTTCCCGCCGCCGAAGGTGTCGAGGCCGTCGATGGTGATGGTGAGGGGAGCGCGCCGGCGCCGCTCGCCGAGGATCGACGTGACGTCCTCCGCCAGGCGGTCGTCGATATCGCCGATGAAGCGCAGGGTCAGGTGGTAGTTCTCGGGGTCGATCCAGCGCGCCCCGGGAAGGCCGCCGCGAAACGCCGAAAGCGCCAGGGCGATCTCGGCCGGAATCTCGATGCCGGTGAACAGACGGGGCATGCGGCACCTCCCGGGGTTGCTGGTGTCGATTCAGACGATTGGTGAGAAGGGTTTGTTCCGATGGGAGAGCGTCATCCCGGACGGCGAAGCCGATCCGGGATGACGCATGCTGTCAGGTGCTCACGGGCACGGATTGCAGTGCTCGACATGGATCGCGTTGATGCGCTCCTCCAGTTCCGGCGTGATCGTCACGTGGATCGAGGCGATGTCCGTCTTCAGCTGCTCCATGGAGGTCGCGCCGATGATGTTCGACGCGAGGAAGGGGCGGGAATTGACGAAGGCGAGCGCCATCTGGGCCGGATCCAGGCCGAATTCCTTCGCGAGCGCGATGTACTTGCGGATGGCCGCCTCGGCGGTGGGGTTCTCGTAGCGCTGGCCGCGGTTGAACAGGGTCGTGCGCGCTCCCGCAGGCCGTGCGCCGTCGAGATACTTGCCCGTGAGATAGCCCTGCGCCAACGGCGAATAGGCGAGCAGGCTGACATTCTCCCGCATGGAGACCTCGGCGAGCGCCACCTCGTAGGTGCGGTTGAGGAGGTTGTAGGCGTTCTGCACCGACTGCACCCGGGCCTGGCCCTTGGCGTCCGCGTGCTTGAGGAAGGTCATGGTGCCCCAGGCACTCTCGTTGGAGAGGCCGAAATGGCGAATCTTCCCGGCCTTCACCAGGTCGGTCATGATCTCGACCGTCTCGTCGACAGGGTGGGACGGGCCTTCCTGGTGGTGGAAGATGGTCGGGTTCGAGCCCCAGGGCATGGGGCGGTCGGGCCAGTGGATCTGGTAGAGGTCGATGTAGTCGGTCTGGAGCCGCTTCAGGCTCTTGTTCACCGCCTCCTCGATCTGGGCGCGGGAGAGTTCGCCCTTGGAGCCGTCGTCGCGGAACCAAGTGTTGTCGGAGCGGCCGATCACCTTCGTGGCGAGGATCACCTTGTCGCGGCTGCCCCGCGCCTTGAACCAGGAGCCGATGAAGCGCTCCGTCGAGCCCTGCGTCTCGGGACGGGGCGGGATCGAATAGAGCTCGGCCGTGTCGAAGAAGTTGATGCCCTGGTCGAGGGCATAGTCCATCTGCGCGTGGCCGTCGGCCTCGGTGTTCTGCTGGCCCCAGGTCATGGTGCCGAGGCAGATGAGGCTGACATTGAGATCCGTGCGGCCGAGGCGTCGGTATTCCATCAGGTATGCTCCTCGCGGGGACATGATCCGCCGCGTTCAGGCGAGAATGAGGCGCTAAGGACGATCAGCGCTGGGAAAGACGGGCGAGAAAGCTCTCGACGCTGGGCAGGATGCGCTCGACGATGACCTCGACACCCTTGGCCGTCGGATGCATTCCGTCGGGCAGGTTGAGGGATCTTTCGCCGGCGACTCCGTCCAGGAAGAAGGGATAGAGCACAAGGTCGTGCTTCTTCGCAATGTCCGGATAGATGCTGTCGAACTGTTCCGTGTAGGCGTGGCCCAGATTGCGCGAGGCGTACATGCCGGCCAGCATCACCGGGATGTTGCGGCTTTTCAGGCGCTCCACGATGGCCTCCAGGTTCCTGCGGGTCCCGGCCGGGTCGAGGCCGCGCAGCATGTCGTTGGCGCCCAGCTCCAGGATGACGCCGTCCGTGCCGTCGGGAACCGACCAGTCGAGCCGGTCGAGGCCGCCCGAGGAGGTGTCGCCGGAGACGCCCGCATTGGCGACCTCCACGTTGTAGCCCTTGGCCTTCAGGGCCTTCTCCAGCACGGCCGGGAAGGCCGCCTCCTGCGGCAGGTTGTAGCCGGCGCTCAGGCTGTCGCCCAGGGCCACGAGGCGGATCGTCCTCTCCTGCGCCGAGGGGGCCGTGGCGGGCACGACCATGGCGGCAAGGGCCGCCGCACACGCAAAAATGATCGTCATGAATGGGCCGGATTGGCGCTTCATCGATAGGCTTCCCATCTAGGCAGAACTACACGGACGTCTTTGACAGTTTCCAACAGATCGGGTGAACGGGGATGCAGGACAAGGCCATCGCGCTGCACGATGTCGATTTGAGCCTCGGGCGCGGGGCCGCGCGGGTGCATATCCTCAAGGGCATTTCCCTCGAAGTCGGCCGGGGCGAGGCGGTGGGCCTGATCGGCCCCTCCGGCTCGGGCAAGTCGACACTGCTCATGACCATGGCGGGGCTCGAACGCCCCGATTCGGGGCAGGTGATCGTCGACGGCACGGATCTCTCGGGCCTCGACGAGGATGCGCTGGCCCGCTTCCGCGGCCGGCGGATCGGCATCGTGTTCCAGTCCTTCCACCTCGTTCCCACCATGACGGCCCTGGAGAACGTGGCGCTGCCCCTGGAGCTCGCCGGACAAGGCGACGCCTTCGAACGGGCCGAGGCCGAATTGCAGGCCGTGGGCCTCGGCCATCGCCTGCACCATTATCCGGCGCAGCTCTCGGGCGGCGAGCAGCAGCGCGTGGCGATCGCCCGCGCCATCGTGCCCAATCCGGCCATCCTCGTGGCGGACGAGCCCACGGGCAATCTCGACGAGAACACGGGCGGCTCCATCATCGACCTGCTCTTCGCCCTCAAGCGCGACCGGGGCGCCACCCTGGTCCTCGTGACCCACGACCTCAATCTCGCCCGCCTCTGCGACCGGATGGTGCGCCTGCGCTCGGGGCAGGTGGAGGCCGGCGCGGCCTCGGCCGTGGCTTGAGGAGTTCAGGCGATGCACGGCTCCCTTCCCGCCACGCCGCACAAGCGGTCCGCCTCCGCCTCCCGGATGCCGCTCCTGCTGCGCCTCGCCTTCCGTGAGCTGCGTGGGGGATTGAGAGGGTTCGGCATCTTTCTCGCCTGCATCGCCCTCGGGGTGGCGGCGATCGCCAGCGTCTCGTCCCTGTCCCGTTCACTCACCGAAGGCATTTCCCGCGAAGGCCGCCGGATCCTCGGCGGCGACATGGCCTTCTCCCTGCTCCAGCGGGAGGCGGGTGCGCCCGAGCGGGCCTTCCTCGAATCCAAGGGCCGGGTCAACGTCGTCGCCACCATGCGGGCCATGGCGTTGGCCGGCGAGAAGGGCTCCGGGCTGGTGGAGATGAAGGCGGTCGATGGTGGCTATCCCACTGTCGGCCTGCTCGAAACCGATCCGCAGATGTCCCCCGCCGAGGTGTTCGCCGAGAAGGAGGGCATCTTCGGGGCCGCCGTCGATCCGGCGCTCCTCGCCCGCCTCGACCTCAAGGTGGGGGACCGGGTGACGGTCGGCGCGGCCAACGTGGAATTGCGGGCGCGGCTCGTCTCCGAACCCGACAAGATCGCCGACGGCATCGGCTTCGGGCCGCGGCTCCTGCTCTCGCAGGAGGCCCTCGCGGCGACCGGCCTCGTCCAGCCCGGCAGCCTCGTGCGCTGGACCTACCGCCTCACCCTTCCGCCGGAGCAATCGACCGAAGACGGCCTGACCCGGATCGAGGCGGAGGCGAACCGCGTTCTGCCGGAGGCCGGCTGGAACATCCGCACGCGCCTCAACGCCGATCCGCGCTTCGCCCGCAACATCGAGCGCTTCACCCAGTTCCTGACCCTCGTCGGTCTCACGGCGCTCCTCGTCGGCGGCGTCGGCGTCGCCAATGCGGTGCGCGGCTTCGTCGACCGCAAGCGCGCTTCCATCGCCACCTTCAAGAGCCTCGGGGCCCCCGGCGGGCAGGTGGTGCTGCTCTACCTCACGCAGGTGATGCTGATCGCACTCGTAGGCATCGGCATCGGCCTGGCCTTCGGGGCCGTGCTGCCCTTCGTGGTCAACGGGCTCTTCGGCCATCTCCTGCCGATCCCGATCCAGCCGACCCTGGCCTGGAGCGAACTCGGCATCGCCCTGCTCTATGGAATCCTTACGGCCCTGGTCTTCGCGCTCGCCCCCCTGGGCCGGGCGCATGATGTGCCGGTTTCCGGCCTCTTCCGCGACCAGATCGACCCGGAGCGGCGCTGGCCGCGCAGGCGCTACCTGACGGCTCTCGCTCTGTCCGTCGCGGCCCTCGTGGGGCTGTCCCTGCTGGCGGCTTACGACCGGCGCATCGCGCTCATGTTCGTCGGCGCGGCCGCCGGGTCCTTCCTGCTCCTGCGGCTCGTGGCGCTCGGGCTCATGGCGCTCGCCCGCCGCCTGCCGCGCCCGCGCCGGACGGCGGCGCGGCTCGCGCTCGCCAATGTCCACCGGCCCGGCGCGCTCACCCCATCCCTGGTGCTGTCCCTGGGCCTCGGCATCACGCTCCTCGTGACCCTTGCGCTCATCGACACCAACCTGACCCGCCAGCTGACCCAGAGCCTGCCGGAGCGCGCGCCGAGCTTTTTCTTCCTCGACATCCCGAACCAGCAGGCGGATGCCTTCGAGGGCTTTCTCAAGAACCAGGCCGGCGACGCCCAGATCGAGCGCGTGCCGATGATGCGCGGCCGTCTCGTGACCCTCGGCGGGCGGCCCGTGGCCGAAGTCAAGGCGCCCGAGGACGTGTCCTGGGTGCTGGAGGGCGACCGCGGCATCACCTATGCGGCCAAGCCGCCCGAGGGCTCTAAGGTGGTGCGGGGCGAGTGGTGGCCGGACGGTTATCGCGGCAAGCCGCTCGTCTCCTTCGACCGCAAGATCGCGGAGGGTCTGGGGCTCAAGATCGGCGACGAGATCACCGTCAACGTGCTCGGGCGCAACATCAGCGCCACCATCGCCAACCTTCGCGAGATCGAGTGGCGCAGCATGGGCATCAACTTCGTCATGGTGTTCTCGCCCAACGCCTTTGCGGGCGCGCCGCACACGCATCTCGCCACGGTCACCTTCCCGAACGGCTCGGACGCGGCGCTCGACGCCCGTATCCTGAGAAGCGCCGCCCAGGCCTATCCCATGGTCACGAGCGTGCGCGTGAAGGATGCGCTCGAGGCGGTGAACGACGTGGTTTCGCAGCTCGTCATGGCGATTCGCGGCGCGAGCTCCATCGCGCTGATCGCAAGCCTTCTGGTCCTGGCCGGTGCTTTGGCGGCGGGCCACCGGGCGCGGCTCTACGATGCTGTGGTGCTCAAGACGCTCGGCGCCACCCGGGCCCGGCTCATCTCGGCCTATGCGCTCGAATACGGATTGCTGGGCCTCGCCACGGCCCTGTTCGGCCTGCTGGCCGGAACGCTCGCGGCTTATTTCATTATCACCCGCGTGATGAACTTAAGCTTTACTTTAGACTTGTCGGGGGCCGTACTGGCTTCGGCCTTGGCGGTTCTCGTGAGCGTTGGATTAGGCCTGATGGGAACGTGGCGGATCTTAAGTCAAAAGCCCGCCTCCTACTTAAGAAATCTTTAAGCGTCCGCCTCCCGCCGGCGTCATGGGGGAGCGCGTCACGATCAACCGGGAGCAGAGCCGCGGCTCTGCTCCCGGTTTTTCTTTTTCACGATGGCTTGAAGCTTGGCTCTCCCTCTTGCGGAATGACGGCGGCCCTCTCATATTTCCGGTGTCGTCGAAAACACGGCGGCCGAGGGCTGACTCCTCAGCCTTTCGAGGGAACACACGGGACACCGCGAGAAAGGACTCCGATGCAACCGTATGAGCAAAACCAAAACGCCTATGGCACCGGCTTTGCCCGGACGGAGGCACAGGTCGACCAGGGCCTGCGCGCCTTCATGCTCGGCGTCTACAACAACATGGTCCTGGGCCTTGCCATCTCGGCCCTGGTCGCACTCGGCGTAAACATGCTCGCCACCACGAGCGACCCGGCTGCCGCCGTCGCCCGTATCGGCAGCGTCGGGCTCACCCAGTTCGGCGTGACCCTCTACACCACGCCCCTGATGTGGATCGTGGCGCTGGCGCCTCTGGCCTTCATCTTCTTCTTCTCGTTCCGTATGGACCGGATGTCGGCGGCTGCCGCGCGCGGCACCTTCTTCGCCTTCGCGGCGGTGATGGGCGCCTCGCTCTCGACGCTTCTCATCCGCTATACCGGCGCGAGCGTCGTGCAGGTGTTCTTCATCACGGCCGCGGCCTTCGGCTCGCTGTCCCTGTGGGGCTACACCACGAACCGCAGCCTGTCGGGCATGGGCTCGTTCCTGATCATGGGCCTCGTCGGCCTGATCCTGGCCTCGATCGTGAACATCTTCGTCGCGTCGAGCGCCCTTCAGTTCGGCATCTCGGTGATCGGCGTCCTGATCTTCGCGGGCCTCACGGCCTACGACACGCAGAAGCTGAAGGAGATGTACCTGTACGGCAACTTCGACTCCGAGTCGGCCGCCAAGGTATCGGTCTTCGGCGCCCTGACGCTGTACCTGGACTTCATCAACATGTTCCAGTTCCTCCTCGCTCTCGTGGGCAACCGCAACGAGTAAGGACGAGCGGATCGACCGATCGCGAGCCCCGGCCGGAAGGCCGGGGCTTTTCTTTTGATCATCTCTCTGGCGGAAGCGCGGAGCGGTAGCCGAAGAACGCGCTCGCGCAGGCCGCCGCCGCGCAGATCAGGGCCACCAGCCCGAACCCGCCGATCGTGGCGGTGGCATAGGCGTCCCTCAGCGGGCCGGATGGCGCGACCGGCATCGGCGGGAGCGCACCGAAGGTCGCCTGACCGAAGAGGCCCGCCAGGTCCGGGTTCGCCCATGCGGCGGCGCGCCGGAATCCCAATGTGGCCATGATGCCGAGCCCCGCCACGGCGGTCAGCCCCGCCACGCGGGAGATCGCGTTGTTGACGCCGGACGCCACGCCGATGCGCTCGTCCGGGACGGCATTCATGACCGTCGTCGACAGCGGCGCGACCGTGATGCCCATGCCGAGTCCCATGACGGCCATGACCGGCGCGATCGCGAGCCAGTAGCTGCCGTGAAGCACGGCCGGGGCCAGGAGCGCGAAGCTCAAGGCCGTGACGAGAGGGCCGACCGTGAGGAGGATGCGCGTGCCGAACCGGTCGGCCATGACGCCGCCGAGCCGGGAGAGGGCGGCCATCAGGAGGGTGAAGGGCAGGAACACCGAGCCCGCCCTGGCGGCCGAATAGTCATGGGCCTCGATCAGGGCCGTCGGCAGGAAGAACAGGGCGCCGCTGAGCGCGAAATAGAGCAGCAGCGTCAGCGCATTGACATGGGCGAAGGCCGGGACGCGAAACAGGTCGAGCGGCATCATCGGCGCGGCAGAGCGCTTCTCGTGCCGGACGAAGAGGCCGAGAAGGACCGCACCGGCGAGCGACAGCAGCGCCGCGATGCCCTTGCGGCTCTCCCGCTCGCCGAGCGAGGTCAGCCCATAGGCGAGGAGGCCCAGCGCCAGGACGGCGAGAAGACCGCCGAGCCAGTCCATGGCACTCTCCCGCATCACGGCGCTTTCGGGGACGCGTCGCCAACACAGCCAGAGGGCGGCCGCAGCAATCGGAACGTTGATCCAGAAGATCGCCTGCCAGGGGCCGATGTCGATCAGCCAGCCGCCCAGGATCGGCCCGAACGCCGCGGCGATGCCCGAGGCGGCCGCCCAGGCGCCGATGGCCTTGCCGCGCGCCTCCTTCGGAAAATGGGCGCTGATGAGGGCGAGCGACCCCGGCACCAGCAGGGCGCCGCCGATCCCCTGAAAGGCCCGGGCGACGATCAGCATCCCGGCCGACCCGGACAGGCCGCACCACAGGGAGGTCAGGCCGAAGCACGCGATGCCGATCATGAAGATCCGCCTGAGGCCATAGGCATCGCCGGCCGCGCCGCCGAGGAGCAGGAAGGCGGACAGGGTCAGCGCATAGGCATTGGTCACCCATTGCATTTCGGCGAGCGAGGCCTGCAGGCTCTGGCGCATCTGCGGCATCGCGACGGTCACGATGGCCCCGTCGGCAAAGACCATGCTGGAGGCCAGAATCGCGGTCCAGACCACGGCATTCTGCGTTCTGCCTGGGGTGAGCTCGTTCACTCAACAAGCCTTTCCGGTGATGCCTCATGTTTAGGCAAAGGATGATGAAAAGAAGGTCTTCCCAAGACGGAATACTATTCCGTCCCGTGCCGAAAATGCTTTAGAAAAATCCCATGAGCATTCTCGTCCGCCCATCGTCCGAAACCGACCTTGATGCCATCACGGCGATCTATGCCCATGCGGTGACGCATGGCACGGCGTCCTTCGAGCTCGATCCCCCCGACAGGGCGGAGATGGCGCGGCGCCGGGCCGCCATCCTGGAGGGCGGCTATCCCTATCTCGTGGCCGAGAAGGACGGCGCGGTTCTCGGCTATGCCTATGCGGGCGCCTACCGCACCCGGCCGGCCTATCGCTCGACGGTGGAGGATTCGATCTATGTCGCCCCGTCGGCGCAGGGGCAGGGCGTCGGACGCCTGCTGCTCACCCGTCTGATCGAGGAGTGCGAGGCGCGAGAATTCCGGCTCATGGTAGCCGTGATCGGCGACGAGGAATCGGAAGGCTCCATCGGCCTGCACAGAAGCCTCGGTTTCGAGCTTGCCGGAATCCTCAAGGGCATCGGCTACAAGCACGGGCGCTGGCTCTCCACCGTGATGATGCAGCGGAGCCTTGGGCGTGGCATGCAGGGACCGCCGACACGGCCCATCCCGGCCGGTTAAGCCGACACCACCCTCGGCTTGTCGAGCACGCGCAGCACGCGGGCGAGTTCGTGGCCGCGTTTCAGGATCAGGCCCGTCGAGACGACGACCGAATAGGCACCCTGCTTCTTGGCGAGCTTCGGGTCCTTTTCGATCCGGTAGAGGGGCATTTCGGACGTGCGCCGGAAGATGGAGAAGACGGCCTTCTCGGGCAGGAAGTCGATTGCGTAATCGCGCCATTCGCCGGCCGCCACCATGCGGCCGTAGAGATTGAGAATGGCCTGCAGCTCGCCACGGTCGAATGACACCTGTTTCGGCGCGGCGGGAAAGGGAACGATGTGGGCCGAGCCCTGCATCGAGCCGCCGCGCAGCGGCTCAGCGATGTCACCTTCGCTCATGATGCCTCCCATAACCGGTCAACCTGACCTGATGATGGGCTTCGGCGGCTAAGGGATCAACCCGGGGCGACGCGATGAATCACCGGTTCTTTTGCAAATCTTATTCCTGCCTCAATCGCGCCGTGATGGAGCCTCACTGAATGCCGTTAATGCTCAAGTTGCCTCGACGGCCCGGCTCATTGAACGGCTTGGACACGTCAGCCCCCCAGCCCTCTGAGTCGCGCGACGGGCCGGGCCACCCTCGAGGCACAGGGCTGCCCTTCAAGGCAGCCTTTTCTTCTGTTTAAAGGGCTTTGCGATGGTCCAGATCGCAAAGCCCTTCTTTTTTGGCTCGTTCTCCTTCATCTGCCACGTCATGGCCGGCCTTGTGCCGACCATCCCGATCCTGCGAAGCGCGATGCCTCTCGCATCGAGAACACCGGCCTAAAACCCCGACAGCACGAGCTTGCCCCGCGTGCGGTTGCTCTCGATGAGGGCATGGGCGCGCCTGAGATTGGCGGCGTTGATCGGCCCGATGACCTCGGCCAGCGTGGTCCTGATCGTGCCCGCATCCACGAGGCGGGAGGCCTCGTTGAGGATTTCGTGCTGCCGCTCCATGTCGGCGGTCTGGAAGGTGGAGCGGGTGAACATGGATTCCCAGTGAATCGAGACGCTCTTGCCCTTCAGGAGGTTGATCTCGAGCGGCGCCTTCGGGTCGTCGATCAGGGCGAAACGGCCTTGTGGCGCAATGGTTTTCGCGATCTCGGCGAAATGATTTTCCGTATGGGTGATCGAGAACACGAAGGCCGGCGCGCCGACGCCTAAGGCTTCCACCTGGGCGGCCAGCGGCTTGCCGTGATCGATCACGTGATGGGCCCCGCATTCCTTGGCCCAGGCCTGCGTGTCCGGCCGCGACGCGGTGGCGATCACGGTGAGGTCCGTGAGCTTGCGCGCAAGCTGCACGGCGATGGAACCGACGCCGCCGGCGGCACCCACGATCAGGATGGCGTCGGCCGCGCCCATGACCGGACGCTTGACCTCCAGGCGGTCGAACAGGGTCTCCCAGGCGGTCAGGGTCGTGAGCGGAAGGGCGGCGGCCTCCTCGAAGGTGAGGGATTTCGGCTTGGAGCCCACCAGGCGCTCGTCGACCGCATGGAATTCCGCATTGGTGCCCTGCCGCGTGATGGCGCCCGCATAGAACACTTCGTCGCCTTCCTTGAACAGGGACACGTTCTTGCCCACCCCCCGGACGATCCCGGCCGCATCGAAGCCCAGAACCTTCACGCCGCCCGGCTCGGCTTGAGCCCGCATGCGGACCTTCGTGTCGACGGGATTGAGGGAGACCGCCCTGATCTCGACGAGGAGGTCGCGCGGGCCCGGCTCGGGGCGGGGCAGCTCGACGTCCATGAGGGAGGCGTCCTGGTCGATGGGAAGGGATTGCTGGTAACCGACGGCGCGCATGGCATGTCTCCTGTTGACGGAAACATAGTTGAGCATAGTCTTAAGGTCCGCAAGAACGCACAAAAACAGCCCATAGTGTCAAAAAGGATACCGTGATGCCGGGGACGTCGCAGAGGGTGCAGAGGGTGCAGAGGGTTCAAGGGTGCTCCGTCGAGCGGACGATGAGCCTGATCGACGGCAAGTGGAAGATCATCGTGCTCTACAAGCTCCTGCGCGGAACCTTGCGTTTCAACGAATTGCGCCGGCTCATCCCGTCCATCACGCAGCGCATGCTCACCCACCAGCTGCGCGAGCTGGAGGCCGACGGCCTCATCGTCCGGACCGTTTATGCCCAGGTTCCGCCCCGGGTCGAATATGCGCTGTCGGCCCGCGGCCGTTCCCTGGAGCCGGTGCTGATGGCGATGAAGGAATGGGGGGACGCGAATCTGTCGTCCGAGGAGGCAAAGGCAGCGTAAAGTGTCTGTGCAGTGCAGCAACTTTACCCTACTTTGGTCCGGCCCTCATGCTTTGGTTGCGCAACCTGCCACAGTGTGGCAACGCTCCCGCGACCAGAATATTAAGAGGATGCGCGCATGAAGCTGGATACACCGACCAGCGGAAGCGAATTGACGGCGGAAGCCGTCGCCGTGCTGGAATCCGGGCACAAATCCGTTCCGCCAACCTTCGTGCGCGATCTCTACGGGCGGGTTCCGTCCGAGGATCTGGCTCCCTATTCGCCGCAGACTCTGGCGGATCTCGCGGCGGAAGCCTTCGAGCATCTCAAGGCCCCGCGCAGCGCCGACAGCGCGGATATCCGCCTGTTCGACTTCGAGATCGAGCGCGGGGGGCGGCACCAGGACGTGACGGTGCTCGAGATCGTCAACGACAACATGCCGTTCCTGCTGGATTCGACCCTCGCCGAGGTCGTGGACCAGGGCTATGAGCCGCTTCTCGTGGCGCACCCGATCCTGGCCGTGGAGCGGGATCCGGCGGGCGCGCTCGTGCGCCTTGTCGGCGAGGCCACCGCGGCCCTGCGGCTCGGCGTGAAGCGCGAAAGCTTCATCCATATCCACCTGCCCCGCATCGACGATCCGGACACGCGGACCCGCCTGATCGAGGCGATGCGCCTCGTGCACACGGACGTCTCCGTGGCGGTGCACGACTGGCCGGGCATGCGCGCCCGGATCGCCGAGATCGTGCACGATTACCGCCTCAATCCTCCGCCGCTGCCGGAGGACGAGGTGAAGGAGGCCATCGCGTTCCTCGACTGGATCTCGCGGGACAACTTCACGTTCCTGGGCGTGCGCGAATACCGCCTGCCCTCCGGCGACACGGTGGCCGATCCGGTCGAGGGCTCGGGCCTCGGCCTGCTGCGCGATCCCTCCGTGCGCGTGCTGCGCCGCGGCCGCGAGCTGGTCGCGATGACGCCGGAGATCCGCGCCTTCCTGGCCCGTCCGCAGGCGCTGATCATCGCCAAGGCGAATGTGAAGTCGCGCGTCCATCGCCGCGCCCATCTCGACTATGTCGGCGTCAAGCTGTTCGACGAGAGCGGGCATCTGCGGGGCGAGCTGCGCATCGTCGGCCTGTTCACGGCCAGCGCCTATACCAACACGACAGGCGAGGTGCCGTACCTGCGCCTCAAGGTCGCGAAGGTCGTCGCCCGCGCCGGCTTCGATCCGGCGAGCTATGCGGGCCGCGCGCTCCTCAACGTGCTCGAAAGCTATCCGCGCGACGAGCTGTTCCAGATCGACGAGGACACGCTCTACCGCTTCGCCATCGACATCATGAACCTGTCGGAGCGTCCGCGGGTGCGGGCGCTCGCCCGTGTCGACGAGTTCGACCGCTTCGTGTCGGTGCTCGTCTTCGTGCCGAAGGACCGCTACGACACCCAGGCGCGCCAGCGCATCGGCCAGTTCCTGGCCAGCATCTTCGAGGGCCGGGTTTCCGCCTCCTATCCGGATTATCCGGAAGGCCCGCTCGCGCGCACCCACTACATCATCGGCCGCGACGAGGGCCGGACGCCGGACGTGCCGCGCGAGACCCTGGAGAAGGGGATTTCCGCCATCGTCCGCACCTGGAGCGACGCGCTGCGCGATGCCCTCGATGCCAGCGTCGGCGGCGCCCGCGCGCGCGCCTTGGCGTCCCGCTATGGCGAAGCCTTCAGCGCGGCCTATCGCGAGGCCTTCGGGGCCGATCAGGTCATCGCCGACATCGCCCTCCTGGAGCAGCTTTCCGAGGCGCGGCCGCGCGCCGTCGACCTCTATCGCCGGGAAGGCGACGACGAGACCCGCGTGAACCTGAAGGTGTTCTCGCTCAACGTGGCGCTGCCCCTGTCGGACCGCGTGCCGCTTCTGGAAAACCTCGGCTTCCGCGTCGTCAACGAGCGAACCTACCGGGTCGCCTTCAGCGCCACGGACCGGGTGTGGCTCCACGACATGACGCTCGAGCGCGCCTCCGGCGGCGCGATCGAGATCGACGAGATCCAGGCTCTCATCGAGGCGGCCCTGCTCGCGCTCTTCCGGGGGCTGGCGGAATCGGACGGCTTCAACCGCCTCGTGCTCGAGGCGGGCCTCGGCTGGCGCGATGTCGCCATGGTGAGGGCGTTCGGCCGTTACCTGCGCCAGATCCAGGTCACCTACGCGCAGGACTACATCGCCGGGACGCTCGCCCGTCACGGCGCCATCGCGGCCGATCTCGTGAAGCTGTTCTATGCGCGCTTCGACCCGCGCAGGGACGAGGGGCGCGCCGCCGCCGAGGCGGCGATCCGCGAGCGGATCGAGGAGCAGCTGAAGAGCGTCACGAGCCTCGACGACGACCGGATCCTGCGCCGCTTCGTCAACCTGATCGAAGCCACCCTGCGCACCAACTTCTTCCAGCTCGAGGACAACGGCCTGCCGCGCCAGACCATCGCGTTCAAGTTCGAATGCGCCAAGGTGGACGGCCTGCCGCTGCCCAAGCCCCTCTACGAGATCTTCGTCTATTCGCCCCGCGTCGAAGGCGTGCACCTGCGCTTCGGCAAGGTGGCGCGCGGCGGCCTGCGCTGGTCCGACCGTCCGCAGGATTTCCGCACCGAGGTGCTGGGCCTCGTCAAGGCGCAGCAGGTCAAGAACGCCGTGATCGTGCCGGTGGGCGCCAAGGGCGGCTTCGTGCCCAAGCATCTGCCGCCGGCGAGCGACCGGCAGGCCTGGCTGGCGGAAGGCACCGAGAGCTACCGCATCTTCATCCGCACGCTCCTGCAGCTCACCGACAACATCGCCGGCGACAGCATCGTCCCGCCGCCCGATACCGTGCGCCACGACGGGGACGATCCCTATCTCGTGGTCGCAGCCGACAAGGGCACGGCGACCTTCTCCGACATCGCCAATGCGCTCTCCATCGAGAAGGGCCACTGGCTCGGCGATGCCTTCGCGTCCGGCGGCAGCCAGGGCTACGACCACAAGAAGATGGGCATCACGGCCCGCGGCGCCTGGGAGGCGGTGAAGCGCCACTTCCGCGAGATCGACATCGACATCCAGACCACGCCGGTGACGGTGGCGGGCGTCGGCGACATGTCGGGCGACGTGTTCGGCAACGGCATGCTCCTGTCGCGGGCCCTCAAGCTCGTGGCGGCCTTCGACCACCGCGACATCTTCATCGATCCGGACCCGGATCCGGAAACCGCCCATAAGGAGCGCGAGCGCCTGTTCAGCCTGCCCCGTTCCAGCTGGCAGGATTACGACAAGGCCCTCATCTCGAAGGGCGGCGGCGTGTTCCCGCGCAGCGCGAAATCGATCCCGCTCTCGGACGAGATGCGCGCGCTGCTCGACATCGACCGGCCGCAGGCCACCCCGGCCGAGGTGATGAGCGCCATCCTCAAGGCCCGGGTCGACCTGCTCTGGTTCGGCGGCATCGGCACCTATATCCGCGGCTCCGCCGAGACGGACGAGCAGGTGGGCGACCGCGCCAACGACGCGATCCGCATCGCCGGTTCGGATGTGCGTTCCAAGGTCATCGGCGAGGGCGCGAATCTCGGCATGACCCAGCGCGGGCGCATCGAGGCGGCGCAGAAGGGCATCCGCCTCAACACCGATGCCATCGACAACTCGGCGGGCGTCAACACCTCCGACGTGGAGGTGAACATCAAGATCGCCCTCACCACGCCGGAACGCGACGGACGCCTGACGCAGGACCAGCGCAATGCGCTCCTGGCGGACATGACCGAGGACGTCGCGGCTCTCGTGCTGCGCAACAACTACCTGCAGACGCTGGCCATCTCGCTTTCCGAGCAGCTCGGCCTCGCCGATCTCGGCTTCGCGCGCCGGCTCATGCACATGCTGGAGGCACAGGGACGTCTCAACCGGGCGGTCGAGTACCTGCCGGACGACAGCACGCTGGCCGAGCGAGGCCGCCGCGGCGAGGCGCTGACCCGGCCGGAAATCGCCGTGCTCCTGGCCTATGCCAAGCTGTCCCTGCACGACGCGCTGCTGGAAAGCCCGGTGCCGGACGATCCCTATCTCGGCAAGGAGCTCGAGCGCTACTTCCCGGCCGAGATGCGCGAGCGCTTCCCGGATGCGATCGCAAGCCACCGCCTGCGCCGCGAGATTATCGCGACGCAGCTCGCCAACGCGATCATCAACCGCGGCGGCCCGACCATGGTGGCCCGCCTCGTCGACCAGACCGGCGCCGATGCCCCGACCATCGCGGCCGCCTATGCGGCCACCCGGGATTCCTTCGGCCTCACCGAGACGAACCTTGCCATCGACGCACTCGACGGCGCGGTGCCCGGCAGGGTGCAGCTGCATCTTTACGGCGAGCTGCAGGACCTGCTGATGAACCGGATCGTCTGGTTCATCCGCAACGTGGATTTCGTCAACCATTCCCTCGACGAGATCATCGGCGCCTACCAGTCCGGAATCGCCGAGGTGGAGCGCGGCCTCACCGAGACGCTGTCGCCGGAGGCTCAGGCAGCCTGGGACGCGCGCACCAAGGCGCTCGTGGACGAGGGCACGCCGGAGGACCTGGCGCGCCGCATCGCGTCGCTGCCCGATCTCGTGGCAGCACCCGACATCGTGCAGACGGCGCAGAAGACCGGCAAGCCGGTCAACGACATCGCCCGCACCCATTTCGCCCTCGAGGCCTCGTTCCGGCTCGGCGCCCTCATCAGCGCGGCGCAGCAGATCAATGTCAGCGACTATTTCGACCGCCTCGCGCTCGACCGCGCCATCGACAGCATCGCCTATGCCCATCGCGGCCTGACCGCGGAGGTGTCGGCTCTGGACCTGTCCGGCATCGAGGCCGTGCAGGCCTGGAGCGAGAAGCGCGGCGCCGATGTCAACCGCATCCGGAGCGCGGTCGACGGCATCGTCTCGTCGGGCCTGTCCCTGTCGAAGATCACCGTCGCGGCAAGCCTGCTCGGCGATCTCGCGCGGATGAGCTGAGTGCTAGAGCATCGGACCCAAAAGTGGATTCGCAATTTTGGGATCGGATCCGATGCTCCGCTCTATAGAGAGCGCATCGTTGGGTGCGAAAAACCGGGTCCACTTTTTCGCACGATGCGCTAGCCATCGCACGTGCGAGAGTAAGCAGAGACGCGAGGCTGCCACAGCTTCACCTCTCCCCGGTGGGGAGAGGTCGAGCGCAGCGAGGGTGAGGGGGTACAGGTCTATCCGAAAAGGGCGTAACCCCTCACCCGGACCTGACGGTCCGACCTCTCCCTCAAGGAGAGGTAATCCAGCGCCTCACCGTCATAGGCTATGGCTCACACCTCACCACATCCCCTCCCGCAAAGGGAAAGGAGAGATGAGGTCACCAATGTCGAGGGACACCGAAGCCCAGTGAGACACGACAATCCCCTCGCGCCTTCGCAGAAAGCCTCGCGCTCCGCCATCCTGGGATGGCTCCTGTTCGACTGGGCCTGCCAGCCCTTCTTCACCCTCGTCACCACCTTCGTCTTCGCGCCGTTCTTCGCCGCCGCGCTCGCGCCCGATCCGGTGAGCGGGCAGAGCCTGTGGGGCTATGCCACGGCGGCGGCGGGGCTTGTGCTCGCGGTCCTGTCGCCGGTGCTCGGCTCCATCGCGGACGCGACAGGCCCCAAGAAGCCCTGGATCGCGTCCTGCGGCCTCGTGCTGTTCATCGCCTCCTTCGCGCTCTGGTACGCGGCGCCGGGACAGTCCCATGCCATCGCGGTCGCCCTCGTCGGCTTCGCCTTCGGCACCGTGGCCGTGGAGGTGGCGGCGGTGTTCAACAACGCCATGATCCCGCATCTCGTGCCGCCGGAACGCTACGGGCGCCTCTCCGGCACCGGCTGGGCGATGGGATATTGCGGCGGCCTCGTCTCGCTGGTGATCGTGCTCGGGTTTCTCGCCGCCGATCCGGCCACGATGAAGACCGTGTTCGGCCTGGATCCGCTCTTCGGCCTCGATCCGGCCGCCCGCGAGGGCGACCGCATCACGGGGCCGTTCTCGGCCCTGTGGTTCCTGATCTTCGTGCTGCCGCTCTTCCTCTTCACGCCGGATGTGCCGCGCTCGGGGATGAGCCTGAAGGAGGCGGCGCGCAAGGGGATCGAGCAGGTCAGGAGCACCATCGCGGATGCCCGGCGCCACGAGAGCGTCGGCCGCTTCCTCCTCGCCAACATGGTCTACCAGGATGCGCTGGTGGCGCTCTTCGCCTTCGGGGGCATCTACGGCGCCGGCGTCTTCGGCTGGCAGGCCATCGAGCTCGGCATCTTCGGCATCCTGCTCACGATCACCGGCACCATCGGGGCGCTGATCGGCGGGCGGCTCGACGACCGGATCGGCGCAAAGCCCGTGATCCTCGGGGCGATCGCCATACTCGCGCTCGTCTGCGTCGGCGTGCTGTCGCTCGGGCGCGACCATATCCTCTTTACGGTGCCGACCGCGCCGCCCGTTCCCGAGGATGGCCTCTACGGCTCCGCGCCGGAGAAGCTGTTCGTGCTGCTCGGCCTCGTCATCGGCGCCGTGGCCGGACCGCTCCAGGCATCGTCCCGCAGCCTCCTGGCGCGGCTCGTCCCGGCCCGCGAGGCCGGGCGCTATTTCGGCCTGCTGGCACTCTCAGGGAAGGTCACGTCCTTCCTCGCCCCGCTCGCCGTCGCGGTCGCGACGGCGGTGTTTCAGACGCAGGCGGCAGGGCCGGCGGTGCTGATCCTGTTCCTGCTCGCGGGCTTCTGGCTGCTCAGCGGCGTCAAGCGGGTGTGAGCGCCGCTCACTCCAGCGTCACCGCCGTGCCGCTGACCGACACCATCATCATGCCCTCGTTCTTGCCGAGAGCCCCGTAATCGAGGTGCACGCCGACGATCGCATGGGCGCCGAGGCGCTGGGCCTCCTCGATCATTTCCTGGAGGGCCGTGTCGCGCCCGTCGCGCAGGACGCGCTCGTAGGAGCCCGCCCGTCCGCCGACCACGTCGCGGATGGAGGCGAAGAAATCGCGGAACACGTTGGCGCCGAGGATCGCCTCGCCCGAAACGATGCCGCGATAAGTGGCGATGCGACGGCCTTCGATGGAGGGCGTGGTGGTGATGATCATGAACGTCTCCTTCTGCTCCGCTTCATATGGGGAGAGATCCGAGGGACGTCATCATGGAAGTGCTGCACGATCCTCCCTCCCCCTTGCGGGGAGGGGCAGGGGTGGGGGTGGTGCGACCGGATGAGTGTCTGAAGGATTTGGCGCAGGAAAGCCTCCCTCGAGGAGAGGTGAAGCTGTAGCAGCCTTCGTGCCTCTAGATGAAGTGTCGCGATCTGACTTTGCGACCCCCACCCCGGCTGCTTCGCAGCCACCCCTCCCCACCGCCAGTCGGGTGTTCCCGACTGGCGCGCAAGAAAGCCCATTTCGGGCAGGCCCCAAATGGGTGGGGAGGGAAACACCCGCTTTGCTCGTCGGATGAATCCGGGCCCCGCTCCGCAGCCTTGGAAGAACGCGGCTCAGAAGCTCAATGCCGGAAATGCCGGTGTCCCGTGAACACCATGGCGAGGCCGGCCTCGTCGGCGGCCTTGATGACCTCGTCGTCGCGCATGGAGCCGCCGGGCTGGATCACCGCGGTGGCGCCGGCTTCCGCCGCGGCGAGCAGGCCGTCCGCGAAGGGGAAGAAGGCGTCGGAGGCCACCACCGAGCCCTTGGCGAGGGTCTCGGCCAAGCCGGCAGCCTTCGCGGCCTCGGCGGCCTTCCAGGCGGCGATGCGGGAGGAATCGACGCGGCTCATCTGGCCGGCGCCGATGCCCACGGTGGCGAGGTCCTTCGCATAGACGATGGCGTTCGACTTCACGTGCTTGGCGACCCGGAAGGCGAAGCGCAGGTCCTCCAGCTCCCGGTCCGTCGGGGCGCGCTTCGTCACCACCTTGAGGTCCATGGCGTCGACCACCGCATTGTCCCGGTTCTGGGCCAGGAAGCCGCCGGAAACGGTGCGCAGGGTCAGGCCCTCCTGGCGCGGATCGGGCAGGCCGCCGGCCAGCAGCAGGCGCAGGTTCTTCTTGGCCGCCACGATGGCGACCGCCTCCTCGCTCGCATCGGGCGCGATGATCACCTCGGTGAAGATCTCGGTGATGGCCTTGGCGGCCTCCGCGTCGAGCGGCCGGTTCATGGCCACGATGCCGCCGAAGGCCGAGACCGGATCGCAGCGCAGGGCCTTCTCGTAGGCCTCGCGCAGGCTCGTGCCCTCCGCCACGCCGCAGGGATTGGCGTGCTTGACGATCACGATGGCGGCGGAGCGCTCGGGCAGAAACTCGGCCACGGCCTCGTAGGCCGCATCGGTGTCGTTGATGTTGTTGTAGGAGAGCTGCTTGCCCTGCACCTGCCGGGCGGTGGCGACGCCGGGGCGCTGCTCCGGCGTACGGTAGAAGGCGGCGCTCTGGTGCGGGTTCTCGCCGTAGCGCAGGACTTCCGCGATGGCGCCGCCCAGCGCCCGGAAGGGCGGGGTCTCCTCGCCGAGCTCCGCGGCGAACCAGTTGGAGATCGCCGCGTCGTAGGCGGCCGTGCGGGCATAGGCCTTCTGGGCGAGGCGGCGGCGCAGGGTCAGGGTGACCGAGCCGTCGTACTTGGCGAGGTCCTCCAGGAGGGAAGCGTAATCGGCGCCGTCCACCACCACGGCCACGTCGCCATGGTTCTTGGCCGCCGCCCGGATCATGGCCGGACCGCCGATATCGATGTTCTCGATGCAGTCGTCATAGGGCTTGCCGGCCGCGACCGTCGCGTCGAACGGGTAGAGGTTCACCACCAGGAGGTCGATGGGCTGGATGCCGTGGGCGAGCATCGCGGCCTGATGCTCAGGGTTGCCCCGGATGCCGAGGAGACCGCCATGGACGGA
>JAEWKH010000092.1 GCA_023386155.1 Pseudomonadota bacterium
GTGCGGTAGGCCGGAAGCGTGTCGGAGGAAGCAGGGCAGCAAGACGACAAGGGGCTCAGGCGAAAAGGAACGGCGCCAGCGGAAAGGCGCCGCTCCAAGTTGGCGCGGGTCGACTAGGCCGCGCTTCGGGAGGAAACGGCCTGAATGAACCAGGCCTGTCGACGCTCGGAGATTCTCAGATTCCAAAGGGATCGGATTGGACGGTTTCGCCGTCCTGGAAGGATATCGTCCGGCTCATCGGACTAGCGAAGCGAGTGCAGGTGTCTCCTGCTTCAAGGACATCGCAAGCGGGTCTGAGGGCTGCAGCAATCGAGCGTTCATCGACAACTCATGGGCAGAATCGTCAAGTGCCCGGCATCGCTCCGTGATTTAACTGCGACTGCCTTTCATTCGATGTTCTGGCCCCTTTGCGGCCTTTGCCTAGAGCCGGACGTGCTCATCACCATAAACGAGGAGAATAGATATGAAGACCTTTGGTCCCACTCTCGTTGCCTTGGCAGGGCTCGCCCTAGCCGTATCGACCGCCCCGGCAAGTGCCGAAACCGTCAGGAACATCGTTCTCGTCCACGGGGCATGGGTCGATGGTTCGGGCTGGAAGCCCGTCTATGATATCCTGCGAGAGGAGGGCTTCCAGGTTTCCATCGTGCAGGAGCCGGAAACGTCCTTTGCGGCCGATGTCGCCGCCACGAAGCGGGTTCTCGATCTCCAGGATGGTCCCACTCTCCTGGTTGGACACAGCTACGGCGGCTCAATCATCACCGAGGCAGGCGTTCATCCGAATGTCATCGGGCTGGTCTACGTCGCCGCTCACGCTCCCGATGTCGGCGAAGACGAAGGCGCACTCGGCAAAAGGATGCCGAGCGTTCTGGCCAAAACCGAGGGTGCCATCAAGAAGACGCCGGACGGTTTCACCTACCTCGATCCGGGCGAGTTTCTCCGCTTGTTCGCACCTGATCTTCCGCGCGAGAGAGCGGAGTTCGCATCTCGCTCTCAGGTCATGGCCGCCGCTGCGGTCTTTACGACGCCCCTGACCGCGGCGGCTTGGAAGACGAAGCCAAGTTGGGGAATTGTCGCTGGCGACGACAAGATCATCAATCCCGAGCTTGAACGCTGGTATTACGCCCGTGCAAAAAGCCACACGGTAGAAATCAAGGGCGCGAGCCACTCGGTATACGAGTCCCACCCCAGGGAAGTTGCATCCGTGATCACGGATGCTGCTCGCAAGGCGGCGGATTCGAAGACAGCCCGGAACTGAGAAGCCTTTCAGGAAGGCCATGAAGATCGAGGGCTGGCTCGACAAACTGAACATGCAGCATCGAGAAGCGAGAGCTACATGTTCAGTAATGACGTGCCAGCCCGCTTCACGGCGGCTTCGCGAAAAGGCCGCTCCCGCAATCAATTGTTTCTGCAAAGCGGTTGCAAGTCGCTCGCTCAGGTCGCCGATGCTCCTGGCGGGAAGGATGAACCACGCGCTTCCGAGAAATGGATGCTCTTGCACGCGCGAATAGGTTGAGGCGTCTGACAGGGTCCAGAGAGCAACTTATTGCTCGCCGGACCCGTCCAGGCAGAGCAGTGGACCTCCTGGCTTATGACATTGCTCGTGGAAACGCTCGAGAGGAGGCTTGATGATGCACATCATCGCTCAAGTCCTGACACCCATCTTCTTCGTGCTGGCACTTGGTTACGCCGCCGGTCGGTTTCGCATAGTGGACAATCGCGAGGTCGGAAGCTTCAATAAGCTTGTCATGAACTTCTCGCTGCCGGCCTCATTGCTTGTGGCGACGGCATCTGCCTCGCGTAGCGAGATGCTTGAGCAGGCTCCTCTCTTCGCCATCCTGGGATCCGGAATGATTGCGGTCTATTTCGGCTGGTTCCTGATCGCGCGAAGGTTTCTCAATGCCTCCAAGGTGGACGCTTCTCTTCAAGCGTTGACGATCTCCTTCCCCAACCTCGCCGGAGTGGGCCTGCCAGTGGCTTCGTCCGTGCTAGGCCCTTCCGGTGCGGTTCCGGTAGCGGTCGCTCTTGCGACCGGCTCTATCCTCGTCACCCCATTGGGACTTTTGCTCGTTGAGATGAATGCCGCTGATAAGACGAAATCTTCGAGCCCCATGTCGCAACTCGTCGCAGCGATCTCGCATGCCTTCATGAAGCCTGTCGTCATCGCACCTGCCCTCGGCATCGCGCTGTCGCTCTCCGGTGTTCAGGTCAACTCCGTCCTTAGCGCCAGTCTGATGCTGATCGGAAGCGCAGCAGCAGGCGTAGCGCTCTTCCTGACCGGGCTTATTCTGTCGGCTCAGGCGCTCCAGTTGGACTGGAAGGTCATCGCCGCGACCGGCGTGTCCGATATTCTTAGGCCGGCCTTAACGGCTGCGATCGCTCTTGCGTTGCCGATCTCATCCGAGGTGGCCAAGGCGGCTGTTCTGCTTGCGGCAGTTCCGTCGGGATTCTTTGGCATTCTGTTCGCAGTCGACTATCGTCTCGACCCGACGACCATGGGATCTATGGTCGCGGCCAGCACCCTGTTCAGCGTCGTGACGATGACAATCGTCATCACGGTCCTTTTCTCTCACTGAGCGATTGCTATTCTGGTCGACCGAGGCCGCGGACGTCGCAGGAATGCGGTGGTGAGCTCCACAAGGATGCCATGCTGATGCCAGGGGCAGACATAGGCAGAAGGGCCCGGTTCAGTTGTCCTGCAGGCGTTGTCTGACCGCTTCCACAATCCACTCCTGCACGGTCGAGCCCTCTCGCTTCGCAGCCGCAGCGGCCTGTTTCTCCAGGTCAGGCGTCAGGGGAACGTCCAGGATCACGGCGACCTCGTTTTCATCCGGTGGAGCGTAGGCGATCCGGGTTGCCCGCGTCGCAAAGCTGCGCATCAGCGCGGTCTTCTGGCTCGTCGGCAGTCCGCTTGCGGCCACCCTCGGGCAGAAGGACGCCATTAGTGCGTCAACGATCAAGCTGGATGACAGCCCTTTGCTGCGCAGTATCCCGACCTCCGCCGCAAGCCGCTCGTCCGCGTCCAGCGGATCGCTGCTGAAGGTTTGAGGCGCCTTTCCAGCATCTGTTGCGGTGAATCCTGATTCCGGTTGGACCGGGCAGACGAAGTCGTCAGCCTTCGCGGGCTCCGCGGGCAACATCGCAAAGAGCACGATAAGAGAGATGCGAATCATGGTGGTGCCTTTCTGACCCCTGTTTCGGGTGCGTCGCGACCTTGTCGCGTCACGCCGATACGAGGAGGAACAGGATGCCGACGCCGAGAGCGGATTGGTCGGTCCTTGCGCTTGGCGCCTTGTGCCGAACGGCCAAGGTGCAGATCCCGGGGTTGAGCCAGTCCAGCATGGGCCGGGAGGCCGCGAGTGGACGATCCCACCGATTTTGGTACGCGAGCGCCGCATCTGCGCTGATCCTGAGGGCGAGCCAGTCGAGTGATCGGGCCTCTCATCATGAGGGTCGGAATATTCCAACCCGCCCGCATTTGTCCAAGTCGCTTCCGGTCCATGCCATGCACAATGCGGCACGATCTCAAGGAGGAGCGGACAATGTTTTTCACCCACAACACCCTGTCGGAGAACATCCGAACGAAGTCGGTTGCGCTTCTGAACCGGCACGTCGCGGCGGCCATCGACCTTCATGCGCAGGTCAAGCAGGCCCATTGGAACGTGCGCGGGCCAAACTTCATCGCCGTCCACGAACTCTTCGACCGCATCGCCGCCGAAATCGAGGACGATTCTGACCTGATCGCCGAGCGGGCTCGGTCCCTGGGCGGCCCCGCGCAGGGCACCGTGCAGGTTGCCAGCGCCAACAGCTTTCTTGTGCCCTATCGGCTTGGCGTGGCCGACTCCAAGGAACATCTCTTTGCCGTTGCAGGCGCGCTCGCGGCGTTCGAGCAATCGGTTCGTGAGGCGATCGACGAAGCCGCCGCCAATGGCGACCAGGAAACCGCAGATGTCTTCACCGAAGTCGGGCGAGGCGTGGCCAAGCGGCTCTGGTTCATCGAGTCCCACCTGGAAGGCCGCTAAGCCCAGGTTCGAGCAATGGGCACTGGTAGGAGGAGCCTCCTCGGCGCGGCTGAAAAGGCCTTCGCAGGCTCGGACGAAGCATCAGGGGGGCGACGGTACAAACTGATGTATGATCGCTAAGTTGCGATGATGGGGTAAGCTGACGGGAAAGCCTGGCTGCAAACCTCGGAACCGATAATGCAGATCTTTTCCTCGATGGATCCGGCCGGTGAGCGAAAAGAGGGCGCACTCTGGCCTCTGTTCGCTGCCGGGGCCCTGGCGTCCGCCATCTTCGCGGTCGACAGCTTCAGCTCACTGGATATTGCCATTGCGGTATTGTACTGTGTGGTTGTCCTCATCGCAGCGCCCGCGGCCACGGGGCGAGGGGTCGCCGTCATCGCAGCCTCCTGCGCAACCCTGACCGTGGTGGGCTACCTGCTCGGCCATGCGGGGGAGCCAGCGGGCGTGGCGCTTCTGAGATGCTTCGTCAGCCTTGTCGCGTTGGGCCTGACGACGCTGCTCACGCTGCGCATGAAGGATGCGCTGGCGGCCATGGCAAACAGCGAACGGCGATACCGCACCATCTTCGAGTCGACCGAGGCAGGCCTCTGGGAGGAGGACTACTCGCGGGTGGTGTCCGCGCTTGCCGCTGCCGGCTGCAAGTCATCGGCGGACTTCGACGGGCTGGCTGCGAGAGATCCCAGGATGGTCTTGGACATGATGCGCCATGTCAGGACGGTCGACGTCAATGACGCGGCCGTGCGTCTGACCGGCGCGCGTGACAAGTCTCAACTCACGAATTCGCCCGGCGACCTGTTCGATCCGGGCTCTATGGACATGATAAAGGGGATACTGACAGCCCTTGTCGAACGCAGGCCGTCGTATCAAGGAGAGGGCGAGCTGCGCCGCTTCGATGGAACGCACAGGGCAGTGCTCGTCAGCGCCCGCTTCGGCTCCTATGCCGGGGTCGACCGTGTCTTCGTTTCCGTCATCGACGTCACTGAGAGAAGGCTTGCTGAAGAGGCCTTGCGTCAGGCAAAGGACGAGCTCGCGCACGTCACGCGGGTAAGCACACTCGGCGAGCTCGTGGCGTCGCTCGCGCACGAGGTGAGCCAGCCCCTGGCCGCCGTGGTCACTAATGGAGAGGCATGTCTTCGCTGGCTCGACCGCCCGGAGCCCGACCTTCCCGAAGCGCGGGCCTGCGCATCCGGTGTCATCGCTGCTGGGCAGAGGGCGGGGGACGTGGTCCGGCGGCTCAGGGCGATGGTTCGGCGAGGTCCAACGGAATGGGAGCCATTGAGTATGAACCAGGTGGTCCAGGAAAGTGCAGCGTTGCTGGATATCGAGATGAAGGGGCAAGGCGTCACCCCCGTCTTCGATCTCCACGCCGATATTCCCATCATCGTCGGCGATCGGGTCCAGCTCCAGCAGGTCCTCGTCAACCTGATGCTTAATGCCATGCAGGCTATGGCCGGAGGCACGCGAAAGCACCTGCGCCTTGAGAGCAACAACGATCACGATGGGACCCTGGTCCGTGTCCGGGATCAGGGGCCGGGACTGGATGCGGAAGCGATGGCGCGTCTTTTCACGCCCTTCTTTACCACCAAGAGCACGGGCATGGGTATGGGACTGGCCATATGCCGCTCGATTGTGACCTCCCACCGAGGCAGGATCTGGGCTGAAAGCCACTCAGGGGATGGAGCGACATTCAATATATGGCTGCCCCATGACGGAGAGAGTCCTGCAATCATTTGCAACAATGATGCCCATCACGGGCCGTCGCAGAGCCGCATCTGACTGGAGCCTGACCCCGGTGTCCCGCCGTTCGAGGCGCACAACGCAGGCGCCGGTCCCGCGCTCACAGCGATTCATCTTCCAAGCAGGCTTGGACCAAACACGGCGGCAATCTTCAAGCTGCAGGAAGCCACTTACGTCAATGCTCGCCATGGAGCGCTTGTCTCACACAGGAGCGTACTATGGCAGATGTCACCTATGTCGAGTTCAGCCGGGCGGCAAGGCATGTGCCGAAGCCGCACGCGCAACAGCGCATTTCTATCGCATTGAACAATGAGAGCGGCAGCCTTGACGTGCGGGAGCAGATCCTGGTCCGAATTCCAGGGCTCCGCGCTCTTGCGGTGTCCATGTGCCGAAATTTGGACAATGCCGAAGACCTTCTGCAGGACACTATCCTCAAGGTCTGGATCAACATCAATCAATTCCAGCCAGGCACGAATGTCGGCGGCTGGCTCTTCACAATCATGCGGAATCATTTCTACAGCCAGTACCGAAAGCTGAAGCATGAGGTGGAGGATGTCGACGGCCAGTATGCGATCCGTCAGGCCGTTGCACCGGAGCAGGATGGCCGCCTTGCCAAGAACGGCCTGGAATGCGCTCTGTCGAAACTGCACGCAGCGGAACGCGAGACCCTCCTCCTTGTAGCACTACATGGGCTGACATATGCGCAAGCTGCGCGCCTTCTCGGTTGCCCGATCGGAACGATCAAGAGCCGCGTCGCGAGAGCCCGGATCAGGCTCGCAAAGCTCATGTCTCTCAATCCGTATATCGACCTCGAAGCGGACGGAATCATGAAAGCGACCCTGCAGTCCGCCCAGGCTGGATGAGAACCGTATATCCAGATCGCCGCACTCTCCCTTCGCTACCGCCAGGTCGCGGACGGGAGGAGGCTGCTGCCGGTCCTAGCGCATCGTGCGAAAAAGTGGACCCGGCTTTTCGCAATCAACGATGCTCTCTCTATAGAGCGGAGCATCGGAGCCTAAGATGGAACTCGCCGATGGGCTTCATCAACGAGTTCCAGCGACATCGGGCGAAGGCCGCGGCCAAGGGCACTCTCTTCGATGAAGGGCGATCATATAACCGCCGCCGCAAGTAGTGGCAGAGGCCAGCATCAACGCAAGCTGAAGACGCTGTCGCCCCATGGGGTCGCCCGCGCCTGTGCGAGGGCAAAGTCCCCTTCCCAGGCCAAGCGCGAGTGACGCTTTCCGACAAAACGAAACGACTTCATGCAAGGCTGGCTGAACCCATCAGGTCAATCTGGGAACCCAGATGCAGCTCTCACCGAGAGTGAAGGATAGTGGGCTGGTAAGCGGCGGCCATGTCTTGTCGCCGCCGATGGATGGTAACTCGCTGAACTCAGGAGCGTGCGATGAGCACCGCAGTTGCCCGACCGCCGATCGCTTTTGCCGGATTTCCTGGAGCGTCATGGGCTTTCGCCATCAGGATCTGGCTGGCTGCGGTCTTGGCGCTCTATGTAAGCTTCTGGCTCGAGCTCGAATCCCCGTCGTCGGCGGCTGTAACTGTCGCGATTCTGGCCCTGCCTACCCGAGGTCAGGCCCTGGAGAAAGCCGGCTTCCGCCTACTGGCAACAGCCATCAGCGTTGCCGCCTCATTCGCCATCGTCGGTGTGTTTGCGCAAAGCGACAGCATCATTCTCTGCGTGTTCGCGGCATGGATCGGCCTGTGCGTGTATGCCGTGGGGATGCTCGATGGGAATCGGGCTTATGCGGCTTCTCTTGGCGTCACCACGGTGGCAATCGTCGCCATTCAGCAGATCGACGCTCCCCAGCAGGTCTTCGAGGTCGGGATTGCGCGCGGATCGGCGATAGCCGTGGGGATTCTGGCAATAGCATTCATCAATGACACCCTGGCCGCACCCGATCACTATCCGGTCGTCGCGGCGAAACTTCACTCCCTCCATGGTCGGATCGTCGACTATGCCCGGAATGCAATGAGGGGTCAGGTGGCACCTGCCATGACGGCCGCGATGCTGCTGAGAGACATCACGGCCTTGCGTCCGGACATTGCGAGCCTGGCCGCAGAATCCAGCAGCGGCCAGGCAAGAGGTTCTGCTGCCCGTTCAGCAATGGTGGGGCTCATCGCAGAACTGTCGGTCGCGCGCGCATTGGAGCGTCTTCCTCCCATCACCGAGTCATACCCTCATGAGAGAGAGGATGCGGACTCCCGCGGAAGTCCCGGGCTCGGATCCGACGCTCGCGTTGAATCGTCTGCGAGAGACAGGGGCGACGATTCGTCCGGTTTGATGGTGCGATGCCATCATTGGCTGGCAGGAGAACTGCTTCGGCGGGATGACGACGTGCGCCAGAGCCTCGCTTGCCTGAAAGCTGAAGCTTACCCGCTCCACGCATGGCGGGCACCCCTTTACCGCTCGCAACGTATAGCGCTCGCCGGCGGCCTTAGGGCGGCGCTCTACTTTGCGATCGCATCGATGTTCTTTGCAATAGCCGGTTGGCCGGCAAGCACCGCATGCCTGTCATTCGTCGCCATTCTCATCGGACTGAGTGCGACGGCGCCGGATGTGAAGAACTTTACGACGCTTGCTCTCGTGGCGGCGCCCATAGCCTGCGTGCTGACGGGAATCCTGGAATTTGTCATTCTCGACGGCGTTACCGGGTTTCCCTTGCTTGCCTTGGGCCTGGCGCCCTTCATTGTCGGTTGCGCACTCCTGATGACCCTGCCCAATCCAAGCCTGGCCGGCCTTGGTCGATTGAACATGGTCTTCATTATCGCGCTGTTCTCACCAAGCAACCCGCAGAACTATGACCCGCAAGCCTTCCTTATTTCCTGCCTGTTTGTGTGCCTAGCGACGGGTTTGCTGTTCTCGCTGCAGACCTTGATCCCTCCGATGTCGAACGACCGGCAGATCCGGCAGCTTCTGGCAGAGGCGCGCAGCGATCTCGACAAGTCGCACCGGGAGCCGACTTCACGCTTCACTCTGGAAGAGAAGCTGTTTCGCGATGCCATGCGTATCGGAAAAGTCGTCGCATTGAGTAGCGCCGCCCCAGAGCTTCGCCAGTCCGCCGGTGAGGCCATGATGTACTTCGACCGGGCAGCGGCTTTGCGAACCTGCGCCACAGAGTTGCTCCGACTGGGAAACGGACCTTTGCGTGAGGCGGCTGATGCCGCGGGCAAGGCGCTTGTTCGGCCGGATGCGAGAATGTTGCTACGCTCGGCTGGGCAGTTGCGAGAAGTCGCTTCCGGGCATGGCTCATCGATTGCAGCCTGCGCTGGACTGGTCTCCGTTGCGACCGCTTTTGCCGATGCGTCTCCTGTCGCCGCAATTCCCAAGGCGGAGAAGCCATGACCCACGCATTCCATGAACTCGTCATTGGAGGCGTCCTGGTTGCGCCGATCGTCGCCTATGCGGTCGCTGCGCTCATCATCCTTATTGGGCTGCGCCCGCTCCTGCATCTCGTCGGATTCTCACACCTGTTCAGCAACCCGTCGATCGCGGAACTCGGTCTTTACATCACGATCTTCGGTCTTCTGACCCTGCTCCTCTAGGATGAGTGCGATGGAAAAACCCCAGGATCAAACCATACTGCACGATGAGCTCCTAAGCGCGGCGTCAGTGGAACGTCGCCTCGGTATGCAGGCGAGCTCCGAGCCCGGCACTCTCCCGCTTCTGGATCGTGCCGGGGATCAAGGCGGCCCACCATTGGAGCCTCCCGTATCCGATCCACCCTCTGCGGCGTACAATAGGGCAGGGCGCCTATTCAGTGCGGCAGGTAAACGCATCGCCACACTGGTCATCGTTCTGGCGGCCAGCCTCGCGGCTATTGTCACCTGGCAGAGTTACGTCCTGTCACCATGGACGCGGAACGGAACTGTTCGGGTGCAAGTCGCGAACATTGCACCTCAGGTGTCGGGCCAGATTGTCGATCTGCGTGTTAGTGACAACCAGTTCGTCCGCCAAGGCACTGTCCTTTATGTCATCGACCCGTTTGACTACGAGGTTACCGTACGCACCCGCAAGGCTCAGGTCGCCCAGGCTGCCGCGGATCTCGAGGTCAAGAAGGCTCAGCTCGAACGACGTCAGCACTTGTCATCGCTAGCCACTACGCCGGAGGAGCAGCAGACATTCGCCGGCAGCGCCGCTCAGGCGAAGGCGACATTCGACGCGGCAGAGCAGCAGCTTGCCCAGGCTGAATTGAACCTCAAGAGGACCAAGGTCGTCAGCCCGGTCGATGGATACGTTACAAATCTCCTGCTGCGGGTCGGGGATTACGCAGTGACTGGAGAGAGCAACATCTCGGTCATCGACTCCAACAGCTTCTGGATCGACGGCTATTTCGAAGAGACCAAGTTGGCCGCAATCTGCGTCGGTGACCGGGTCGAAGCACAGCTGATGGGTTATTCTCAACCGATCGCCGGGCATGTAGATACCGTCACCCGGGGCATCAGCGTGTCCAACGCTGCGCTCGGCGCGCAAGGACTGCCCAACGTCAATCCCATATATACCTGGGTGCGCCTGGCTCAGCGCGTGCCGGTCCGCATCGCCATCGACAACGTACCATCGGGCGTGCCTCTCGTTTCCGGCATGACGGCAACGGTGACGGTCAGGCAGCCGGAGGACGCCAGCCACCAGTCTCTGTTCGATCGTGCATACGCAACTGTCGCAAGCAGCGTCTCGGAGTTGGTCCGTGGCCCACGTCCCCCGCGGCATGGTTGCCTGCCTCTCTCGACAAGCCAGCCGGCTCCAACGGAGGCGATTCCCGTGCCGCAGGAGCCGCCGCTTCAATCAGCAGAAGAGATTGCCCCTGACGTGGCTCCAGGGATGAATACTCCCCCACGTCGCAAGTAGCCGGCGTAATCAAATCTACGACGACGGAGCATGAACCATGACGTGTGGCACTGTCTTACCCCTTAACGAACTTCTGCGTGCAGATGGAGCGTGCCGGAGGCGCTCGTTGCGGCGGCAGACTGGCCCGCCCCGCATGGCGCCGCGTCAATCGCTGGTGATGACAGCATGCGGCTTCTCCATATCGCTCCGGACTTTTGCGACGAGAACCGACGAGCACGACCATGACGCCGGCCGGAGCAGCGGCGCAGCATCGGTTCCCGAGTGAGAACTTTCCATCAAGCAAAGGATGATCCCAATGGCTTCCGACAGACTCCTCTCCAATCGCCCGCAAGAACCGATAGCCGGCAATCGTGGAGCGCCGATACTTGGCCCTCGCAATATTGCACTGGAAAGTCAGAACCTTGACCTTCTGGCTTCTCCGCCCACGGATGCCGGTACGATTCCCAATCTCAAGTTCTCCTATGCCGCAGCTCGAAACCGCCTCACGCCCGGCGGATGGGCGCGAGAAATCACGGTGCGGGAATTGCCCGTCTCCACCTCACTGGCCGGCGTCAACATGCGCCTGAAGCCTGGAGGCGTCCGGGAACTCCATTGGCATAAGGAAGCCGAGTGGGCCTACATGATCGCAGGAAACGCCCGCATCACTGTTGTGGATACAGAAGGACGGGTGTTCATCGACGATGTCGGTCCGGGAGACATCTGGAACTTCCCCGCCGGCATTCCTCATTCGATCCAGGGTCTGGATGAGGGCTGCGAGTTTCTCCTCGTCTTCGATGACGGAAACTTCTCGGAAAACGAGACGTTCCTTGTCACCGATTGGTTTGCCCATACCCCGCGTGATGTCCTTGCCAGGAACCTTGGACTCCCAGAGGTGGCGCTTGAAAAGCTTCCCAAGGACCCTGAGGCGTCGCGGTGGATTTTCCCTGCTGACATACCTGGGCCGCTCGCGGCCGACAAGGCAGGCCGAGAGGCAACGCCTATGTCGTACAGCTATCGATTCGAAGCCCAAACCCCGATCGAGGTCGCGGGCGGACGCGTCAGGGTCGTTGATTCATCCTCCTTCCCGGCCTCGTCCACCATCGCGGCAGCCCTGGTGGAGGTAGAACCGGGCGGCATGCGCGAGCTCCACTGGCATCCCAACGCCGATGAGTGGCAGTACTACCTTTCCGGCTCAGCGCGCATGACGGTTTTTGCTTCCTCCGGGAAGGCCCGCACCTTCGATTATCAAGCAGGAGATGTCGGGGCCGTGCCATTCGCCATGGGGCATTACGTCCAGAACACCGGCGATGAAACGCTGCGCTTCTTGGAAGTGTTCCGAAGCCCCTATTACGCCGACATCTCGGCGTCCCAATGGCTCGGCGTGTTGCCGGCGGAACTGATCAAGGCACACTTGAACGCCGACGACAGAACCGTCGCCTCGCTTCCACGGATCAAGCCCGTCATCGTGAAGTAATCGTGAGGAAGAGATGAGCTCCGTTAACGTGCCTGTTCCCACATCCCGGTCCGTTCCGCATTTTCCGGTATGGGCCCCGATGCTTCTTGCCTTCTCGGCTGGGTTCGTTGACGCTGCTCTCTTCCTGGCCTTCGCGGGCTTCTTCGTTGCCCAGGCCACGGGTAGTTTCGTTGTGCTAGGCACGGCATTGACCCACTGGACGGGTGCCGCCGCGATCAAGGTCGCGGCGATTCCCGTCTTTTTCGTCTCTGCGTTTCTCGCGACAGTGATAATCCGTATGCTCGGCACAGCGACAATTCGGGCAATGATGGTGACCCTCTGCGCCGAAGCGGCTCTCCTTGCGGCCGTGATGGCAATTGGACTGGGGGAGACCGCGGGAGGCAGCGCTGTAACCGCGGGCGAACTTCTCGGTCTGTCAGCAATGGGGATACAGGCTGCCTTTGCATCCAGCTACCTCAGCGGCTATGGCTCCACGAATGTCATGACCACCAACACGATCACGTTCGCATGTGCACTCGCTGACAAGTGCTGCGGGCGCCAGGATAATCCAAAATTGCTGCCCACGGCTTTCGTGTTAATGAGCTTCCTGATCGGGACTGTGGTGGGCGGAATAGCCTTTACCGGTTCTGGATATCTGTGTCTGCTCCTGCCCATATTGCTCATACTAGGCTTCGCGCTGTCGGAAAGCGGACTCGTCATTGTACGGCAACCGATTCATGAGCGGGATTGACGGAGGCTGGCCTCAAGCCTGCTGCTTGCCGTCGGTGCCCTTTCCCGGGCTTCAGGACGTCGCGGAGTATGTGTCAGGGCAGGCACGTTAAGTGATGCGTCATCCGCTCGTCGCCAGGCGGCATCGCCGGTCGGCATCTTCTCATGTTCCTCATGCTTAGACGGCAAGCAACTGCCACCGGATGCAGGCCGGGATGAGGACAGTTGAAAAGTCGGCCCCTGAACAATCGTGTCCTCCGCGGCTGCGACCATAGCCACCGTAGGTGAGGTTTTGAAACATCGTACGTGCAGCGGAATTTATGACGGCCCGCTTGAGAGCATGCCCGGGGCGCCTCGTGGTCGTGCATTGGGGGGCTCTAGCTCTGGCAGGAGTGGGAGGCTAAGCTGCTGGTGGCAGAACTGTCTCAAGACCGGCCGCGACCACCCTGCTTGGCAGAGGAGCCCGAGTGAACCCATCATTTCAGGCCAGCGGCAAGGGAGTTCATGACCTCCAGCTTCTATGGGAGGACAGCGGGCACGCATTCTGCAGGCGTGTAAGCCATGCCGACCATTCCACGGCTCTGGTGGCGGGTCCCGTGGCGGAGCATCCGTCTCCGGTCAGCCTTGGGCGTCTGGCGCACGAGTTCGCCCTCAGGGATGAGCTGGATCCCGCCTGGGCGGTGCGACCGGTCGCGCTAGTGCAGGAGAGCGGCCGGACTCTGCTGGTGCTCGAGGATCCAGGCGGCGAGCCGCTGGTCCGGCGGCTTGGCTCTCCCCTGGATCTGGCACAGGCTCTGCAGCTGGCGATCGCCGCAGCCGCGGCGTTGGGCAAGGCTCACCAGCGCGGGCTGATCCATAAGGACATCAAGCCCGCCCACTTTATGGTGGGCTGTGCGGACGGAGCTGTGCGGCTGACGGGCTTCGGCATCGCCTCGCGCCTGCCGCGCGAGCACCAGACGCCCGAACCGCCTGAAACCATCGCCGGCACGCTGGCCTACATGGCGCCCGAGCAGAGTGGGCGTATGAACCGCTCGGTCGATGCCCGCAGCGACCTCTATGCCCTGGGCGTTACCCTCTACCAGATGCTCACCGGGGTGCTCCCTTTCACCGCCAGCGATCCCATGGAATGGGTGCACTGCCACATCGCTCGCCAGCCTATCGCGCCGAACGACCGGGTGGAGCATGTCCCGGTCCCGGTTTCGGCGATCATCATGAAGCTGCTCGCCAAGATGCCCGAGGAAAGGTATCAGACCGCCGGCGGCCTCGAACGCGATCTGCGCCGATGCCTGGCAGAATGGCAGGCCCATGGCCGCATCGATAGCTTCCCGCTGGGCCTGCAGGACACGCCGGACCGGCTGCTGATCCCGGAGAGGCTGTATGGGCGCCGAGCCGAGATCGCCACGCTGACGGCCGCCTTCGACCGGGTGGTCGCCGGTGGCAAGCCGGAACTGGTGCTGGTGTCGGGCTATTCCGGCATCGGCAAGTCTGCGGTGGTGAACGAGCTGCACAGGGTGCTTGTGCCGCCACGGGGTCTGTTCGCCGCCGGAAAGTTCGACCAGCACAGGCGTGACATCCCTTATGCGACGGTGGCGCAAGCCTTCCAGGGGCTCGTCCGTCAGATCCTCAGCAAAAGTGACGCCGAGTTGGCAGGCTGGCGCCAGGCTCTCTTGGAGGCGCTCGGCCCCAACGGTCAGCTCATGGTCAATCTGGTGCCGGAACTGGCGCTCATCATCGGAGATCAACCGCCGGCACCCGACTTGCCGCCGCGGGATGCGCATAACCACTTCCAGATGGTATTCCGACGCTTCGTCGGCGTGTTCGCCCGGCAGGAGCATCCGCTGGCACTGTTCCTCGACGATCTGCAATGGCTCGATTCAGCCACGCTGGAGCTGATCGATCATCTGGTGACACATCCGGAGGTGAGCCACCTCCTGCTGATCGGGGCCTATCGCGACAACGAGGTCGGCCCCACGCATCCGCTGACAAGGACGCTGACAGCGATCCGTGGCGCCGGGGCTAGCGTGCAGGCGATCGTGTTGGCCCCATTGATGCCGGACGATGTGGCACAGCTGCTGGCGGAAGCCTTGCACATGGAACGCGAGCGCACGCGCCCTCTGGCCGCATTGGTGTTCGAGAAGACCGGCGGCAACCCGTTCTTCACGATCCAGTTCATTAGCGCCCTGACCGACGAGGGACTGCTGACGTTCGAGTCGGACGCGGCGGCGTGGACATGGGATTTGGAGCGCATTCACGCCAAGGGCTACACCGACAACGTCGTGGACCTCGTGGTCGGCAAGCTGAGTCGCTTCCCCCTGATGACCCGAAAGATTCTAGGTCAACTGGGATGCCTTGGAAACGCCGCCAAGGAGGCAACCCTCATTCTGGTCCATGGTGAGTCTGAGGAGACGCTGCACCGGGCCCTCTGGGATGCCGTGCGGACGGGACTCGTCCTTCGTTCGGAGGGCACATACACATTTCTGCATGACCGCGTCCAGGAGGCGGCCTACGGGCTCATTCCGGAAGGCGAGCGGCCGGCTGCACACCTTCGCATCGCCAGATTGCTTTCGGAGTGGATTCCGGCGGAGGAGATCGACGAGAACATCTTCGACATCGTGAACCAGTTTGATCGTGGCTCGGAGCTGATCGACACTCCGGAGGAGCGCGAGCAGGTCGCCGCCTTCAATCTCCTGGCAGGCAAGCGTGCCAAGGCATCAACGGCCTATGCGGCGGCACTGCAGTACTTCACCGCAGGCCGCGCTCTGCTGGGCGACGATGCATGGGTGCGACATTACCGATTGGCCTTCGACCTCGAGCGGCATCGTGCCGAGTGCGAATTCATGGCTGGCGCGTTCGGTTCTGCTGAGGAGCGCCTCGAGGCCATCTCAGCCTATGCCGCGACACCTATCGATAAGTCGGACATCGTCTGCCTGTCGATGCTGCTCTATTTCACGACCGGCCGCAGCGAGCGTGCGGTCGACACTGGTCTTGCCTATCTCCAGCGCGTCGGCATCATGTGGTCGGCTCATCCTGAGGAAGCATCGGTCCGGCGAGAATTCCAACGACTGCGACGCAACCTGGCCCGTCGGCCGCTGGCATCGTTGAGCGACCTGCCGACTATGACGGATCCGGGCATCGTCGCCATGATGGACGTGCTTACCGGCTTGTTTCCCGCCGCGCACTACGTCGACCGCTGTCTCCTCGAGCTCGTGCTGCTCCGGATGACGAACTTAAGCTTGGAGAACGGCAATTGCGATAGCTCCAGCGTCGCCTACTCCGCATTGAACATGGTGCTTGGCCCACGCTTCGCCGACTATCGGACCGCATACGATTTCGGTCAGCTTGCCTGCGAGCTTGTGGATCGGCGCGGCATGAATCGCTATAAGGCGCGTGTCTATTCGTGCGTTGGCTCGTTCGCCATGCCATGGACGAAGCCGCTGTCGACGTGCTGGCCCTTGATGCGACTCGCCTTCACCTTCGGTACGTCCATCGGGGATATGGCGTTTGCTGCCTATACGCTCCGGCACCTCATCACAAATCTTCTGGCATCCGGGATGCGGCTCCCTGATGTTCAGCAGGAAGCCGAGACCGCGCTAGACTACGCGCGGACGGCTGGAATCGGCCTTCCGGCCGAGAAGTTCGTCGGACAGCTCAGGCTCATTCGCATGCTGCGGGGGATGGAGGCACCCGAGCCGGACGACGGCTGGGCGAGAGAGGACGTCGAGCACCTGCCCGGCCTCGCGATGATCGTCGGCTTTCACTGGGTGTTCAGGTTGCAGGAGTGCTACCATGCGGGCGACATCGAGGGGGCGCTCGACGCGGCGGCACGCGCCGCGCCGATCCGCTGGGCGATGCGATCGTGCTTTGAGGAGGCGGAATACGAGCTCTATGCAGCATTGACCCGAGCGGCGGCCTGCGAGGGTGCCTCCCCGGAGCAGCGGAAAATCCATCTCCAGGCGCTCCGCGGGAACCTCGCGTGCATTCAAGCCTGGGGCAAGAACTGCCCGGAGACTTTCGGGCATCGCGTGGCATTGATCCGTGCGGAATTGATGCGACTGTGCAATCGGGAGATGACTGCCGAGCGGTTGTACGAGGAAGCGATCCGGCGCGCGCGCGAGAATGACTTTGTGCAGAACGAGGCATTGGCATATGAGCTTGCGGGGCGCTTTTATGCGGCACGGGGGTTCGAGCAGATCGCCACCCTTTACCTGCACAATGCGCGAGCGTGCTATCTGCGCTGGGGCGCTGACGGTAAGGTACGGCAACTCGACGCAGCATATCCTCACCTGAGAGCGGATGAGCCTGCACCCATCACCACGATCGCAGCGCCCGTCGAACATCTGGATCTTGCCACGGTGATCAAGGTGTCGCAGGCGGTGTCAGGCGAGATCGAGCAGGACAGGCTCCTCGAAACGCTCATGCGCACGGCCCTTGAGCAGGCAGGCGCCGAACGAGGTACGCTGGTTCTCCTGCAAGCCGGCGAGCAGCGCATCGCCGCGCAAGCCGAAACACGCGGCGACAACGTGGATATAATCCTGCGCGACGAGCCTGTGTCCTCAACCCGATTACCGGTATCGGTACTGAACTACGCCATGCGCACCCAAGAGAGCGTCATTCTCGATGATGCCATCGACTCTGCCTTTTCTGCCGATGCGTATATCCTCCAGCAGCAGGCCCGGTCCGTTCTCTGCCTGCCGCTGCTCAACCAGACCAGGGTGATTGGGGTGCTCTGCCTCGAGAACAACCTGGCCCCTCGCGTCTTCGCCCCGGCGCGGCTTAGCGTCCTGAAACTGCTCGCCTCGCAGGCAGCGGTCTCGCTCGAGAACACGCGTTTGTACCGGGATCTGGCGGAGCGTGAGAGCAGGATCCGGCGGCTGGTTGATTCGAACGTGATCGGAATCGTCATCTGGGACATCGACGGCCGCCTGCTCGACGCCAATGATGCCTTTCTGAACATGGTTCAGTATACGCGCGAGGATTTGGATGCCGGTCTCCGGTGGTACGAGATGACGCCTCCGGAATGGCAGGAGGCGCATGTCCTCGAAGAAGCCGAGGAATTGCAGACGACCGGCATGATGCAGACCCGCGAGAAGGAGTACTTCCGCAAGGATGGCAGCCGGGTGCCGGTGCTGATCGGCGCCGCAGCCTTCGATGGGCAGCCCAACCAGGGTGTTGCCTACATTCTCGATCTGACACGCCTTAAGCAGGTAGAGGCAGAAGCCCGCGAGAGCGAGCGGCGTTACCGAGAAGTCCAGATGGAGCTGGCACATTCCAACCGCGTCACCACCATGGGACAGCTAACCGGCTCGATCGCCCATGAAGTCAATCAACCCATTGCGGCCACGGTCGTCAGCGCGCAGGCTGCGCTGCGCTGGCTTGAGCATGAGCCGCCCGATCTGGTCGAGACACGGCAATTGCTCGCTCAAATCGTCCAGAACGGCACACGCGCGGGCGATGTCATCCACCGGATCCGGGCTCTCATCAAGAAGGCGCCGCCGCAGCTGGACGTGTTGGAAATTAACGGTCCAATCCGCGAGGTGATCGAACTCACCCGCAATGAGTCGATGAAGAACCACGTGTCGGTTGTGGCCGAACTGACTGACGGCCTGCCGCGGATTCGCGGAGACCGCGTGCAATTGCAACAGGTCGTTCTCAACCTGATCATCAACGCCATCGAGGCGATGAGCGGGGCCAGCGGAGGGAAGCGAAACATATTGATCCGCACGGAGCGTGCCGGATCGGGCGACGTGCTTGTGGTCGTGCGGGATAGCGGCCCCGGCTTGGCGCCTGAAAGCGTCGAGCGTGTCTTTGAGACCTTCTATACGACCAAGTCCAGCGGCATGGGCATGGGATTGCCAATCTGCCGCTCGATCATTGAGGCCCATGGGGGGCAAATCTGGGCGAGCGCGAACGTATCTAGGGGTGCTACTTTCCAATTCGCCCTGCCGCCGTGGAATGAAACCATCTCCATTGAAAAACGCTGACCGGCCACACGAAGAAGAATCGGACCTTGAGCTGTTTCCACTTGGGTGGAAGCAGCTCTCTTCTTTGTTGTGTCGCTTTTTTGTCGGCAAACCGGATCCACTTCGCCGACAAATGCTCTTGCGCATCGTGCGGAATAGTGGGTGCGGTTTTCCGCGCGAGCGATGCGCTAGCGCCGCCCGCCGTAGCAGCCAGCGGCTGAGCTGAGGGTGATCTCGGCCTTGACGCCCAGAGCGTCGGCCATCCGTACGAGTTCGGCGAAGCTCTGAGCCTGCATCTTCCGCATCACTCGCCCGCGGTGGATCTTCACTGTGATCTCGCTCAGGCCGAGTTCGAAGGCGATCTGCTTGTTCATGAGGCCGGCCGTCGCCAACGACATAACCTGCTTCTCCCGGTCGCTGAGATCGGCATACCGGTCGACAAGGTCGCCGACCAGGTCCTCATCTGCCCTGCGCTTCCGGTCTGCCTCGACAGCAGCCGCGACCGCATCGAGAAGATCCTGATCCCGGAACGGCTTGGTCAGGAAATCGACGGCGCCGGCCTTCATGGCCCGTACGCCCATCGGGATGTCGCCATGACCGGTGATGAAGACGATCGGCACTTTGATGGCGTTACGCTGCAGGTCTGCCTGCAGGTCGAATCCGCTGGCAATAGGCATGCGAACGTCAAGGACCATGCAGTGAGCCTCCCTTGCTGCATAGCTATCGAGGAGCTCGCGTGCCGAGGCAAACGGCTGCACCCTGAACCCGACCGAGCGTAGCAGACTCTGAAGACTCTGACGGAGGTTCTCGTCGTCATCGACGATCAGAATGAGCGGGGCCTCGATTTGCATACCCGGGATCATAGGTGTCCTCCATGCGTGACCGGGATCATGACGATTGCACGATACTTCATGGCAGTGGCACGTAGAGCGTCGCGCCGACGCCAAGGCTCCGTTTCGCTTTTCGCGTGGCCGCCCTTGCGCCCTTCGCGGCTTTCCTTATGAGGGCGGCCACTGCTTCCGGCTGTGAGATATGGATCGCGTGACTGCCCTTGACTTCGAATGCCCTTGCGCCGGCACGCCTCGACATGGCGCGCTGCGCCGCGGGAGGGATCATCTTGTCGTCCGTTGCAACCAGATACCAGCTAGGCTTGGTTCTCCAGGCCGCTTCCTTTACGGGCGCCTCCCGTGCGCCCAAGCCCCAGGGAAGTTGCGAGTTTGCCATGAAATCCGCCTTTTCCATAGGGAGATCGGCAGCGAATGAAGTTGCGAACTTGCTTCGGTCGAGCAGCAGATACCCATCGCGGGCTGGTAGGATCGGCGGCATGGGAACCCCCGGCGCAGGATTCCTGATGAGCGACGCCACGGACTCGCCCCTGTCCGGCGCAAAGGCAGCAATGTAGACTAAACCCGCAACTTTCGGATCTGTCCCCGCTTCCGTGATCACCACACCGCCATAGGAGTGGCCAACGAGAATGACGGAGTTGGGTTCGCCCGCGATGACGCGCCTCGTGGCGGCTACGTCATCAGTCAACGACGACGTTGCATTCTGCACGATCCTGACCGCGTAGCCGTCCTTCCTCAGTATGTTGTAAACGTGCTCCCAGCCTGAGCCGTCCACAAAATCACCGTGGATGAGAACGATCGAAACCGATGTTACGACATCACCAGCCATTTGGCCCGTCCCAGGACTCTGCAAGCGACAGCCGAGATTTTCGGCGGCGTAACCCTTCGGGTCATGAACGAACAGGCCAAACGTAGAATGATCGGGCCAGAACTATCTGAGCCTCGTTCGCTGCCACGCCCCCGGCGTAACGCCGACAATCCGTGAGAATGCCCTGGTGAAATGGCTCTGGTCGGAAAAACCACAATCCAGGGCAACCGCGCTCAGCGAAGCAGTTGGCGTCTCTAAGAGCTGCTTCGCTCTTTCTATCCTCTGGTATTGAAGCCACTGATATGGCGCGAGCCCGGTCGACTGACGAAAGGCTCGGGTGAAATGCCTGCTCGACAATCCGCACGCCTGAGCCAGGGCGCTCAGCGTGATTCCCCCGCTAAGGTGAGCATCGAGGAGTTCCTTGGCCCGGCGTTCCTGCCATGGGGCAAGGCCACCTCCCCATTGTCTAGGCAATGTTGCAACGTCGCCGTACTTATGCGCGACATGGATCGAAAGTGCGAGCGCAACGTGATCGACGAACAGTTCAGGCGTCTCCTCGGACCTTGCTGCAAGGGCCGGCCGCATCGTCAGCAGCAGATCACGGATAACCGGATCTCTGACGGCAGCCCCTGGGATATGGCGGAGCTCCTGGATATGCCTTGGTATGTCGCCATCATCGCCCATGGCCACAAGCGCCTTGTGCGGAAGGTAGAGATTGACCGAGTGAAATGCGTCTCGCAGATCAGTGGCGAGGTTCATTCTCAGGTCGAATAATGCAACGGCGCCGATCTCGAAATCCTTAGGAGGAATCGGCTTCCCATCCGCATACAGGTCAAAATCGGGACACGCCTTCAACTGGAGCGCTACCAAGAACGCATCTTCGCGTACTGGGTGCGTGACACCGATGTTGCGCTGTTCGCAATTGAGTTCGAGGAATGCCAGGCCTGTCCCTTGCGACGCGCGCGTTGTCAGTACCGGCGCGTCCGGCAAGCCGACCGCAGCGGCAACGGGGTTCTGCGTGTAAGCCTCTCTGGAAGAACTGGGCATCGGTCTGAGTCTCTTCTCCCGGACGGGATTAGTTACTCGATGATACTCGGGATTTCACTGATCAACTTGCCCCACCAACAGTATCGTCGCAACCCATTCCTTCATGATCTGGTCGCGGAGCAGACGGAGGTCTCTTGGAGCGGATTCTCCGCAGGGGTGAAGGGGTGCTGATCCAGGCACGCCAGCCGACACGGGCTTTGAGTTGCCACTCCAGGCGCTTTGCTGCGGGCCTTGCGACTGCCGCCACCAAGGGATCTCAACAAGCCGGCCAGCTAACTTCTGTTCCTCTTCAATGCCTTGTCAAGGCACTGGAGCAGTGTCTTCTCATCAAACGGCTTCCTCAGGAAGCAAACGGCTCCTGCTTTGAGCGCCTGCCTTCGGATCCGATCTTCCGGGAAGGCCGTGATGAAGATGATCGGCGTATGCACCCCTTGCGCCAGCAACATGCGCTGGAGATCAATGCCGCCGATATTCGGCATTTGGACGTCCACGATCAGGCACGAGGTATCAAGTACATGGCTGGATCGCAGGAAATCTTCAGCCGAAGCAAATATATATGTCGTCAGTCCCATCGAACTGAGCAGGCTTTTCAACGCAAGGCGGACCGACTCATTATCGTCAACGATCGAAATAATTGGGGTGTTTGGCAATTGGTCTACTCTCCCACAGCCCAGAACCGATAGTCTCCGGTCCCGACGCAACTATGCACAAAAGGATTAGCCACTAAGTATAATTCAACGATATCATACTTAGGTTTGCATTCCCCATGGATTGCGGAAGAGCATGGTCCGCGGCGGTCCATCCATGATGGCCCCTGTGCTCTCAGGGGGAAGGTGCAGATGCGGGGTCTTTCGCTAAGCGTGGCCATCATGAGGCAGCCCCCGGTTGATCCCAGCATCGATCCAGGCGCGCGTCTGTTCAAGCACCTCATCCGAAAGAACGGGGTCGTCGATTGCCCGGGCAAGGATCAATGCTCCCACCATTGCGGCCCAGCTTCCAATCGCGGCGCGTCGTCTGTCCGCCGGGTCCATCTCCGGAAGTGACTTGCCGATACGGTCAACCTGGGACCGGAGGCCTTCCGTCATGGCTGCCCGTGCCGCCTGGGGCTGATGGCGGATGGCCGCGGCAAGGCCCGCTATCGGGCAGCCATCGGCGGCGTTGTCGCGATGGCGAGGCGAAAGATAAGCATCCACAAAGTCGCGGAGGCTGTCCCCTTGGCCTGCGCGCGCGGCAAGGGCATGGGCAAGGGACTGTGCGATCAGGTCGTCCTTCGAGTTGAAGTGCCCGTAAAAGCCGCCATGGGTGAGCCCCGCGGCTTTCATTACTTCCGCCACGCTGACGGCCTCGAAGCCCTTATCGCGAAAGAGCGTGCCGGCAACATCCAGGATTCGGCGGCGGTTTTCTACCATCTTCTCCCGACTGACCTTCATTACAAACTTCCTCACAAGCCTATTGACATTTTCATGATGAGCGTCATGTTTGTGCATAAACATGATATCCATCATGAATATAGCTTCTTAAGAGAATAGAGCAATGCCATGACCGACGCCTCTTCCGTTCTCATCACCGGCGCCTCCACGGGTATCGGGGCAGCCTATGCGCAGCGCTTCGCGCGGCGAGGTCACAATCTCGTACTGGTCGCCCGCGACGTGGCGCGGCTCGAGGCCTTGGGAGGCCGCCTGCGTCAGGACAGCGGCGTCGCAGTCGACATCCTTCGGGCCGATCTTACGCAGCCTGCCGAGCTTGCAACCGTGGAGACGAGGCTGCGCGACGACGCGGATATCGGGATTCTCGTCAACAATGCGGGAACGGCGATTGGCGGAAGCTTCATCGAGCAGAGCGCCGATGACGTCGCGCGGCTGGTCATGCTCAACGCCACGGCGCCGTTGCGCCTTGCCAGCGCCATCGCCCCGCGGCTTGCGAAGGCCGGCAAGGGGGCGATCGTCAACATCGGGTCCGTGGTCGGCCTGGCGCCGGAATTCGGCATGACCGTGTACGGCGCGACCAAGGCATTCATGCTGTTCCTGTCGCAGGGTCTCAGCCTCGAACTCGGTCCGAAGGGAGTCTACGTCCAGGCCGTGCTACCTGCCACGACCCGCACCGAGATCTGGGGTCACGCCGGCACCGACGTGAACACGCTCTCCAACGTGATGGAGGTCGACGACCTGGTGGACGCAGCGCTGGTCGGGTTCGACCGCCGCGAACCGATCACGATTCCGCCGCTTCCCGACGCCGGACAATGGGACGCGCTTCAGATCGCACGCCAGGCCATGCTGCCAAACTACAGGAACAGGCTTCCAGCCGAGCGATATCGCAACGTCGAATGACTGTCCCTGGATAGATTCAGAAGAGAGGACATCGCATGTCTCACGTGCAATGGAAGCTCCTCACGAAAAGGCGCGGCAGTTCTACCCAGGGCACTCCGCCGGGAAAGGAAGATCTGGCCTGGGTCACGAACAGCGTCACGCTCATTTCCGGCGACAAGGATGCAGTTCTCGTCGATACCTTCCTGTCGAAAGAGCATTCGCTGGAACTGGCGCAATGGGTATCCGAGAGCGGAAGGAATCTCACGACGATCTACGTCACCCATGCGCACGGAGATCATTTTTCGGCCTGGGCATCCTTCTCGAGCGGTTCCCGCAGGCAAAGGCCATTGCGGCCCCCCTGGTCGCCAAAGCCATTCGCCAGCAGATCCAGCCGGATTTCATAGAATCGTTCTGGGAAGCGCGGTTCCCTGGCCAGTTGCCTTCGACATTCGTCGCTCCGGATGCGGTCGAGGGGGACTCCTTCTTTCTAGAGGGAGAGAAACTGGTCATCGTTCCATTGGGGCACACCGATACGCCCCACACCACCGCACTCCATGTTCCCTCCATCGATCTGGTCGTTTCGGGTGATTGCGTCTACAACAACACCCATCTCTACCTCGCCGAATGCGATGAGCGCGCCCGGGAGGAATGGCTCAAGGCATTGGATCTCGTAGAGGCTCTGCACCCGAAGGCTGTCGTGGCAGGCCATGGGGTGATGAATCCGGACAGCTCACCGCGTCACATCGAGGAAACACGCCGGTATATCCTGGATTTCAACGAAGCTGTAAGGACCTGCAGGACACATCTGGAACTGTATGAGAAGATGCTCGCGCTCTATCCGGAGCGTGTAAATCCCGGTTCACTATGGGCAGCCGCGAAAGCGGCCAAGCTGCCGCAGAACGAGGGGGCGTAGCGCCGAAACAGCACTGGCGCTTGTTGCAGCGCCGCGGCGTGCAAAGGATGAGCGCCCCTGAGGACGCATTCCATCGGAAAGCCGCGAGCCGGGCCGGTGAGGCCGGTGCATTACAGCAGAGGCGTGAGAAGGCGCGCAATGTTCTCAGCAATCTTCAAAGCAAGCGGGCGCTCTTTCCACGTCTGATCCTGCAAGAGATCGGATCCGGCAAAGTAGCGGGCTTGCTCAGCCTGGAGCTGCGATGTCAGCTCCCGGTCGAACAGCACCAGGCTGATCTCGGAATTCAGCATGAACGATCGCATATCCATGTTGCTCGATCCGATCAGCGACAGATCCTGGTCGATACTCAGGTGCTTCGCGTGAAGAAGCTTGTCTCGGTAAAGATGGATCTTTACCCCCGCGTCGAGAAGCTCCCTGTAATAGGACCGTTGCGCCAAACCGACCAGTATCTGATCGACAGGCTTCGACAGGACGAGATGGACCTCAACGCCACGCAGGACGGCGGTTTCCAGCGCATGAAGAAGCGCCTCGCTGGGGACGAAGTACGGGGTCGTCACCACAACCCTTTCCCTGGCACCGTGAATGAGCGCCTCGACGACGCGCTCGACGCCCGCCTCACGATAGTCCGGACCGCTGGGCAGCACTTGCGCGACGACATCGCCCCCCTTGACAGGTTCAGGAAGCAGGCCGGGCTCCTTGAGGACCTGTGCCGTCTCGAGGAACCAGTCGGCCACGAAGACGACCTGCAGCTCAAGGACGGCAGGTCCGCGGATCCGCACCATGAGTTCCTGATTGGTGACACGCGGGTTGAAATCGGCATCGACAATGTTCTGAGAGCCGATATACCCGACCTGACCGTCGATCACCGCAATCTTGCGATGATTACGCAGATCGGCGCGGGTCGATCGGCGGCGCAGCAATCTGAGTGGGAGCACGAGATGGGCCGATACGCCCGCATCGGCGAGGGCTGTCATGACCGACGAGCTCCAAGTGTGCGAGCCCAGAGCATCGATGAGGACGCGACATGCGACGCCCCGCTCGACGGCGCGCTTCAGCGCCGCGATGACCTTCTTGCCGCTGGTGTCATAAGCGAGGATGTAGAAGAGCATATGGACGTGAGACGTCGCCGCGTCGATATCTGACACGATGCGATCGAGAGTCTCGTCATACCGGGACAGCAGTTCGGCTCCGTTGCCGTTCACGGCTGGGAAATGCCCTAGATTCTGAATCAGCCGTGCGGCCTGGGCCAAGTTGAATGGCAGGTCCGGCTCCTGCCGCGCGCGCAGGCTCCTCACGCGGGCGACTTCATCCTTGAGCACACAAGGCAGTCTGGCGAATTGCATGCGCCGCCACTTCGGGTACTCCGGCCGGCCGATGAGAAGATAGAGAGCGAGCGCCGGCCAAGGCAGGAAGAACGCGAACAGAAGCCATCCCTTCGCGGCTTCCGGAGGGCGCCGGAACGGAATCACCAGAAGCATCGACAGTCTGATGATCCACTCGGACATCAGATAAAGACCTGTTCCAGAGAATGCGTCGGTCCAATTCATCGGCCTGCCGTCAGGTTCTGTGCCGTCAACTCCGTCCCGAGTCTGACGTGACCGCGCACCAGTGACAAGCTTCCCTCCTGAGGATCGTCGTGTCCGGTGAGGAGGGCCGCTGCCCCATTCGCCCGAATGTTCAATCGCCGGCAGGATCGTTCAAGCGGACCGGCCGCAGGTATTCGACCTTGCCCTTCATCCCGTCACGCCTTTGCGAAGGGGGCCTATTCATGGATGGATCGGGCCGAAGCTGTGCGGCGAGGAGAGCGCAGACGAGGTGCGTTCTCTCCCTCTCCGTTCTTGTGACGATGTCAATCCTTGCGGCAACCTCCGCTAATGCCGGGCCGTGCACCGCGGAAATCGACCGTCTTCAGTCCATCGTCGATGCGGGGATCGACATTACAGCGGGTGCGGGGCCGGGCGGGCGCGAAAGCACCGCGGCCAAGGATCATCATCAGCCGACCCCGAATCCATCGCCAGGGCCGAGAAGGGGCTCGGCGACGGAGCCGCCTATGAGAGGGCGCTCGAGTCCCTGAGCCAGGCCCACGCTGCGGATCGGGCCGGCGATGCGGCGTCATGCGCGCGGGCTCTCGAAACAGTCCGCGAAACGATAGCCGAATGAGGCATTGCCCTGGCACCGACGTAGCCCCTCCGGTTCCCTAATCGGCCACTCATCCTCGTGCGGTATCGATGTTCCGGCGTCAATGCTGCACGAGGCGATCCCGGTCTGGTGCCGAGGAAACGCCAGCCCCTTCCCGATCCTGGATTCACGTCATGTCCTTCGTGGCCAATGCGGCTGGCCGTCCTTGCTCTCACGGACGGTCAGAGCCGCTTCCTGCCCGATGTTCATCGCGGAGGCGAAACCTAGGTATGACCGGACGAGCCGAAGGAATGAGCGGGCGGCCCATATGTATGACTCAGCGGACCGCAAGTAGAATTTCAGCCCGCCATTTCGCGGCCTAAAGTCGTGGTGAGATCCACTCTCCGGGAGGCGATCGACATGGACGGCCAGGCGCGAAATCGTGCATTCGAAATGAGCCGTCGAGAGTTGGCGACGGGGATCGCGCTCCTGGCATGTTTGCCCGGTTTCTCACCCAAAGCGCTCGCGCAGGACGCGGGTCAATTTCTGAGAGGATTAAACGAAATGGGCAGCGGTTATGTCACGACGGATCATGGCACCCAGATCTTCTATAAGGACTGGGGTCCAAGAGATGCACAGCCGATTCTCTTCCATCACGGGTGGCCGTTGTCGTCAGACGACTGGGACAACCAGATGCTGTTCTTCCTGGCCAACGGTTACCGCGTCATTGCCCATGACAGGCGCGGTCACGGGCGCTCCTCGCAGGTCGATACCGGCAATGATATCGATCACTACGCAGCGGATGCCGCCGCGGTCGTCGAGTCGCTCGATCTCCGGAACGTCATTCATATCGGGCATTCCACGGGCGGCGGTGAAGTCGCGCGCTATGTCGCCCGGTACGGCCAACCTCGGAATCGCGTCGCCAAGGCCGTACTGGTCAGCGCCATTCCGCCGATCATGCTGAAGTCCGAAGCGAACCCCGAGGGCACGCCCATCTCCGTGTTCAACGGCTTTCGTGAGGCGCTGGCGGCGAACAGGGCGCAGTTCTACCTGGATGTGGCCTCCGGCCCGTTCTACGGCTTCAACCGACCCGGGGCGAAGGTATCGCAGGGCATCATCGATAACTGGTGCCGCCAGGGCATGACCGGCGGAGCGCTCGCGCAGTATGAAGGCATCAAGGCCTTCTCGGAGACAGACCAGACGGATGACCTGAAGGCGATCACCGTTCCAACCTTCGTGATCCAAGGAACCGACGACCAGATCGTGCCTTACAAGGGGGCTGCCGAGCTCCAAGCGAAGCTGATCAAGAACAGCGTCCTGAAACTCTACGCCGATTACCCACACGGGATGCTGACGGTCCATCCGGATGTGATCAACCCGGATATCCTTGCGTTCTTGAGAGACTGAGTGTTGGGGCCCGATGAAAGCCCAAGGAGGACTGGATCAGCCTTTTCCAGCTTGACGCTTCCTCGTTCACGTCAGCTTAGGCTGCGGGACGCAGGGGGGCGTGTCAAAGGGCCTGCATTTGATCGGTCGATCGCCGTGCTGCGCGTCCGGGGCGGGCGCGCAACCCGGCTCGCCGGACGCACAGGCCGGCACTGAGCCCCCATCCAGGGAGGTCCGCGATACCCGAAAATCTGGAATGGTGCCCCTGGCCGGGATCGAACCAGCACTCCTTGCGGAACTCGATTTTGAGTCGAGCGCGTCTACCAATTCCGCCACAGGGGCAAGGATCCGCGACGTACCATGGGCGGCGAAGGTTGGTCAATGCGAGAGATGTGAACGCAAGCCGCAAGGCTTGACTCTCGCAATTCCGGCCGCCTTGTGCTCAAAGAGGCGCGGGGCGAAGGCCTCGATCCGGATCTGAACCTGTCGGAACCTCGATGCTTAGACGCCTCTACGACTGGACCTTGTCCCTCGCGGCCCGACCCTCGGCCCCTTACGCGCTGGCGCTGGTCTCCTTCTCGGAAAGCTCGTTCTTTCCGGTTCCGCCGGACGTGATGCTCGTGCCGATGATGCTGGCCCGGCCCGACAAGGCCTGGTCCTATGCGCTGATCTGCACGATCGCCTCGGTGCTGGGCGGCGTCCTGGGATATTTCATCGGGCTGGGGCTCTACGATTCCATCGGAGCCTGGCTGTTCCAGCTCTATGGACTCACCGAGGGGGCCGAGACCTTCCGGCACGCCTATGCCGAGTACGGCCATTGGGTGATCCTGCTGAAGGGCCTGACGCCGATCCCCTACAAGCTCGTGACGATCACCTCGGGCTTCGCGGGCTACCATCTCGGCTGGTTCATCGTGCTGTCGATCCTGACCCGTGGCGCCCGCTTCTTCATCATCGCCCTGCTGATGAGCAAGTTCGGACCGAAGATCAAATCGATCATCGACAACAACTTCAATCTGGTGGCGGCCCTGGCCATCGCGGCCTTCATCGGCGGCTTCGTGGCCTTCCGCTACCTGTTCTAGAGGGAGGGGGGCGATGCGGATCAGCCTCACCATGCGGCAGGCTGCCCTGGCCGTGGCTCTGGGCGCTGCGGCCACGGTCGGCGGCGCGCTCGTCTTCGAGCATGTCTTCGGCTATGTGCCGTGCAAGCTCTGCCTGATCCAGCGCAATCCCTATTACATCGCCATTCCGCTCGGCCTCCTGGCCGCGCTCCTGCCGCCGCGCTATGCGCGCGCCGGGCTGTGGTGCCTGGCGCTGGTCTTCGTCGTCAGCGCGGGGCTCGGCGCCTATCATTCCGGGGTCGAGTGGGGCTTCTTCGCGGGCCCGAGCGATTGCGGGGGCGGGTCGGGCGCAGGCGCGGGCAACATGGGCGATTTCCTCAACCAGCTGCAGAACACCCGCGTGGTGAGCTGCACGGAAGCCGCCTGGCGCTTCCTCGGCCTGTCGCTCGCGGGCTGGAACGTGCTGATCTCGCTCGCCCTTGCCGCCTTCGCGGCCAGCGCCGCGGCCCGCAAGGGGTTTTACTTAGGCCGGTAGGACTTACATCCGCATAAGCCAGCCCGTTAGAGCATCGGACGTGAAAAGTGGACTTGCACTTTTGGGATTCATCCGATGCTTCTTCTCTTGGCTGGCGCATCGGATGGACCGGAAAAACCGGATCCACTTTTTCGCACGATGCGCTAGCCTCGCTCGAAACAGGCCGGGGACATTGCATGGGCATCGAGGCTCTCAAGGACGAGGTGGCGCGCCAATTCGGGACGCCCGCCGTGGTGATCGATCTCGACGTGGTCGAGCGCAACATTGCCCGGGTGCAGGCCCTGTGCGAGGCCGCCGGAATCGCCAATCGCCCGCACATCAAGACGCACAAGAGCCCGGCCATCGCCGCCATGCAGCGCGATGCGGGCGCGCGCGGCATCACCTGCCAGAAGCTGGGCGAGGCCGAGATCATGGCCGAGAGCGGCCAGGACGACATCCTCATCGCCTACAACCTCCTCGGCGAGGAGAAGCTGAGCCGCCTCGGCCGGCTGCTGTCGCACACGAAGGTCACCGTGGCGGCCGACAACCCGGTCGTGGTCGCGGGCCTGCCGCAGGCCGCCGCCATCGCGGGGCGCGACCTCGACGTGGTGGTGGAATGCGATACCGGACGCAAGCGGGCCGGCGTCGAGACGGTGGCGGAAGCCGTGGCGCTGGCCCGGGACATCGCGTCCCGGCCCGGGCTCTCGTTCGCGGGCTTCATGCTCTATCCGCCGGAGAATGCCGTGGCGGAGACCCAGGCCTTCCTCGATGCGGCAAACGCCGGCATCCGTGAGTTCGGCCTCGCGCCGCGCATCGTGTCGACGGGCGGAACCCCCAACCTGGTCAATCTCGGCAGGATCAAGGGCGTGACCGAGCACCGGGCCGGGACCTCGGTGTTCAACGACCGCATGATGCTGGCCGCCGGCGTCGCGCAGCTGGAGGATTGCGCGCTCACGGTCTATGCGACGGTGGTCAGCCGCGCCGGCCCCGAGCGGGGAATCCTCGATTCCGGCTCGAAGACCCTGACGAGCGACACGGGCGGCCTCGAGGGGCATGGCCTCATCCTCGAGCATCCCCAGGCCAAGATCGCCCGCTTCGCCGAGGAGCACGGGTTCCTCGACCTGTCGGCCTGCAACGATCGTCCGAGCATCGGCGATGTGGTGCGCATCGTGCCGAACCATGTCTGCGTGGTGGTGAACATGGTGGACCGGCTGGTGACGGTGCGGGGCGACAGGATCGTCGGCGAGCTGCCAGTCGCGGCGAGGGGGCGACTGACCTAACGAGAGGGCTCTTAAGGCTCCAGCTCGCTGTCCCAGTAAAGATAATCCATCCAGCTGTCGTGGAGGTAGTTGGGCGGGAAGAGGCGGCCGTTGGAGTGGAGGTCGTGGACGGTCGGGGCGAAGGGACTCTGCCGGGGCCACATTTCCACCTCGCGGGGCAGCTTGTCTCCTTTGCGGAGATTGCAGGGCGCGCAGGCGGCGACGACGTTCTCCCAGGTGGTTTGCCCGCCCTTGGACCGGGGGATGACGTGATCGAAGGTAAGGTCCTCGCGGTCGCCGCAATATTGGCAGCTGAAGCGGTCGCGCAGGAAGACGTTGAAGCGGGTGAAGGCCGGGTGACGTGACGGCTTGACGTAGGTTTTGAGCGATATGACCGAGGGGAGGCGGATCTCGAAGGTCGGACTTCGCACGACCTTGTCATATTCCGAGACGATGTTGACCCTGTCCAGGAACACCGCCTTGATCGCATCCTGCCAGCACCAGATGGACAAGGGGTAGTAGCTCAAAGGCCGGTAATCGGCATTGAGGACGAGGGCCGGGCAGGCCTCCGGTCGCACAACAGGCTGGACGTGTATCGTCACCTCACCTCCTCAGAGCATCGGCCCCAAAAGTGGACACCACTTTTGGGATCTGGTCGATGCCCTTCTTCTTGGCTGGCGCATTGTCCGACCCGGAAAACCGGAACCACTTTTCCGAACGATGCGCAGGACAAGAGAAGCGTCGTATCCCGTCGGATTAGACTATAGGCAGTATGACACTGTTGTGAAGATCCGGTTTCATACGTTTGTGACGCACCCACAGGAAGTGCACGGTGGGCAAATCAGGACTGATTCCAGCCACTTGGGTGTTTAGATGAGCCTCCTGCAGCAAGGCCTGGCCTGGATTGAGCCGGCCATCGTGACTTATGGGGTCTGGGCTCTTCTCGTCATCCTTTACTTCGAGTCCTTCGGGGCGCCGCTGCCCGGGGAGAGCGCTCTGATCGCCGCGTCCCTCCTGGCCATCCGCGGCGATCTCGAGATCGGCCACGTCTTTCTGGCGGCCTGGGCCGGGGCCGTTCTCGGGGACAGCACCGGCTACCTCATCGGCCGGTTCGGCGGCCGCCCCCTCCTGAACAGGTTCGGTTCGGCCGTGAAGCTGACGCCGGAACGGCTGGCCGGCATGGAGAAGGCGGCGAAGACCAAGGGGTTCTTCATGGTTCTCACGGCGCGCTTCATCGTCGTGCTGCGGCAGCTCAACGGACTGGTCGCCGGCGCGGTCGGGATGCCCTGGCATCGTTTCGCCGTGGCGAATGCCCTCGGGGCCGTGCTCTGGGCCGGGTTGTGGAGCTTCGGGCCCTACTTTTTCGCGGACGCCTTCAGGCGCCTCGTCTGACGGCCGCGCGTCCGGTCCTTGGGCATCGTGCGGCCCCTAGGGCATGCGGGAAGGATGCGCTCATCCCTAAAGGAAGCGCCGGATTCGATCCCAAAAGCGCAAGCCGCTTTTGGGATCGATGCTTTAGCGCGTCGGAACCGGCTTCTCGCCGCGGTAGTCGTAGAAGCCGCGCTTCGTCTTCCGCCCGAGCCAGCCCGCCTCCACGTATTTCACCAGGAGCGGGCAGGGGCGGTACTTGGAATCGGCCAGGCCCTCGTGCAGCACCTGCATGATCGACAGGCAGGTATCGAGCCCGATGAAATCCGCAAGCTGCAACGGCCCCATGGGGTGATTCGCGCCGAGCCGCATGGCCGTGTCGATGGCTTCCACGGAGCCCACGCCCTCATAGAGGGTGTAGATCGCCTCGTTGATCATCGGCAGCAGGATGCGGTTGACGATGAAGGCCGGGAAATCCTCGGAGACGGTCGAGATCTTGCCGAGCTTGCCGATGAACTCCTTGGCCGACTCGTAGGTGTGGTCCTCGGTGGCGATGCCGCGGATCAGCTCGACGAGCTGCATCACCGGCACCGGGTTCATGAAGTGGATGCCGATGAACCGCTCCGGCCGGTCCGTAGCGGCCGCCAGACGGGTGATCGAGATCGACGACGTGTTGGTGGCGAGCAGCGCATCGGGGCGGAGCGACGGGCTGAGATTGGTGAAGATCTTGCGCTTCACCTCCTCGTTCTCGGTCGCGGCCTCGATGACGAGATCGCAGGCGGACAGGTCGTCATAGGTGCGGGCGGGCTTGATCCGGTCGAGCGCCGCCTGCCGGTCGGCATCGCTGATGACGCCCTTGGAGACCTGACGGGCCATATTGCCGTTGATCGTGGCCAGCCCGGCATTGATCCGATCTTCCGAGAGATCGTTGAGCCGGACGTTCAATCCCGCGAGCGAGCAGACATGGGCGATGCCGCTGCCCATCTGTCCCGAGCCGACAACGCCAACCGTTTTGATCTCTATACCCATCTGATCCGCTGCCTGCATCCAACCGTCGAAAGCGGCCGGGCGGAGAGCTCGCCCGGTCCGTCACTATTCCTGACCTTATTGACCGGCTTTGGTCAACTCCTCCTTGAGTTCCGGGAGGATGGTGAAGAGGTCCCCGACGAGGCCGTAATCGGCCATCTGGAAGATCGGCGCCTCCTCGTCCTTGTTGATCGCCACGATCACCTTGGAGTCCTTCATGCCGGCCAGGTGCTGAATGGCGCCTGAAATTCCCACCGCGATGTAGAGGTCCGGCGCCACCACCTTGCCGGTCTGGCCGACCTGCCAGTCGTTGGGGGCATAGCCCGCATCCACCGCGGCGCGCGAGGCGCCCATGGCCGCGCCGAGCTTGTCGGCGATGGGCTCGATGTACTTGGCGAAGTTCTCGGCCGAGCCGAGCGAGCGGCCGCCCGAGATGATGATCTTCGCCGAGGTCAGCTCAGGCCGGTCGCTCTGCGCGATCTCCTCGCCCTTGAAGCTCGACAGCTGGGGATCCTCGGCGGCAGTCACCGTCTCGATCGGGGCAGAGCCGCCCTCGCCGGCCGCCGGGAAGGCGGCGGTGCGCACCGTGATCACCGTCTTGGCATCGGTGGCCTGCACGGTCTGGATGGCGTTGCCGGCATAGATCGGGCGCTCGAAGGTGTCGGGCGATACCACCTTGGTGATGTCGGAGACCTGCATCACGTCGAGCAGGGCCGCCACGCGGGGCATCACGTTCTTACCCGTGGTGGTGGCCGCCGCCACCAGGGCCGCGTAGGGCCCGGCCAGCGAGACGATCAGGGCCGCAAGCGGCTCGGCGAGCTGGTGCTCGTAAGCAGGCGCGTCGGCCAGCAGCACCTTCTCGACGCCCTCACACTTGGCAGCCGCTTCGGCCGCGGCCTTGGCATTGGAACCGGCAACCAGCACATGGACGGGCGCGCCCAGGGCCTTGGCGGCGGAGAGCGCCTTGTGGGTGGCATCCTTGAGGTGAGCGTTGTCGTGCTCGGCAATCAGCAATGTGGTCATTGTTCTTGTTCTCCCTTAGAGCACGCCGGCTTCGGTCTTCAGCTTCGAGACGAGTTCGGCCACGGAGCCGACCTTCACGCCCGCCTTGCGGCCGCCGGGCTCGGCGGTCTTGAGCACCTTCAGGCGCGGGGCCACGTCGACGCCGAGCGTCTCCGGCGAGGTCTCGTCGAGGGGCTTCTTCTTGGCCTTCATAATGTTGGGCAGCGAGGCATAGCGCGGCTCGTTGAGGCGCAGGTCCGTGGTCACGATGGCGGGCAGCTTCAGGCCCACCGTCTGCAGCCCGCCGTCGACCTCGCGGGTGACGTCGATCGAGCCCTCGCCCACGTTCACCTTGAACGCGAAGGTGCCCTGCGGCCAGCCGAGCAGGGCGGCCAGCATCTGGCCGGTCTGGTTGGCATCGTCGTCGATGGCCTGCTTGCCCATGATGACGAGGTCGGGCTTCTCCTGCTCGACCACCTTGGCCAGGAGCTTGGCCACCGCCAGCGGCTCGACGACGGCGTCGGTCTTGACCAGGATGCCGCGGTCGGCTCCCATGGCGAGCGCAGTGCGGATGGTCTCGGCCGATTGCTGCGGCCCGATGGAGACGGCGACGATCTCGGTGGCCTTGCCCTGTTCCTTGAGGCGCACGGCCTCCTCGACGGCGATCTCGTCGAAGGGGTTCATGGACATCTTGATGTTGGCCAGTTCCACGCCCGACCCGTCCGGACGCACCCGGATCTTCACGTTGTAGTCCACAACCCGCTTCACACACACAAGAAGCTTCATTCTCTGTCCTCACCAAAGATCGGGTCCGGATATGGCCGAAAACCAGCCCTCCAGACATATAGGAAAAAGGCGGATCGGAACCTAGAGCATCGGGCTCGAAAGTGAAATGCACTTTTCGCCCCGGGCGCGGTGAGGGGGTATGTGCCGCCGTCAGGGCGGCGTCTGCATCCCCTGCGCCTCGACGCGGGCGAGCACGGGATCGTAGCGGCGGCGCATGACGGGAATGAGCATGGCCCCGACAACGAAGCCGCCCAGATGGGCGAACCATCCCACGCTGTCGTCCCCGCCGATGAAGGCTGAGAGGAACTGGAGCGCGAACCAGAAGCCGATCGCCCAATAGGCGGGCAAGTGCAGCGGAATGCCCTTCAGGAACAGGCCCCAGATCTTCACACGCGGATAGAGGATGAGATAGGCCGCCACCACGCCCGACACCCCGCCGGAGGCGCCGATGAGCGGGCGGTGCGGCTCCACCGTGATGAAGGCATGGGCCAGGCTCGCGGCCGTTCCGCAGAGCAGGAAGAACAGGATGAAGCGGAGATGCCCCATGGCGTCCTCCACGTTGTCGCCGAACACCCAGAGGAACAGCATGTTGCCGATGAGGTGGAACAGCGAGCCGTGGAGGAAGATGTTGGTGGCCAAGGTGAGCTCGACGGGCACGAAGGGAAAGCCTTCGGGCAGCACCTCGGTGCCGAACAGCACCGACGGGATGAAGCCGAGGCCGCCCACCACCGCGTCCTCCCCGAGGGGACCGTAGAAGGTGAAAAGATAGGCGACGACGCAGATCCCGATCAGGAGCCGCGTCGCGAACGGCGTCTTCATGTGCTTGAGCGGAACGCCATCGTGCAGCGGCAGAAACATGGCGCCGCTCCTTCAGCGGTTCTGGCCGGGCACCCAGAGAACGTCGAGCGCACCCTTATCATTAACATAACGGGATGCGACGAAAAGGAAATCGGACAGGCGATTCAGGTATTTCACGGATTCCGGGGAGACCGTCTCGCCCGGTCTCTCCATCAGCTCCACTACATGGCGCTCCGCGCGGCGGCAGACCGTGCGGGCGAGATGGAGCGCGGCCGCGGCAGGCGTGCCGCCCGGAAGGACGAAGGAGCGCAGGACCGACAGGTCCGCATTGAGCCGGTCGATTTCCTGCTCGAGACGGTCCACCTGCCCCTGAGTGATGCGCAAGGGTTCATAGGGGAGGGGCTTGCCCGTCTCGACCGTTGCGAGGTCGGCGCCGAGTTCGAACAGGTCGTTCTGGATGCGGCCCAGCATCGTGTCGATCTCCTGCCCGGCCGTGTGGAGGCGGACAAGGCCGATGCAGGCATTGGTCTCGTCTACCGTGCCATAGGCCTCGATGCGGAGATCGTATTTCGGGCGCCGGCCGCCGGCGGCCAGTGCCGTGGTGCCCTTGTCGCCGGTGCGGGTGTAGATGCGGTTGAGGACGACCATGGAGAGCCCGAGGGTTGGAATTCAGCTAGAATGAATACCCAACCCGCGCGCCGACATTCGTCAAGCCTCTATTCTCGTCCGAGCAGGTCCCACCGTCGGACAGGTGCTCGATGGTCGCCATCACGCTCCAGTTCGCGGAAAGCCGCACCCCCACCGAACCCGATTCACGGAACAGCGGCGAGCAGCCGAGAGCCCTGCTGTCGGCGAAGGGATGGTCCTTGCCATTGTGGATGGCGCCGCCGAAGCTGCCTTCGACGAAGACGTTGGGCGTCACGTCGATCGTCCAGGACAGGCCCGCATAGGCGAAGCTCGTCCGGCCATCGAAATTCAGGCTGCCGCCCACATGCGGGCGGGGGATGAAATAGCTGGTGAAAAGGTCCGAGGCCGTAAAGGGCTTCGCAAAGAGGATTTCGCCGGTGAGATTGGCGGAACCGTCACGTCCTTCCACGCCCCAGGGATCCTGGGCAGACAAGCCAAAACGGAATTCTGACAGGAAATTCGGTTGCGATGGAGCCTGGAAGGAATTTGCTTGCCGCTTGAAGTCGGAGCCCAGGACGCCTGTCGACCCTGCGAAGAGGGCCAGAAGGCTCATGCCTATGGCTGGACTGATGCGCATAAAAAGATCCGTAACCCAATAAAAATGAGACCATAAGGCTATGCCGTCATGGCTAACGTTGTCTTAATACAGACCGTGGCGAAAAAGTGTCAATAAGGAGACGCTCGGGGCGTCATGTGGAAAACTGTCCCGGTTTCCACACGTCTCCCAACGTCAGGCAGCGCGCCACCAGATGACGCCCATGATGATGATGATCGCCACGAACTGAAGCAGGACACGCATCCTCATCAGGTGCTGCGACCGATTGGCGTTTCCGCCGCGCAGCATGTTGACCAGGCCCAGGAGCAGCACGAAGGCGACGGCCAGCACGGCTACCGGCACCAGCAGATCGACAAAACTCGTCATTGTGATTCCATTGAAGGTTCGCGCGAACGTGGCCTGAACCTGCCGGGGAGGCAAGAGGCCTGTCGACGGTGTCGCACCGCGCGGGCGTCCCGTTCCGCGCCGAAGGATGCGCGGGCATCAGTTCCGGCGCAGCAGCCGCTCGAAATAATCGAGCTCCTCCTGCGGCCGGCTCGGGTCGCCCAGCTTGCGCCGCAATTCTTCCAAGATCCGTTGCGCCCGTTGAGCCGGTGACTGGCTGGCGCTGGGGACCTCCACGCGACCGTCGGAATAGTCCCGGTTGCGCGTCGGCCGCCCCAGGGGATCGGTGTCGCGTTGTCCGGTCTGCTGGTTGCCCTGCGGATTACCCTGGCCCGGCTGGTCGCCCGCCTGCTCGTTCCCCTGGCCGTCGCCCTGCTGCATCTGCTGCATCTGCTGCGCCATGCCCTGCATGCCGCGCCGGAGGTTTTCGAGCGCCCTTCCCTGCGCGTCGACCGCCGGGCCGTCCTGGCCCTGGCCGAGCGCCCCTTCGGCCTCGCGCATGGCCTGCTCGGCATCGCCCAGGCCCTGCTCGTTCTGCATGCCCATGCCCTGCATTCGCCGCTGCAGCTCCTCCAGCTTTTCCCTCAGGGCCTGCTGCCGCTGCCTCAGGCCCAGGGGATCCTGATCCTGGCCGCCCTGGCCGTCCTCCGCCTGTTCCTGGCCCTCTCCCTGCTGACCTTGCTGGCCTTGCTGACGCTGGCCCTGCTGGCGCTGGCCCTGACGCTGCCCCTGGCGAGGGCGGTCGCCCTGCTGCATGCGCCGGTTCTGGCCGTCGCGGAAGGTCTCGTCGCGCAGGTTCTGCTGCTCGCGCGCCATGTCCTCCAGATCCTGCATGGCCTGGTTCATCTCGCGCCCGAGCGGATCGGTCATGCGGCTGTTGGGCTGGGCGGTCTGCAGGTTCTCGAGGATGTTGCGCAGCTGCTCGAGAAGGCGCTGGGCTTCGGCCACATCGCCGCGGCGCATGGCCTCTTCCATCTGGCGCAGCATGCGGTTGAGATCGTCCTGCGAGATCATCCGGTCGGGAGGGGTCTGCCGGTTCTGGTTCTGCGACTGCTGGTTCTGCTGCATGCGCTGGGCGAATTCCCGCAGGAACTTGTCCATGGCCTGCCGCAGCTCCTCCGTGAGGCGCCGTATCTCCTCGTCCGTCGCGCCCCGGTCCATGGCCTCCTTCAGGCGCTCCTGGGCGGCGCGCAGCTCCCGTTCCGCATCGGAGAGGTTGCCGTCCTCGATCTGGAGCGCCATGGCCCAGAGCCAGTCGGCCACATCGAGCAGCTCCTGGTCGGTCCTGGCGACGCGCAGGCGCTCGGCCGCAGTCCGCAGTCCCATGAACACGCCCCATTGCGGCGTGTATTCCTCGGGCGCGATCAGCAGGGCATCGAGGGCCACCTGGACGCGTTTGCGGTCGTCGGGAGAGAGCACGAGGTTGCGCCGCTGCTCGACCAGAGCCTTGGCGAGAGGATTGGTGAAGGGACGCTGCGGCAGCGTGAAGCTGATGGTCTCGCTCAGGGCTTCCTGGCCTGCCTCGTCCTTGGCCTTGAGCCGGATCGTCACCGGTGCGCCGGCCCAGGCATGGTTCGTGAGGTCGACCGGAGACTTGGTGTCCGGCGCGTTCTCCTCATGGCTCGGGAGGGCCAGGGTGAGCTGGGGCGCCTGCACGAGAGAGCGCCCCTTGCTGTTGTCGGCCTTCTCCATGATGCCTTCGAGGGAGACGATGCCGTAATCGTCCTTGCCCTTGTAGCTCAAGGTGAAGGTGCCGCGGGCATTCACCTCGGGCGGCATGGTGAAGGCGATTTCGGGCAGCTGGTCGGGAATGGCCTCGATGGTCAGGGTCACGCTGTGCGCGAAGCTCGTGCTGACCGTCAGCTCGCTCGAGCCGTCGAGCTTGTAGCGCTCCTCGCGCATGTCGGCGCGCTGGTTGGCCTTGGCGGGCAGGGGCGTAAGGCCCTTGCCCGGCTTGACCTCGGCGCTGCCCTCGCCGGCGATCCGGACGACGACCGTGGAATGGACCGGGGCCCGCAGGTTCTGCCCCCGCGCCAGGTCGATCATGAGCGGCGGGGTGCGGGTATAGAGGGGCGGATCGATCCATCCGTCGATGCGGAAGGACGGGGACGCGGTCTCGAGCTTGCGCCAGTCGAAGGCTGCGGCGAGCCGCGAGCCGATCTCGGGTCCTGCCACGAAGGCGCTCGTCACCAGGGCCAGGATGCCCGCGGCCCGCAGGGCATAGCGGTCGCGCTTGGCCATGCCGGGCTGCGGGAGGCCGACGCGCATCTGACCGACGGCTTCCTCCGCGCGCTTGCGGTGAAGCACCCAGAGAGCCTTGGTGCCGGGATCCGCGGCCCCGAGGGCGAGCGTATCGTCGAGGACGCGGGCCGGGCCGTGGCTCAGGCCCGTTTCCCGGTCGAGCCGGTCGAGGGCGCGCGTCCGGCTGGGCATGCGCAGGCGCAGGAGAGGCCAGAGCGACAGGAGAAAGGCGGCCGTGAACAGGCCCAGGCCGATCGTGCGCCACAGGGACGGGGTGTCGAGCCAGAGGCCGAGCCAGGACAGGGTCAGGAACAGGAGGACGATGGCGAGCGGCAGCCACATCCGGGGCCAGGCCTCCTCCCACCAGAGGGACCAGCGCGCCTGTGCGACCAGACGCCCGAACCGCTGGTTCAGGGGATTGCGCCCAGGCGTCGGGTTCGCGCCTTCGCTCATGCCAACCATCTCCCGCTGCACGGCCTGTGCAGATGTCCCCCAGGAAAAAGCTAGCACGCATGTCCCGGATGACCAGCGGTCAATTGCGCACGGCGCTTCAACAAGAGGTGACCGATCGGAAAGCTCGAGCGTGTGCAGGAGCATCGGACCCGAAGGCGGAGCCCGCCTTCAGGTCCCTTTGATGCTCAATCCTTTCGCCGCCGCCGCTGTTCCGCGCGGGGCCCTGCTCAGTCCAGCCAGGCCGGAATCCGATCGAGCCCGATCAGCGCGTCATAGGTCGGGCGCGGGCGCACCACGGCGTGATCGTGGCCGCGCACGAGCACCTCGGGCACGAGGGGCCGGGTGTTGTAGGTGCTGGCCTGAACAGCCCCGTAGGCGCCGGCCGTCATGATGGCGATGAGGTCGCCGGCCCTGACGGCCGGCATGTCGCGGGACAGGGCGAGATAATCGCCGGTCTCGCAGACGGGTCCGACCACGTCGGCGACGATGCGGGGCGTGTCGGGCGAAGCCTCGACGACCGGCTTGATATCGTGATGGGCTTCGTAGAGCGTCGGGCGGATGAGATCGTTCATGGCCGCGTCGACGATGACGAAGGGCTTGTCGGCGCCCTGCTTGACGTAGATCACCCGGGCGATGAGCACGCCCGCATTGCCGGCGATCATGCGGCCCATCTCGAACACGAGCTTGAGGCCGAGATCCTTGGTGTGGCGCTTGATGATCGCCGCGTAGGCCTGCGGATCGGGCGGGGGCTCGTTGTCCTCGCGATAGGGCACGCCGAGGCCGCCGCCGAGATCGATGTGATGCAGCCTGTGTCCGTCGGCCATCAGGTCGCGGGCAAGCTCGGCCAGAAGGGCGGCCGCGTTGTCGTAAGGGGCGAGATCCGTGATCTGGCTGCCGATATGCATGTCGACGCCGGTGACCTCGATCCCCTTCAGCGCCGCCGCCCGGGCATAGACCTCGCGGGCGCGGGCGATGGGGATGCCGAACTTGTTCTCGGACTTGCCGGTCGAGATCTTGGCATGGGTCTTGGCGTCCACGTCCGGGTTGATGCGGATCGACACGGGAGCGCGGACGCCCTTGGACAGCGCAACCTCGGACAGCGCCTCGAGCTCCGGCTCGGATTCCACGTTGAAGCACAGGATGCCGCTGTCGAGCGCGAAGGCCATCTCGTCCTTCGTCTTGCCGACGCCGGAGAACACGATGCGACCGCCCGGCACGCCGGCAGCCAGCGCCCGGCGCAGCTCGCCCCCGGACACGATGTCCATGCCGGCCCCGAGACGGCTCAAGGTCTTCAGCACGGCCTGGTTGGAATTGGCCTTCATGGCGTAGCAGACGAGGGCGTCCGTATCGGCGAAAGCCTCGGCGAAGACCCTGTAGTGACGCTCCAGGGTGGCGGAGGAATAGCAATAGAACGGGGTCCCGACCTCGTCCGCGAGTCGGCGCAGATCGACGTCCTCCGCGTGGAGGACGCCGTCACGATAGGCAAAATGGTGCATCGAAAAGGCCTAGAGCAGCGGATCGAGAATAAACGGCTTGTTCGGAATCGTGTAGCCCCGGCGCGCGCTTGCACGCGGCGTGCCGACCGGCGAGGGCAGGGTCGCGTCGCTCGTCGGAACCTGGGTCTGGGTCTCGGCCGCCTCCGCGGAGGCATCCGGCGGCGGCTCGAGCGCGCCACGGCGGCCGCAGGCGGTCAGACCGAGAACGAGGAGGCCCGCAACCAGGACCGCGCGGGAGAGAGACAGGCTGGACGACATTACAAGCTCCGAAACGTGGCCGCACCATAACTGGAAGTGTCCGCAGATGCGAGAGGCAAGGTGTGGACGGCGGCGGGCCGGGCGCTCTACGCGTTCGTGATCGACCGAACGGCCGCGCTTGCGCATTCGGGGCTTGAGGCTCGCGCCAAAAAGCGCCACATCACGGGCCATGTCGAACGCATTGCAATCCCGGAAAAGCTGGCTTCTCGGTCTCGTGGCTCTCGGCGCCGTCGGCGCAGGTGCGGCCTGGTACGGATTGGCGCCCCGCGATCCCATGGCGGCCGGCGTGGCCGAGTGCAAGGCCGCGCGGACGACGACGGAGCGCCTCAAGCCCCTCGCCAAGGGCGAGGTGGCGGCCGTCGGGGTGAGCAGCGCTCCGAAGCCGCCGCCCGTCATCGCCTTCACGGGCCCCGAGGGCCAGCCCATGAACCTCGCCGACTTCAAGGGCAAGACGATCCTGGTCAACCTCTGGGCGACCTGGTGCGTGCCCTGCCGCGAGGAGATGCCGGCCCTCGACAGGCTCCAGACCGAGCTGGGCGGCCCCGACTTCCAGGTCGTGGCCATCAACGTGGACACCCGCAACCGCGAGAAGCCGAAGGCCTGGCTGCAGGAGAACGGGATCACGAACCTGGCCTATCACGCCGATCCGGAAGGCAAGCTGCTGCAGGTGCTGCAGAAATCCGGCCATGTGGTCGGCCTGCCGACCACCTTCGTGGTCGATCCTTCAGGCTGCGAGGTCGCCCTGCTGAAGGGGCCGGCCGAATGGTCCTCGCCCGATGCCGTCACCTTCATGAAGGCGGCTCTGGGGCGGAGTTAGGCCGGAAACGCTCCGCCGCCGTCCGGGACGCCGATCGTGCCGGAAAAGGCCGGCTTCGAGAGCCGCCACGGCCGGTCCATGGCCTGCCGGGCCTCGCCGCGCTGGAGCCGGCGCGGCGTGCCGTCGGCGAGAATCTCCTCGATCACCAGGAAGCCGAGGGCCTGCAGCATGACGGCCGCCGTCTTGGTGGCCCGGTCATCCGCCCGGATGGCGAGCGAACCGGCGGCATAGATCCGCTCCATCAGGCTCCTGGGGTGATGGGTCACGGCCTTGCGCGGCTTGAAGGCAACGACGTTCGTCTCGGGTTCGATCATGGAACAGCCCCTTCTCACCGCTCCTTGTTATTCTGTGTTGAGCGGCATTTCTGTTGTGTTCAGCACAGTTTAGAGCATCGGACCCAAAAGTGGACTTGCACTTTTGGGTCCGATGCTTCCTCTCTTGGCTGGCGCATCGTTCAAAATGGACCCTGAGGGCCGCGTCAGCGAAAACCGGATCCACTTTTCGCTGGCGCGGCCCGCTGGGTCCGCACGATGCGCTATTGTGCCGGAAACTGAGCCGTTCAAGGAATGCGACATATGACGCCCCTCGATTGCGGGGGCGCATGAAAAAAGGCGGGGCAAGCGCCCCGCCTTGTTTATTCGGGAAATGAGCCCGCCTCAGGCGCTCTGCTGGACCTGGATGCCCTTATCGGCGAAGAGCTGCTGCAGCTCACCGGCCTGGAACATCTCGCGGGTGATGTCGCAGCCGCCGACGAACTCGCCCTTCACGTAGAGCTGGGGAATGGTCGGCCAGTTGGAATAATCCTTGATGCCCTGCCGGATGGTCTCGTCCTCGAGCACGTTGACCCCCTTGTAGGGCACGCCGAGATAGTTGAGGATCTGGACCACCTGTCCCGAGAACCCGCACATGGGGAATTGCGGCGTGCCCTTCATGAACAGCACGACGTCGTTGGACTTCACTTCATTCTCGATGATCTGGTTGGCGTCAGCCATGGAATTCTCCTTCGTCCCGACGGTCAAGGCGCCGGGCTGCGTCTCAATTGTCGGGTGCCAGCGTCGTCAATGCAAGGGCATGCAGCGTGCCCCCCATGCGGCCTTGCAGCGCTGCATAGACCATCTGGTGCTGCTGAACCCGTGACTTGCCCTTGAAGGCCGAGGACGTGACGGTGGCGGCGTAGTGGTCGCCGTCGCCCGCCAGGTCCTTGATCTCGACCACGGCATCCGGCAGGGCGGCCTTGATCATGCTCTCGATGTCATGGGCATTCATTGGCATGGATCAAACTCCTCAAGCCTTGCCGGTCATGTATTCCGGCAGCCAGGCTTCGTGGGCCGCCTTCAATTGCTTCACGGATATGGCCTGGCGGCCGGGGAGAATCAACGCGTCGCCCCCGGTCACCCCGAGCGTCACGGCCGGAATGCCGATGGCGCCGGCCTCGTAGAGGATGTCGGCCGCCACGTCCTCATCGACGGCAATCAGGTAACGGGCCTGGTCCTCGCCGAACAGGAAGGCGTGGAGCGGCAGCCCTTCCGGGACGGCCGTGATCTCGGCCCCCACATTGCCCGCCATGGCCATCTCGGCGAGAGCCAGCGCGATGCCGCCGTCCGAGAGGTCGTGCACGGTCTTCACCTGGCCGGAGCGGATGAGCTGGCGCACGAAATCGCCGTTGCGCTTCTCCTCGGCGAGGTTCACCGGCGGCGGAGCGCCTTCCTCCCGGCCGCAGATGTCGCGCAGGTAGATCGATTGGCCGAGCCAGCCCTGCGTGGCGCCGATGAGGAGGATGGCCTCGCCCTCCCGCTTGAACGCGATGGAGGCGTTCACCGTCACGTCGTCGAGGAGGCCGACGCCGCCGATCGCCGGGGTGGGCAGGATGCCCTGGCCGTTGGTCTCGTTGTAGAGCGAGACGTTGCCGGACACGACCGGGAAGTCGAGCGCCTTGCAGGCCTCGCCGATGCCCTTCACGCAGCCGACGAACTGGCCCATGGATTCGGGCCGCTCGGGGCTGGCGAAGTTGAGGTTGTCGGTGATCGCCAGCGGCAGGCCGCCGACCGCCGTGATGTTGCGCCAGGCTTCCGCCACCGCCTGCTTGCCGCCCTCGAAGGGGTCGGCCTCGCAATAGCGCGGCGTCACGTCGGTGGTGAGGGCAAGGCCCTTCGGGCCGTCCTCGACGCGCACGATGGCGGCGTCGCCGCCGGGCGTCTGGACCGTGTTGCCGAGGATCAGGTGGTCGTACTGCTCCCAGACCCAGCGCTTCGAGCACTGGTCCGGCGAGCCGACGAGCTTGAGGAGCGCCTCGGCCTCGGACATCGGCGCCTTCACGCTGTCGGGCGCGATCACGGGCTGCTTGGGGCTCTCCACCCAAGGGCGATCATAGAGCGGGGCCTCGTCGCCGAGTTCCTTGATCGGGAGATCCGCCTTCACCTCGCCCTGGTGCTTGATGACGAAGCGCAGCGTATCGGTGGTCTTGCCGATCACCGCGAAGTCCAGGCCCCATTTGTGGAAGATGGCCTCGGCTTCCTTTTCCATGCCGGGCTTGAGCACCATGAGCATGCGCTCCTGGCTCTCGGACAGCATCATCTCGTAGGCGGTCATGCCCTCCTCGCGGGTCGGCACCTTGTCGAGGTCGAGCTCGATGCCGAGATTGCCCTTCGCGCCCATCTCGACCGCCGAGCTGGTGAGGCCCGCGGCGCCCATGTCCTGGATCGCGATGACCGCGCCCGACTTCATGAGCTCCAGGCAGGCTTCCAGCAGCAGCTTCTCGGCGAAGGGGTCGCCCACCTGCACGGTGGGGCGCTTCTCCTCCGACGCATCGTCGAACTCGGCCGACGCCATGGTGGCGCCGTGGATGCCGTCGCGGCCGGTCTTGGAGCCGAGATAGACGATCGGGTTCCCGATTCCGGTGGCCTTGGCGTAGAAGATCTCGTTCGTGCGGGCGAGGCCCACCGCCATGGCGTTGACGAGGATGTTGCCGTTGTAGCGCTTGTCGAAGCCCACGCTGCCGCCGACCGTCGGCACGCCGAAGGAATTGCCGTAGCCGCCGATGCCCGCGACCACGCCCGAGACGAGGTGAGGGGTCTTCGGGTGGTCCGGCTCGCCGAAGCGCAGGAAGTTGAGCGACGCGATGGGGCGCGCCCCCATGGTGAACACGTCGCGCAGGATTCCGCCCACGCCCGTCGCGGCGCCCTGATAGGGCTCGATGAAGGACGGGTGGTTGTGGCTCTCCATCTTGAAGATGCAGGCCAGGCCGTCGCCGATATCGATCACGCCCGCGTTCTCGCCGGGTCCCTGGATGACCCAGGGCGCCTTGGTGGGCAGGCCGCGCAGGTGGATGCGTGAGGACTTGTACGAGCAATGCTCGTTCCACATGGCCGACACGATGCCGAGCTCGGTGATGGTCGGCTCGCGGCCGATCAGGTTCACGAAGCGCTCGTATTCGTCCGGCTTCAGCCCGTGCTCCTTGACCAGCTCCGGGGTGATGGCGACGTCGTTGCGGATCATCGGGGTCTCGCTTCTTTCACCCTCTCCCGAGCGGGAGAGAGAATGGACAATCAGGTGTCCTCAACATCTGACCGGAAAAGCGCCGGCAGCCCTCCTCCCCCTTGTGGGGAGGAGTTGGAGGTGGGGGTGTGAGCACTGAGCTGGACTAGCGTAACGCCAGCACCCCCACCCTGACCCTCCCCACAAGGGGGAGGGGAAATGCGTCATATTCCTTATCCGTGGGGCGCCTCATCCCCGCCGTTGCATCAAGAGGCTTTCGAAAAACTCGACACGAGGCTCTCGAACAGGCCGCGCCCATCGGTGCCGCCCACGAGGTCTTCGATCAGGTTTTCCGGGTGGGGCATCATGCCGAGCACGTTGAGCTTGGTCGAATAGATGCCGGCGATCGCATTCATGGAGCCGTTGCGGTTGGCGTCCTGCGTGATGTGGCCCTGCGCGTCGGAATAGCGGAAGGCCACCAGCCCTTCGCCTTCGAGGCGCTTCAGGGTTTCCTCATCGGCCGTGTAGTTGCCCTCGCCATGGGCCACGCAGACATCGATGGCCTGGCCCTTGGCATAGGCCCGGGTGAAGGCGGTGTCGTTGCGCTCGACGCGCAGGAACTGGCGGTGGCAGATGAACTTGAGGTTGGCGTTGCGCATCAGGATGCCGGGGAGAAGCCCGGATTCGCACAGGATCTGGAAGCCGTTGCAGATGCCGAGCACGAGGCCGCCCCGTGCCGCATGGGCGCGAACCGCATCCATCACGGTGGCGCGTCCGGCAATGGCGCCGCAGCGCAGGTAATCGCCGTAGGAGAAGCCGCCGGGCAGGACCACGAGGTCCGTGCCCTTCGGCAGCTCGGTCTCGGCGTGCCAGACCTTCTCCGCCTGGGAGCCGGCCTGCTTGAGCGCCCGCAGCACATCGCCTTCGCGATTGGAGCCGGGGAAGACGATGACGGCAGATTTCATGGAAGCCTCACGCGATCTCGACGCGGTAATTCTCGATGACGGTGTTGGCGAGAAGCTTCTCGCAGGCGGCCTTGAGGGCGGCTTCGGCCTTGGCCCTGTCGGCTGTGCCGAGCTCGATGTCGAAGACCTTGCCCTGGCGCACGCCGTCGATGCCCTCGACGCCGAGGGACTTGAGCGCGCCCTCGATGGCCTTGCCTTGGGGGTCGAGAACGCCGTTCTTCAGGGTCACGGTGACACGCGCTTTCATGGGGGCCTCGGGCTGTTGAGATTTGGCCAAGGCCATAAAGAATTTAGCCGCAGGAGACAACGGGCTTGAAGCACGATCCGGTGAAGTGGTGTCGCTTCACGGCAGGAACATGCGGAAACCGTCAGGAGCCGAGCTCCCGGGCGGCCACCGCGCGGGCTGTCTCGCGCACGGCGTCCGGTGCCTCGCCGATCACCAGGACGACATCGAGGTCGTCCCCGGAGCGCCGTCCGAAGGCGGCCCCGTAGGCCGGGCGCTTGCCGCCGTCGGCCGGAGCGAGGGCGATGGCAAAGCCCGGATAGGGCGCGTCCCCGAGACGCTCGACCGCAGCTTCGGTCCGCCCCGGCTTGTCCCGGCCCGCGGGGGAGCGCATCGCACGGGCCAGGCGCTCCGGATCCCTCAGGAGGGCTTCCGTGATCTGGGCGTCCCTGCCCGACAGGCGGATGACCCCGACGATAAGGCCGGGCCCGCATGCAGGCGGGGCGCAGAAGGCCAGGGCAACCGGCTCGGCCCGGTCTTCGGCCAGCCATTTGCGTAGGGGCAGGGCATCCCAGGACGGGTCTACGGAGAGGCCGGCCACCTGGCGGGGAATATACCCGCAGCTGGCAACGCACAGGGCGAGGGCCAGAGGCAGGAGGCTGGAACGCAACAGGCGGATCGGCATGGCCCTATCTATGCGCGAAACGGGCTGCGAGGGAATGGGCAAGAGAGGCTGTCTCCGGCTCCTCCCTGAGCCTGTCGGTCTTCATGGTCAGCCTTGTGCGGGTCCTCCCGCTCGGATGGGGCGCTCTGCCACTCCCTCTCCGTCGCGGAGCGCAAGCGTTGTTTCCCTCCCCTCCCCTCTCAGGCCTGCCTGAGAGGGGCATCCTGTTGCCCAAGTCGGGAACACCCGACTTGCGATGGGGAGGGGTGGCTGCGACAGCAGCCAGGGTGGGGGGTGGCACCAAACCTTTGTCAGTGAGGCGCTGTTTCCCTCCCCCTTGTGGGGAGGGATTAAGGGTGGGGGTGTGAGCGCTGGACTGGACCAGCGTGGCGCCGACACCCCCACCTCCCCCTCCTCCCCACAAGGGGGAGGAGAGCTTCTCGGAGAGTCTCGGGATAATGTTCTCACTTTGTTCTTGACAGGCAGGGCAAGCTCGGCTATATCGTTGCCTGTCCCCGCCCGGCGAGGGGCGCGCTCGCGAGGCGTCGCAGATGTCGGGGTGGGGATGCGGTCCTGCCGGACGGTGCACGCAGCCGTCCGGGCAGGAGGCCCTTG
>JAEWKH010000100.1 GCA_023386155.1 Pseudomonadota bacterium
GTGCTCTTCTACATCTTCTTCGAAGCCGGCCTGATCCCGATGTTCATCATCATCGGCGTGTGGGGCGGCGGGCGGCGCGTCTACGCGAGCTTCAAGTTCTTCCTCTATACGCTGCTCGGCTCCGTCCTGATGCTGCTGGCCATCATGGCCATGTACTGGACTGCCGGCACGACGGACATTCCGACTCTCCTGGCTTACAAGTTCGCGTCCAACCTGCAGATCTGGCTCTGGCTCGCCTTCTTCGCATCCTTCGCGGTGAAGATGCCCATGTGGCCGGTCCATACCTGGCTGCCCGACGCGCACGTCGAAGCGCCGACGGCGGGTTCCGTGATCTTGGCCGGCGTGCTCCTGAAGATGGGCGGCTACGGGTTCATCCGAGTCTCGCTGCCCATGTTCCCGGAAGCGTCGGTCTATTTCGCGCCGCTGGTCTATGCCCTGTCCGTCATCGCGATCATCTACACCTCGCTGGTCGCCCTGATGCAGGAGGACATCAAGAAGCTCATCGCCTATTCCTCGGTGGCGCATATGGGCTTCGTGACCATGGGCCTGTTCAGCATGAACGAGCAGGGCATCCAGGGCGCCATGTTCACCATGATCTCCCATGGTCTCGTGTCTGGCGCGCTCTTCCTGAGCGTCGGCGTGATCTACGACAGGATGCACACCCGTGAGATCAAGGCCTATGGTGGCCTTGTGAACCGGATGCCGCTCTATGCCGTGGTCTTCCTCATCCTGACCATGGCCAATGTGGCGCTGCCGGGCACCTCGGGCTTCATCGGCGAGTTCCTGACCCTGATGGGAGCCTTCCGCTCCAACACCTGGGTTGCATTCTTCGCCTCGACCGGCGTCATCCTGTCGGCCGCCTATGCGCTTTGGCTCTACCGGCGCGTGGTCTACGGGGAGCTCGACAAGCCGGCTCTTCAGACCATCACGGATCTGAACCGTCGCGAGATCATCACGTTCGCGCCGCTCGTCCTGCTCATCATCTATTACGGCGTGCAGCCTGGCCCCATCCTGGACGCCTTTGCGGCACCGACGGATGCACTCATGAGCAATGTCCAAGCCGCGCTCGCCACCGTGAAAACGGCCGCTGTTGCCGCACACTGAGGTCACGATGAACCCCGCCCTCACCATTCCCGCTTTCGGTCCCGTGCTGCCAGAGATCCTCATGGCGGCAGGGGTCCTCATCCTGGTTCTGTTCGGCGCGTTCCGTGGCGAGCGATCGGGCTACGGCATGAACGTGATCGCACTGGCATTGATCGCCGTCACCTTCGTGGCCGTCCTGATGCTCCCATCCGAGCGAGTCGAGACAATGTCTGGCTCCTTCGTGGTCGACAGCTTTGCGAAGTTCATGAAGGCGCTGACGCTCCTGGCCTCCGCCGGCGGCATCATCCTCTCACTGGATTATATGCGCCGTGAGGGGATCTACCGGTTCGAGTACCCGATCCTGATCGTGCTTTCGACCATCGGCATGATGATGGTCATTTCGGCGAACGACCTGATCGCGCTTTATCTCGGCCTCGAGCTGCTCAGCCTGTCGTCCTACGTGATCGCGGCCTTCGACCGCGATAATGTCCGCTCGACCGAAGCCGGCCTGAAGTATTTCGTTCTCGGCGCGCTCTCCTCGGGTATGCTTCTGTACGGTGCTTCGCTGGTCTATGGCTTCACGGGGAGCGTATCGTTCCCGGTCATTGCCTCGGTCCTGCAGGGCAATGTGGGAATCGGCGCCATCGTCGGCCTCGTCTTCATAGCCGCAGGCATCGCCTTCAAGATCTCCGCGGTTCCGTTCCACATGTGGACCCCGGACGTGTACGAGGGTTCGCCGACTCCTGTGACGGCCTTCTTCGCCGCCGCTCCCAAGATGGCCGGCATGGCCATGGCCACCCGTGTCTTCATCGACGCTTTCCCGGGCATCCTGGTCCAGTGGCAGCAGATCATCGTCTTCATCTCGATTGCCTCGATGGTGCTCGGCTCCTTCGCGGCCATCGGCCAGCGTAACCTCAAGCGCCTGATGGCCTATTCCTCCATCGGCAATGTGGGCTATGCGCTGATCGGCCTCGCCGCCGGCACTCCCGAGGGCGTCCAGGGCGTTATCGTCTATATGGCGATCTATCTCGCCATGACGCTCGGCACCTTCGCGGTCATTCTCGGCATGCGCCGCGGCAACGTGATGTTCGAGTCGATCGACGATCTGTCCGGCCTTGCCCGGACCCATCCTGCATTGGCCTTCTGCCTGGCGATGATGATGTTCTCGCTGGCGGGCATTCCGCCCCTGGCTGGCTTCTTCGCCAAGTTCTACGTCTTCGCCGCCGCCATCCAGGCCAACCTCGTGACCCTGGCCGTGATCGGCGTCGTGACGAGCGTGATCGGCGCCTATTACTATCTGCGCATCGTCAAGGTCATGTACTTCGACGCGCCGGTCGACGGGTTCGAGCGCATGTCGCCGGGCGTGAGCTTCGTCCTGGTCGTGTCGAGTGCCGTGGTGCTGCTGTTCTGGCTGGTTCCTGCCCCGATCGTCAACGCCGCGGGCGCTGCTGCGCGCTCGCTGTTCTGAACGTGAAACTGGCGCCTGAGGCCGAGGCCGCCGGCTATCGTCTCCTCTCGCTCGAGGCGACGAACTCGACGAACGACGACGCGCTCCAGGCTGCGCGGTCCGGTGATCGGGGGCAACTCTGGATCACGGCTGCCGAGCAGCTTGCGGGGAGGGGGCGGCATGGCCGGCAATGGTCGTCGCCTCCAGGCAACCTCTATGCCAGCCTGCTCCTGATCGACCCCTGCGACATGCCGTCTGCGCCGCAGCTCGGCTTCGTCGCAGGGCTCGCGTTGCACGAGGCCATCGAGACCGTGGCGGGCGTCGGGGCGCCCCGGCTCTCCTTGAAATGGCCGAATGACCTCCTGCTCGATGGCGCCAAGCTATCCGGCCTTTTGCTGGAAGGTCATCGGTTGCAGACTGGTGGGGCGCTCGCCATCGTCATCGGGTTCGGGGTCAATGTGGCCTTCGCCCCCTCTGGCACCCCTTATCCCGCCGTTGCTCTGCAGGCCGTCAAGCCGGGCCTCGACAGGGGCGAGGTTTTCCGCGCCCTGTCCTGCGCTTTCGCCCGGACTTTCTCCGCCTGGCGCACGTCAAGCCGGATGAGTTCATCGGATTCCTTCGGCGCGGTCAGGCGGCTCTGGCTGGAGCGCGCCGCGGGAATCGGGGGGCAGGTCACGCTTCGCCTGCCTTCGGGCGAGAAGAAGGGAATCTTCGAAGGGCTCGACCGGTTCGGGCGCCTGCAACTGAAAAGCGATGAGGGAATGGAACTCATCGATGCAGGCGACCTTTATTTTCCCAATTTGCTACACGATATAGCCAAGCCTGACGCTGGCTCGAAAAGGTCTTGAATTGTATGGCTTCCCACCAGGATGAATTGGTCTTTCTTCCCCTCGGAGGACTCGGCGAAATCGGCATGAATGCTGCCCTCTACGGCTTCGGGTCGGAGGAGAACAGGCAGTGGATTCTGGTCGATTGCGGCATGGGTTTCGGTGGCGAGGAGAACCTGCCTGGCATCGATGTCGTCTACCCGGATCTGCGCTTCCTCGAGGAGGAGCGCCACAATCTCCAGGGCATCTTCATTACCCATGCGCACGAGGACCATATCGGTGCGCTCGTCGAGATGTGGCCTCGCTTGCGGGCGCCCGTCTACGCGACCAAGTTCGCGATCGGTCTGCTGGAGGCGCGGCGTTTGTCGGAAGCCGATGCACCGAAGATCGTTCTCAACGAGATCACGCCCGGTCAGCGCCTGAAGCTGGGCGCCTTCGACATCGAATATGTCCCGGTCGCCCATTCGATCCCGGAATCCAACGCGCTCGCCATCCGCACGCCCCATGGGCTCGTGGTGCATACGGGCGACTGGAAGCTCGACAACACACCGTATCTTGGCAGCCTGACTTCCGAGGAGGCATTCCGGGCCTTGGGAGACGAAGGCGTATTGGCGCTCATCTGCGATTCCACCAATGTCGTGCGCGAAGGGACGAGCCCGAGCGAGTCCGATGTCGCCCGGAGCCTGGCACAACTGATCAAGGATTCTCCGCATCGCGTCGCGGTCACGACCTTTGCCTCGAACGTCGCCCGAATCCGCTCGGTGGCGGAAGCGGCCCGCGAATGCGGTCGCGAAGTCGTCATCGTCGGCCGTGCCATGGACCGGGTGGTCGATGTGGCCAAGGAATGTGGTTACCTCGACGGGCTGCCCGAGTTCCGCTCGACGGACAGCTTCGGTTACATGCCCCGCGACAAGGTGGTTGCCATCCTGACAGGCTCACAGGGTGAGCCCAGGGCGGCTCTCGCCCGGATCGCCCAGGACGAGCACCCGGACATCGCGCTCTCGGCGGGCGACCGGGTCATCTTTTCATCCCGCGCTATCCCCGGGAATGAGAAGGACGTGGGCTCGATCATCAACAGCCTGATCGAGCAGGGTATCGAGGTCATCACCGATCGGACGGAACTGGTTCATGTCTCCGGCCATCCCCGCCGCGGGGAGCTGGCGCAGATGTACCAGTGGACTCGGCCCCGTATCGCCATTCCTGCCCATGGCGAGCCTTTGCATCTGAGCGAGCACGCAAAGTTCGCGAGAGCCCAGGGCGTGCCGGAGGTCGTCCGGGCCAAGAACGGGACCCTCGTGCGCCTCGCGCCTGGTCCTGCCGAGATTGTCGGCAACGTTCCGGCTGGGCGCCTTTACCGCGATGGCAACATCGTCATCGGCGCAGGCGAACGGGCCCTGCCGGAACGCCGCAAGCTTGCTTTCGCCGGCATCGTCACCGTGGCCATTGCCATCGACGATCGGGGCGAACTGGTGGGCGATCCCGTGATCGACGCCATGGGCCTGCCGGACAGGAACCGGCAGGGGCGGGATCTGACGGAGATCATTGCCGACACCGTGGCTGATCTGCTCGATGGCCTGCCCAAGGCCAAGAGGCGCGATCCCGAGGCCGTCGAGAATGCCGTCCACCGGGCCGTCCGCGCGGCCGTGAACCAGGAATGGGGCAAGAAGCCCGCCTGCCATGTGCTCGTCATCGAGGCATAATGTCTGCAAGGAGAGAGTGCCAATGATCGGACGTCTGAACCATGTCGCCATCGCGGTGCCCGATATCGCGGCGGCCTCCGAGGTCTACCGCGAGACTCTCGGGGCGGAGGTCTCGGCTCCCGAATCCCTGGAAGAGCATGGTGTCACCGTCGTGTTCATCACCCTCCCCAATACCAAGATCGAACTCCTGGAGCCCCTGGGTGGGGAATCGCCGATCGCCCGTTTCCTTGAGAAGAACCCTGACGGCGGAATGCATCACATCTGCTACGAGGTCGACGATATCGTCGCGGCGCGGGATCAGCTTGTGAATTCCGGGGCCAGGGTGCTCGGCTCCGGTGAACCGAAGATCGGAGCCCATGGAAAGCCGGTGCTTTTCCTGCACCCCAAGGATTTCAACGGCACGCTCATTGAGCTCGAACAAGCCTGAGGACGATCTGTTGATAAGCTTTGTAAAAGCCCTGGCGGGATCGCTCTGGTCCACGATCGCAGCCGTTGCGGTCGTATCGGGGATTGCCATCGCTGCCGTCGTCTCCTTCTTTGACCTGCGGGTCAGCGGAGGCTTGGCGCTTTATTTCGTAATCTGGTGGATCCTGCTCTTTGCCGTCCTGCCTTTCGGCATCCGCAGTCAGGTGGAAAGCGGGGAGGTCGTCAAAGGAAGCGAGCCTGGGGCTCCGGTACTTCCGGGCCTGCGGGAGAAGGCGATCTGGACGACAATCGTGGCATCCGTCGTCCTGATCCTGGTTGCCGCGGTTTTTCCTTTGGCCGGTCTTTGATCTGAAAAAAACCAAGCCCAAAAAAGAAAAAGCAAGGCTTTCGCCTTGCCTAAACTGCCTTTTGGCAATTTTTAATCTCTGGCTTTCTTAGGCCAGCGCCTCTTGGCGCTTGGAGATCTTGTTCCTCCCGAAACTCGGACCGTAGCCTCTGACCATCGAGGGTCGAAGACGTTAGCGATTTGTTTATAGTCACCTTGGCGAGCGGTGTCACCTTTTGTGAGCACTTCCTGATGCATTTTTTGGCATATCTTGTATTGATCTTTGGTCTAATCCATCACGCCGCAGGCCCGTCCCGGCGATGACAGCTTGTCTTTTGTCCATGGCCTGTGTTGTGTGCTGGAAGCGAGTCGCTACCTTTTCCCTGTTCTGATCGAGACCCAAAGGCGTCCCATGCGTTTGAGCCGCTACTTCCTCCCCATTCTCCGTGAGACGCCGAAAGAGGCGGAGATCGTCTCTCATCGCCTGATGCTGCGTGCTGGCATGATCCGCCAGGAGGCGGCAGGAATTTATGCCTGGTTGCCGCTTGGCCTCAAGATACTGAACAAGGTCAATGCCATCGTCCGCGAGGAGCAGAACCGCTCCGGCGCCATCGAGCTTCTCATGCCGACCATCCAGTCGGCCGACCTCTGGCGGGAATCCGGGCGTTACGATGCGTATGGCAAGGAGATGCTCCGCATCCAGGACCGCCATGAGCGCGAGATGCTCTTCGGCCCGACCAACGAGGAAATGATCACGGAGATCTTCCGAGGCTATGTGCGCTCCTACAAGGATCTGCCGCTGAACCTCTACCACATTCAGTGGAAGTTCCGTGACGAGGTGCGGCCGCGCTTCGGCGTCATGCGCTCGCGCGAGTTCCTGATGAAGGATGCCTATTCCTTCGATCTGGATCAGGCTGGCGCCGTGCATTCCTACAACAAGATGTTCGTAGCCTACCTGCGCACCTTCGCCCGCATGGGCCTGAAGGCGATCCCGATGCGCGCCGATACCGGCCCCATCGGTGGAAACCTGAGCCACGAGTTCATTATCCTGGCTTCGACGGGCGAGAGCGAGGTTTTCTGCCACGCGGACTACCTGAATTTCGACATCCCCGCGGCCGACACGGACTTCGACGATATTCCAGGTCTCCAGAGCACCGTCGACAGGTGGACATCGCTTTACGCGGCCACCTCGGAGATGCACGACGCTGCTGCTTTCGAAGCCGTTCCGGGTGACAAGAAGATGTCCGCCCGCGGCATCGAGGTCGGCCACATCTTCTATTTCGGCACCAAGTATTCCGAGCCCATGGGCGCCAAGGTGATGGGGCCGGACGGACAGGAGAAGCCGGTCCATATGGGCTCGTATGGCATCGGCCCGAGCCGCCTGATCGCCGCCATCATCGAGGCGAGCCACGACGAGAACGGCATCATCTGGCCGGAAGCGGTGGCGCCCTTCGACGTTGCGATCCTGAACCTGAAGGCAGGCGATCCGACGACGGATGCGGCCTCGGAGCGTCTCTATCGCGAATTGGGGGCCGCAGGGCGCGACGTGCTCTATGACGACCGGGACGAGCGTCCGGGTGGCAAGTTCGCCACGGCAGACCTGATCGGCGTCCCCTGGCAGATTCTGGTCGGGCCCAAGGGGCTTGCCGAGGGCAAGGTGGAGCTCAAGCGCCGCGCGACCGGCGAGCGCGAGACGCTGCCGCTCGAGGACGTGGTGGCCCGCCTCACAGCGCACAAATAAGCGGCCATGGCCAAGGACAGCGAAGCCAGGAAGGCGCCGACAGGCACGAAACCCTTCTCGCTCTTCGAGTGGATGCTCGCCGGGCGTTATCTGCGCACGCGGCGGCGGGAGGGTTTCGTCTCGGTCATTGCCGGCTTTTCCTTCCTCGGCATCATGCTCGGCGTCGCCACCCTGATCGTGGTCCTCTCGGTCATGAACGGCTTCCGCAAGGAACTGCTCGACAAGATCGTGGGCATCAACGGCCATATCTTCGTGGCGCCGCTGGAAAGCCCGCTCACCGATTACCCCGAGGTCGCAGCGCGCATCGCAGCGGTCCCGGGGGTCAAGCGGGCCATTCCGCTCGTCGAGGGACAGGCCTTCGGCTCCTCGCAGTACAACGGCAGCGGCGTGCTCGTGCGCGGCATTCGTCCGGAGGACCTGCGCAAGATCGAGCATATTGCCGGCAACCTGCGACAGGGCACGCTTGAGAACTTCGAGGACGGGGAGGGAGTCGCCATCGGCCGCCGGCTGGCCGATGCGCTCTCGCTCCAGGCGGGAGATACCTTCACGCTCATCACGCCCCGAGGCGCCTCGACGCCTTTCGGCACGGCGCCGCGGGTCAAGGGCTATCCCGTCAAGGCGATCTTCGAGATTGGCATGTCGGAATTCGACTCGACCTTCGTCTTCATGCCGCTGACCGAGGCGCAGAACTACTTCAACCGCCAGAACGACGTGCAGCTCATCGAGGTTTATCTCGACAATGCCGACAGGGTGGACGAGGCTCGCGTCGCCATCGAGGAGGCGGCAGGACGCCCGATCCTGATGACCGACTGGCGCCAGCGCAATCGGACCTTCTTCGGTGCGCTTGAGGTCGAACGGAACGTGATGTTCCTGATCCTGACCCTCATCGTCCTGGTGGCGGCGCTCAACATCATTTCCGGGCTCATCATGCTCGTGAAGGACAAGTCGGAGGACATTGCGATCCTGCGCACCATGGGGGCCACGCGGGGCGCCGTCATGCGGGTCTTCCTGATCACCGGCGCGTCGATCGGGATCGTGGGCACGATTGCGGGCTTCGGCCTCGGGCTGCTGCTCGCGCTCAATGTCGAGACGATCCGCGATGTCATCTCGCGGCTGACGAACACCAACCTCTTTCCTGCGGAACTCTATTTCCTGAGCCGCCTGCCGGCCGAGGTGAATCCGACCGAGGTGGCCACCATCCTGATCATGGCGATGGTGCTGTCGCTTCTTGCGACCCTCTATCCTTCCTGGCGGGCCGCGAAGCTCGATCCGGTCGAAGCGTTGCGTTACGGATAAGTATGTCGGCAGCCCAGTCTCAACCCGCCCTGTATCTCTCCAAAGTCGAGCGCCGTTACCCGCAAGGGGACAGCTTTCTCGAAGTGCTGCGCGGCGCCGAACTTGCGATCTGGCCGGGCGAGATCGTGGCGCTCGTCGCGCCTTCCGGCACGGGCAAGTCGACCCTGCTCCATCTGGCGGGTCTGCTCGAGAAGCCCGATGGCGGCGAGGTCTTCGTCGGCTCCAAGCCGACCGCGTCGATGAGCGATCCGGAGCGCACGCGGGTGCGGCGCGAGGAGCTCGGCTTCGTCTATCAGTTCCATCATCTCCTGCCGGAGTTTTCGGCTCTGGAGAACGTGGTGATTCCGCAGCTCATCCGGGGCCTGTCGAAAACGGAAGCCCAGGATCGTGGGACCCAGCTTCTGACATTCCTAGGCTTGGGCAAGCGCCTCGATCACCGTCCCGGCGAGCTTTCCGGGGGCGAGCAGCAGCGCGTCGCCATCGCCCGCGCCGTCGCCAATGCCCCGCGCCTGCTCCTCGCGGACGAACCGACCGGCAATCTCGACCCGAACACGGCAGATCGCGTCTTCCAGACGCTTGTCGCCATCGTCCGCGCTTCCAAACTCGCGGCCCTTATTGCCACGCACAACATGGATCTCGCGGCGCGCATGGACCGGCGCGTAACGATCCGCGACGGCCTGATCGTCCAACTGCCCTGACGCCTTCCTCCGTGCTTTCGCGCAGCCCCTCCGGCGCAGCATCGCGCCGCGAGGATGCGTTCATCTTTGCGTCTTAACGACTTGTTGACTCCGTCCCGAGCCCGAGCCACGCACAGGCTTTACACAGAACATCCAATGAACAAATATGAACATATTGGGAACACGGAGATCAAACCATGCTTCGCTTCATCCTCGAGACCACTGCCGAAATCGCTTCCCTGGCAATGTTCGGCTCTGCCGTGGCAATCTGGGCTCTGGTCCTTTCTCCCATTGCTTGATACCGGGATCCACAACAACCCACCGGGATTCACAGGAACATACTCCTTGATGGTCGGGGTTAGGCATCCTTAGCAAAGAATCGTGTCACTATGCGCGCCGTTCGATGAGTAGAGTTTTATGGCGCGCATTCTTCACGATATCGGTTTCGTCCATCTGCATGTCCATTCCTCGTACTCGCTGCTCGAGGGGGCACTGAAGGTCGCGCAACTGGCAAAGCTCGCCGCAGCCGACAAGCAGCCGGCCCTTGCGCTCACCGACACCAACAATCTCTTCGGGGCCCTCGAATTCTCCGAGAAGCTCGCAGGCTCCGGCATCCAGCCCATCGCGGGCGTCCAGCTCTCTGTCTGTTTCGAGGAGCCCGACCCGGTCGCCCGGGTGGTGCCGCAGCCGTCCAGCATCGTGCTGCTTGCGCAGACGGAGGAGGGCTACCGCAACCTCATGCGCCTCGTGAGCCATGCCTATTTCGGCGTTCCGCTGGGCGAGGATCCCCGCGTGATGGCGCCGGTCCTGGCGGCCCACAGCGAGGGGCTGATCGCCCTGACCGGCGGTTTCTCGGGCCCGCTCGATTGTGCCCTGCGCAATGGCGCACGCCAGGATCTGGCGCAAGCCCGTCTCGATATCCTCAAGAATGCCTTCGGCCATCAGCTCTATGTGGAAATCCAGCGCCATGGGCTTGAGGATGAGCGTCTGATCGAAGGAGAGCTGCTGGCGCTGGCGGATCGCAACGGATTGCCCATCGTCGCAGCCAACGAGCCCTTCTTCTCGTCTTCAAAGGATTACGAGGCGCACGATGCGCTCCTGGCGATTGCCGAGGGCCAGATCGTCTCCAATCCCGATCGGCGACGCCTTACGCCGGAGCATCATTTCAAGACCCGCCAGCAGATGATGGAGCTGTTCGCGGATCTTCCGGACGCGCTGCAGGCGAGCGTCGAGATCGCCATGCGCTGCGCGACGCGCGTGAGAACCCGCAAGCCCATTCTGCCGAACTTCGGCACCGGTCCCGATGCCGTCTCCCTGGACGAGGGCGAAGAGCTGAAGCGGCAGGCGGAGGAGGGGCTCGAGAAGCGCCTCGCGGCGCACGGTCCGGCACCGGGGCTGACGGAGCAGGATTACCGCGACCGTCTTGCCTACGAGATCGGCATCATCCGGAACATGAAGTTCCCGGGCTACTTCCTGATCGTGTCCGACTTCATCAAGTGGGCAAAGGACCACAACATCCCGGTCGGGCCGGGCCGCGGCTCGGGCGCAGGTTCGCTCGTGGCCTATGCGCTCACCATCACCGACCTCGATCCCTTGCGGTTTGCACTGCTCTTCGAGCGCTTCCTCAATCCGGAACGCGTCTCGATGCCCGATTTCGATATCGACTTCTGCGTCGAGGGACGCGAGCGCGTCATCGAATACGTCCAGCAGCGTTATGGCGAGGAGCAGGTCGCACAGATCATCACCTTCGGTACGCTGCTCGCGCGCGGCGTGATGCGCGACGTCGGCCGCGTGCTCGAAATGCCGTATGGCCAGGTGGACAAGCTCACCAAGCTGGTGCCGCAGAACCCGGCCAATCCGGTGACGCTCGCGCAGGCCATCGAGGGCGAGCCGAAGCTGCAGGCGGCCATCGACGAGGAGCCGGTCGTCAAGCGCATGCTGGACATCGCGCAGAAGCTCGAAGGGCTTCACCGGCACGCTTCGACCCATGCCGCCGGCGTCGTGATCGGCGACCGCCCGCTCCAGGAGCTGGTGCCGCTCTACCGAGACCCGAAGACCGGCATGCGCGTGACCCAGTTCAACATGAAATGGGTCGAACAGGCGGGCCTCGTGAAGTTCGACTTCCTGGGCCTCAAGACCCTCACCGTCCTGAGGACCGCGGTCGATCTCATCAAGCGGACAGGAATCCACATCGATCTGTCGGCATTGCCGCTCGACGACCGCAAGACCTACGAGATGCTCCGGCGCGGCGAGACGGTCGGCGTGTTCCAGGTGGAATCGGCGGGGATGCGCAAAGCGCTCGTGGAGATGGAGACCGACCGTTTCGAGGACATCATCGCCCTCGTGGCGCTCTATCGGCCGGGCCCGATGGCCAACATCCCGGTCTATTGCGCGCGCAAGCTCGGCAAGGACGAGCACAACAAGAAGGATTGGTATCCGCACGACAAGCTGGAGCCGATCCTGCGCGAGACCTTCGGCATCATCGTCTATCAGGAGCAGGTGATGGAGGTGGCGAAGGTCCTCTCCGGCTACTCGCTCGGCGATGCCGACCTTCTGCGTCGCGCCATGGGCAAGAAGATCAAGGCCGAGATGGATGCTCAGCGCGAGCGCTTCGTCTCGGGCGCGGCCAAGGGTGGCCTCGAGAAGGCGAAGGCGGACGAGATCTTCGACCTTCTCGCCAAGTTCGCGGATTACGGCTTCAACAAGAGCCACGCAGCCGCCTACGCGCTGGTTGCGTTCCAGACAGCCTATCTCAAGGCCAATTTCCCGGTCGAGTTCCTCGCTGCGTCCATGACGCTCGATCTCGACAACACCGACAAGCTCGCCGAGTTCCGTCGTGAGGCCCAGCGCCTCGGCTTCAAGGTGATCCCGCCGTCGATCAACCGCTCGGGCGTGGTCTTCGACGTGGAGTATGACGCCGAGGGCAAGGGGCAGATCCTTTACGCGCTTGCCGCCGTCAAAGGCGTCGGCCGTCAGGCCATCGAGAGCGTCGTCGAGGCCCGCGGCGACGAGCCGTTCAAGGACCTGACCGATTTCGCCCGGCGCATCAATCCGCGCATGCTCAACAAGCGCACGCTGGAGAACCTGATCGCTGCCGGCGCCTTCGATGAGCTCGAACCGGACCGCGCCAAGGCGTGTGCCTCCATCGATGCCATGATGAGCCTTGCTCAGCAATCGCACGAAGCGGCCAATGGCGGCATGATGGACATGTTCGGCGGCGTCGCCTCGGCGGATGTGCAGCTGCGCATCGGGCCCTACGAGCCCTGGCCCGCCGCCGAGAGGCTGCAGCGGGAATTCGATGCGGTCGGCTTCTTCCTTTCAGGCCATCCGCTCGATGAATACGGCGATCTTCTCAAGAAGCTCCGGGTTCAGACCTGGGTCGAATTCTGCCGCTCGGTGAAGGCAGGCAACTCCGTGGGCCGGGTCGCCGCCACCATCCTCGACCGGCAGGAGCGCCGGACCAAGACCGGCAACAAGATGGGCATTCTTACCCTGTCGGATCAGACCGGGCAGTTCGAAGCCATCATCTTTTCCGAAGGTCTCGTGCGCTTGCGCGAGGTCCTGGAGCCCGGATCCGCCGTGGTCCTCATGCTGCAGGCCGGACTCGAGGGCGAAGAGGTGAGGGCACGAATCGGCATGGCGGAGCCCCTTGAGGAAGCTGTCGCCAAGCACCAGAAGGGCATGAGGATCTTCCTACGCGACGAGCGCCCGATCACCAGCGTTTACGAACGGCTCAGGGCGAGAGGCGAGGGGGAGGTGTCCCTCGTGCTCATCCTCGACGACGGGGACCGGGAGGTCGAGGTCAAGCTGCCGGGCAAGTACATGGCAAGCCCCCAGATTGCCGGGGCCTTAAGGGCCGTGCCGGGGGTCGTGGACGTGCATTTGAACTGAGGCTTGCCAAGTTGATCAGTGGACCTCATCATATAACGTTATAGAGTATTGTTCGCCTCTGAGGCTGTTTGACATGGCTCGCCTACGGCAACTTGCGGCACCGCTGAGTTGGCTTGTTTTCTTGTGGCTCAAGGCTGTTGACGAACTTGATATTGTTGAGAGGCATGTTTCGGTTTCGTCGACCAGATTCTGGCTATATGCGTCAGCGGAATTCTTTGTTGCTGTATTAGTTTTGGTGGGAATGTTTTGGGGACACACTTGTGACTGGCGGATAAGCCAAGGAGTTCTTCGTGACCCAGCGGAAGATCGGAGGCAAATAGTCGTTCTGAGTTTGCTGGCCGCCTCATCGATTCCAAATCTTTTATTTTTAGCGCTGGTAGCTGATCGGCTGAGTTTCTCTTTTCGAGACGTTAATGATCTCGGACTCGCGTTGCTTGTGACGCCTGCGCTTTTGGGCTCGATTTGGTTTCGGCTCCAGAGATTCAGTTCTTTGCAATTGCAATCATAGGTTGTATAGCCCTGCAAGGGTTCGTAGGTTCAGGTAGTCTTGTCGACATTGGCATGACAGTTCTGGGGTAGACTTGAGGTAACAGTTTCCCTGCTTGCATTTCCGCGCCTTTACCCCTATATGCGCGCCTATCCCACACGCGGAATTCGCCTCATAAGCCCATGAGGTATCCCGGTGGCCGGCTGTGCCGGTCCACTGTTCCGCGGAGGCTTAACCGGAGAATAAACTATGGCGCTTCCCGATTTTTCGATGCGCAGCCTGCTTGAGGCTGGCGCTCACTTTGGCCACCAGGCCCACCGTTGGAACCCGAAGATGGGTCAGTACATCTTCGGCACCCGCAATAACATCCACATCATCGACCTCGCCCAGACGGTTCCGATGCTGCACCGCGCCCTCCAGGCCGTGAGCGACACGGTGGCCAAGGGCGGCCGCGTGCTCTTCGTCGGCACGAAGCGCCAGGCTTCCGACGCGGTTGCGGATGCGGCCAAGCGTTCGGCCCAGTACTACGTCAATTCCCGCTGGCTCGGCGGCATGCTGACCAACTGGAAGACGATCTCCGGCTCCATCGCCCGCCTGCGCAAGGTGGACGAGATCCTCGCCGGCGGCGGCCAGGGCCTGACGAAGAAAGAGCGCCTCATGCTCGCCCGCGAGAAGGAGAAGCTCGAGCGCGCTCTTGGCGGCATCAAGGACATGGGCGGCACGCCCGACCTGATCTTCGTCATCGACACCAACAAGGAGCAGCTGGCGATCCAGGAGGCCAAGCGCCTCGGCATCCCGGTGGCTGCCATCGTCGACACGAACTGCGATCCGGACGGCATCACCTTCCCGGTCCCGGCCAATGACGATGCCGGCCGCGCGATCTCGCTCTACTGCGATCTGGTCGCCCGCGCCGCTCTCGACGGCATCTCCCGTGGCGCTGGCGCCATGGGCATCGATATCGGCGAGTCCGAGAACCCGCTCGCCGAGGAGCTCCCGGCTACCGAGACGGCGACCGCCGCCTATGAAGGCGAGCAGTTCGAGCGTCTGGCCGCTCCCCGTGGCGCTCCCGACGATCTGACCAAGCTGAACGGCGTCGGCCCGCAGCTCGAGAAGAAGCTCAACGAGGCTGGCATCTTCCACTACTGGCAGCTCGCTGCCATGCAGCCGGGCGATGTCGCCCAGCTCGACAAGGACCTGAAGCTGAACGGCCGCCTGGAGCGTGACGGCTGGATCAACCAGGCCCGCTCGATGATCGAAGCCGCTGCTGCGTAAGCCTCACGGCGCCGCAGGATGCAGCGCCGCTTGAACGAATGATCGAGCCCGGCGTTCCACGAGCGCCGGGCTCCCTCTATGCATGAACCTTTGAAAGGAATGGCCATGGCGAACATTACCGCTGCGATGGTGAAAGAGCTGCGCGAGACGACCAGCGCCGGCATGATGGACTGCAAGACCGCTCTCGCCGAGACCAACGGTGACATGGAGGCCGCGATCGACTGGCTCCGCAAGAAGGGGCTGTCGAAGGCAGCGAAGAAGGCTGGCCGCGTGGCGGCCGAGGGCCTGGTGGCGGTGGAGTCCGCCGGTCACACCGCGACGATTCTCGAGGTGAATTCCGAGACGGACTTCGTTGCCCGCAACGACCAGTTCCAGGCCTTCGTTCGCGAAGCCGCCAAGATCGGCCTGATGGGCAACGGCACCATCGAGGCGCTCGAGGCCGCTCACTTCCCCGGTTCGCAGACCACGGTGAAGGACCGTCTGCAGGAGCTCATCGCCACCATCGGCGAGAACATGACCCTGCGCCGGATCGCCAAGCTCGAAGTGTCCAAGGGCGTGATCGCGACCTATGTCCACAACGCGGTGACCGAAGGTCTCGGCAAGATCGGCGTCCTCGTGGCGCTCGAGTCCGAGGGGGACGTGACCGTTCTCGGGACTCTCGGCCGCCAGATCGCCATGCACGTGGCTGCCACGAGCCCGGTGGCGCTGGATGCCTCGGGCGTGGACAAGGCAACCGTCGAGCGCGAGAGCGCCATCCTGCGCGACAAGAATGCCGGCAAGCCGGATCACGTCATGCAGAAGATCATCGAAAGCGGCCTGAAGAGCTACTTCAAGGAGGTCACCCTCCTGGAGCAGCCTTTCGTCCATGATCCTTCCAAGACCGTGACCCAGGTCCTCAAGGAAGCCGAGTCCAAGGCCGGCAAGCCGGTTACCCTCAAGGCCTTCGTCCGATTTGCCCTTGGTGAGGGCATCGAGAAGGAAGAGGCTCCTGACTTCGCGGCGGAAGTGGCTGCCCAGGCCGGTCTCAAGGCCTAACTCGACCCCAGGCAAACGGCGGCTCTTCAGCCGCCGTTTTCATGAGAGGTTTCGAAAAGAGAGGTCTGACGATGGCAATGTTCCGGCGCATCCTGGTGAAGCTTTCGGGGGAGGCCTTGATGGCTCCCGACGGATACTGGCTCGACCCCCAGACCCTGTCCTCCCTGGCTGCCGATCTCGCTCAGGCCACCCGGGCGGGATTCGAGATCGCCGTTGTCATCGGCGGCGGCAACATCATCCGCGGCGCCCGCATGAGCGCCGCCGGCTGGATCGACCGCCCCACCGCCGATTCCATGGGCATGCTCGGCACGGTGATGAACTCTCTGGCCATCGAGACGGCCCTGAACGCCGCCGGCGTTCCCGCTCGGACCATGTCGGCAGTCTCCATGCCGACAATCTGCGAAACCTATGCCCGCCAACCGGCCCTGCATCATCTCGACAAGGGGCAGGTGGTGGTTCTGGCCGGCGGCACGGGCAATCCGTTCTTCACGACCGACACCGCAGCCGTCCTTCGTGCCGCCGAGCTGCGTTGCGACGCGGTTCTGAAGGCGACCCAGGTGGACGGCGTCTATTCGGCGGATCCGAAAAAGGACCCTGGTGCGGTTCGATTCGACCGCCTGACCCATGACGAGGCCATCGCCAAGGACCTGAAGGTCATGGATACGGCGGCTTTCGCCCTGGCGCGCGAGAGCAAGCTCTCGATCATCGTCGGCTCCGTGCACGCTCCCAGCTCCGTGACCGCTCTTCTCCAGGGGAAAGTGCCCTCCACAGTCGTCGCCCCTTGATCCGGGGGCCTTGATGCTGGACCCTGGGAAGCGTAAGCCCGTTTAAATAGTTCGCGTAAGGACACATTCCGATGGCTACGACCTTTGATCTCGCCGATGTGAAGCGCCGCATGCAGGGCGCCATCAACGCTTTCAAGAACGACCTGGCCAGCCTGCGCACCGGGCGCGCCTCGTCGAACCTTCTCGATCCCATCCAGGTCGATGCTTATGGCTCCCTGATGCCAATCAGCCAGGTCGCTACGGTCAACGTGCCTGAGCCGCGCCTGCTGAGCGTCCAGGTGTGGGACCGCGGCATGGTGGCCGCGGTGGAGAAAGCAATCCGGGAATCGGACCTTGGTCTCAATCCGCAGACCGAGGGGCAGGTGATCCGCCTGCGGATTCCCGAGATGAACGAGCAGCGCCGCAAGGAAATGGTGAAGGTGGCGCATAAATATGCCGAGGAAGCGCGTGTCGCGGTTCGGCATGTCCGCCGCGACGGCCTCGATCTTCTCAAGAAGCTTGAGAAGGATAGCGCGATCAGCGAGGATGACGGCAAGCGTCATGCCGACCAGGTTCAGAAGGCCACCGACCAGTTCGTCGCTGAGATCGACAGCCTTCTCGTGGCCAAGGAAAAGGAAATCATGCACGTCTGATCTCAGGCGTGCATCGGGACGGAAATATGAGCGGCGAAGCCAAACGGTCGGCCCCGAGTCTTGCCCTTAGGGAAGTGGGCGAGGGGATGCCTACCCATGTTGCCATCATCATGGATGGGAACGGCCGTTGGGCCGCTCAGAGAGGCTTGCCCCGTTTCGAAGGGCACCGGCGCGGAGTCGAAGCCATCCGCCGCGCCGTGCGCACCGCGGGCGATCTCGGGATCCAGTACCTGACGGTCTACAGCTTCTCGGCGGAGAACTGGCGCCGCCCGGCTCAGGAAGTGTCCGATCTCATGGGCCTGCTCAAGCGGTTCGTCCGGCATGACCTGGCCGAGCTTCATTCCAACAACATCCGTGTTCGGATCATCGGCGAGCGGGAGGGGTTGGCCTCGGACATCCGCCTGCTGCTGGACGAGGCGGAGCAACTCACCAAGTCCAATACGGGCCTCACCCTCGTCATCGCCTTCAACTATGGCGGCCGACAGGAGATCGTGAGCGCTGTCCGTGCCCTTGCGCGCAAGGTGAAGGACGGGATCCTCGATCCGTCGGATATCGATATGGATACGGTGGGAGAGGCCCTCGACACGCGCGGCATTCCGGATCCGGACCTCGTGATCCGGACCTCCGGAGAGCAGCGGGTGTCGAATTTTCTCACCTGGCAAACGGCCTATTCCGAATTCGTTTTCCTGCCCTGCTTCTGGCCCGATTTCGACGAGGCGACGTTCCGGGCCGCCATTGACGAATACTGCAGGCGCGACCGCCGGTTCGGCGGCTTGAGCGCTCGGGCGGGCTGATATGGTCGCAGACCGGCGTTCATCCCTGCCGTCGAACCCGAAACCAACCCCGTCGAAGGAACTGACGACAAGGATCCTGTCCGCCCTTGTCATGATCGCCGCTGCCCTCATGACGGCCTATTGGGGCGGATGGCCCTTCGCCCTGTTCTGGCTGGCGGCCGGCATCGCCATCATGGTGGAATGGACAGGGATGACGGGATTGGAGCCGCGCCGGCCCGTTCAGGGCGTCCTCGCCCTTGGCCTCGCTGCCCTGACCGGTCTCTTCCTCTCAGATGCCGGCATCGCACTCTTCCTGGCGGTCGGTCTCTTCTTCATGGTGGCCGGTGTCCTTGTGACCCGGAATGCCTCGGGCCGGGTCTGGGCGGCATCGGGCTTCCTCTACGCAGCCCCGATCGTTCTCGTCCCCCCGATCGTGCGGGATCATCTCGAACTCGGTATCCTCGGCCTGCTGTGGATGTTCGCTGTCGTATGGGCAACGGACATCGCCGCCTATTTCACGGGACGGAGCCTCGGCGGGCCGAAACTTTGTCCGCCCATCAGCCCGAAGAAGACCTGGTCGGGCTTCATCGGCGGTGTCGCGGCTGCGGCCGCAGCCGGGTTCTTAGTGGCCTGGGGCGGGGGAAGATACGGTCTGAGCCTGCCGGTCAGCCTTTCGGGCATCACGCTTCTCTCCGTCATCGCATCCGTCGCTAGCCAGCTCGGGGATCTCGGCGAGTCGGCTCTGAAGCGGCATTGCGATGTCAAGGATTCGAGCCATCTCATCCCTGGGCATGGCGGCGTCATGGATCGCCTGGACGGCTTCTGGGCCGTATGCCTCATCGTCGCGACAGTTCTTCTGGCCATTCATTTCACCGCATAGGCATTGATGACCCGTTCCCTCACGATTCTCGGAGCAACCGGTTCGATTGGGCGCTCGACAGCCGATGTCGTCCTGGCGCACCGGGACGAGTTTCGTGTTGAAGCCGTGGTCGGTGGGAGCAATGCCGTTGCACTGGCGCAGGTCGCCCGGGAAATGGGGGCCAAATTCGCCGCTCTGGCCGATGAGGGTGGCGGCGCTGAATTGAGGCAGGCCCTGTCTGGAACCGGAATTGGGAATGGCGCGGGGTCCTCCGCCGTTCTCGAGGCCGTCCAGCGGGATGCGGACATCGTGCTGGCCGCCATCAGTGGAACAGCCGGGCTGGCTCCCACTCATGCGGCGTTGAAGCCGGGCCGGCGGATCGCCTTGGCCAACAAGGAGAGCCTCGTCTGTGCCGGCAGCGCCTTCATGGCCGATGCCCGCCGCCTCGGCGTCGAGATCATGCCGGTGGATTCCGAGCATAATGCCCTGGCTCACGCTCTGGCGGCCGGCATCGACAGGGATGTGGAAAAGGCTGTGATAACCGCATCCGGCGGTCCCTTTCGCACCTGGGCCAGGGAGCGTATCGCGGAGGCCGGCGCAAAGGAGGCTGCCGCCCATCCGGTCTGGTCCATGGGGTCGAAGATCAACATCGACTCGGCCACATTGATGAACAAGGGGCTCGAGCTGATCGAGGCGCACCACCTGTTCGACCTCGAGCCCGAGCGCCTCGATGTCCTGGTCCACCCGGAGGCGATCGTCCATGGCCTCGTTCAATGGAGCGACGGCGCCGTCACCGCCGGTCTGGCCCTGCCGGACATGAAGGTTCCAATCGCCAATGCCCTGCGCAACCAGAGGCGCTTGACGATGGACCTGCCCCGTCTCGATCTCGCCGCGATTGGTCGATTAAGCTTCGAGCGACCGGACGAAGGGCGTTTCCCTTGCCTATCTCTGGCCAAGGCAGCACTCAAGGCAGGAGGGGCCATGCCCACGATCCTGAATGCCGCCAATGAGATCGCCGTCGAGGCCTATATGGCAGGCACGATTAAATTTTATGATATTTCAGAGGCGGTTGAACGTATATGTTCAATTTTTGCCGGAAGAAAAATTCCTGCGCCGGTAACGGTCGCGGACGCTCTGGGGGTCGACCGGGAGGCCCGTGAGGCGACGCAGCAGCTTATTCGGGACGCAGACGAAACGACGCGGCTCTGGAGCGCGCGAAAGGGACGATGATGGACTTTCTCACGATGATCAGCGGCGCAACGGGCTCCCTGCTCCTGACCCTGATCTCCTTCCTTGTGGTTCTCACGGTCGTGGTGTTCATCCACGAGTTCGGGCATTTCTGGGTGGGGCGCCTCTGTGGCGTCGGCGTGACGGCCTTTTCCATCGGCTTCGGACGCGAGCTGATCGGCTGGACGGATCGAAAAGGCACGCGCTGGAAGATCTGCGCGATTCCCCTCGGCGGCTACGTCAAGTTTGTCGGGGATCTCAACGCGGCCAGCGTTCCCGACCAGGAACAGCTCGACCGCATGCCCCTGGAGGAGCGGTCGATCAGTTTTCCCCACCAGAATGTGGCCAAGCGCGCGGCCATCGTTGCCGCAGGCCCGATTGCCAATTTCATTCTCGCCATCGCCATCTTCGCCGGCTTCAACTACTTCAATGGCCGGCAGGTCCTGGAACCAAGGATCGAGGCGGTTCAACCGGGGAGCGCGGCCGAGAAGGCGGGGTTTCAGCCCAAGGATCTGATCCTGACCGTCGATGGCCGGCAGATCCAGACCTTCGCCGATATGCAGCTCATCGTGAGTTCCAGCGCGGGGGAGCCCCTCGAATTCACGGTCGAGCGTGACGGGCAGACGGTTTCCCTAACGGCAACGCCGAACTTCGTCGAACGCACCAGCCCCTTCGGGAAGCAGAAGATCGGCCTTCTCGGCGTCGAGGCCTCCCGCGACCCGTCCGCCATCAAGCGCCTGACCTATACCCCCCTAGGGGCCGTGAAGGCCGCTGCGGTCGAAACCTGGAACCTCGTCGAGCGGACTCTCAACTTCATCCGCCGCCTGGTGATGGGGTGGGAATCGGCCGATCAGCTGTCCGGACCCATTGGAATCGCCAGGGCTTCGGGGACGGCCTTCGACGTCGGAGGGGTGTACAGCCTCGTCAGCCTGATCGGCTTCATGTCGGTCTCGATCGGCCTCATTAACCTTTTTCCCATTCCGCTGCTGGATGGAGGCCATCTTCTGTTCTATGCCATTGAGGCGGTTCGCGGGCGTCCTTTGAGCGAAAAAGCCCAGGAAATCGGCTTTAGAATCGGGTTTGCCCTGGTGGCGATGCTCATGCTTTTCGCCACTTGGAATGATCTTGTTCACCTTGGCACCAGTTTTCTGGGTCAGGGATCGTGACAAGGACGCCACGCTATTCAAAAATTGGTACTCTGTTGTGGATGCGCCGTTTGCAATAACGGCGAAAGTTTGTACAAGCGGTCCACACGGATAAGGTTGGGGGCATTCGTCTCCAACCTGCGGGGTCTGCCTCGCTAGGGACAGAATATAAAGAACGGGCCAGTTGATGATGTCGACGACCAAGCCTCGCCGGAAAAAGCCGGCCACTACCGCCATTGTCGCGATCAGCGCGCTGATGGCCGGGATTACTGCCGCGGAGAGCGCCTTCGCGCAGCAGGTGGCCCCGGGGAACCGCCGCGCTTCGGCCGCTCAGGGCCCCATCGTCAACCGCGTGGTGATCGAGGGTAACAAGAGGGTCGAGAAGGCTCTGATCGAGGACCAGCTGCAGGCTCGGGCCCGTGCGCCCTATAACCAGGCCGCCGTGGATGCCGACGTGGCGCGAATCCTTGAGGTCTATCGCCGTTCAGGGCGCGGCCTTGCCCAGGTGACGCCCCGCCTGGTCGATCTGCCCAACGGAACTGTCGACGTGGTCTACACCATCAATGAGGGTGACAAGACCGGCGTGAAGGAAATCCGCTTCGTCGGGAACAACCAGGTGTCGTCCAGCCGTCTGCGCGGAATCATGCAGACCACCGAGACGAACCTCCTCAGCTTCCTCAAGAGCACCGACGTCTACGATCCGGACCGCCTTTCGAACGATCTGGACCTCATCCGCCGGTACTACCTGAAGAACGGCTTCGCCGATTTTCGTCTCGTCTCCAGCGACGTGCAGTTTGATGCCAATGCCGGCGGCTATGTCATCACCATCGCGGTGGAAGAGGGCGAGCAGTACCGGTTCGGCAACGTGAGCGTCGATCCGCGGATTTCCGGCGTCGATCCCGACGCTGTGCGCCGGGGAATCGTGACCTCCGAGGGTTCGGTTTACAATGCCGATTCTGTCGAGAGGTCCGTTCAGGCGCTGACCACCGCTGTCGGTCGCCAGGGTAACCCCTTTGCTCAAGTGCGTCCGGTCGGCACTCGCGATCCTTCGACCCGCACGGTCAACCTTGCATATGTGATCGAGGAAGGTCCTCGGATCTACATCGAGCGCATCAATGTGCGCGGCAACAGCCGTACTCGAGACTATGTGATCCGTCGCGAATTCGAGCTCGGCGAGGGCGATGCCTACAATCAGGTGCTCGTCGACCGCGCCGAGCGCCGCCTGAACAACCTCGGCTACTTCAAGCGCGTCCGCATCTCCAACGAGCCCGGCTCGTCCGCCGACCGCGTGGTCGTGAACGTGGATGTCGAGGATCAGTCCACGGGTTCGTTCGCGATCTCGGGCGGCTACTCGACCGCTGACGGCTTCATCGGCGAAGTTTCGGTCACCGAGACCAACTTCCTCGGCCGGGGTCAGTTCGTCCGTCTCGCCGGCCAGCTCGGCCAGCGGGCTCACGGTATCGATTTCTCCTTCACCGAGCCGTACTTCCTCGGCTACCGGATGTCGGCGGGCATCGACCTGTTCTCGAAGTTCAGCGACCAGACCCGGTACTCCCGTTACGAGAATCGGATGACCGGCGGTACGCTGCGTCTCGGCCTTCCGATGACGGAAGAGTTCACGATCACGGCGCGTTACTCGCTCTATCAGCAGTCGCTGGACATCCCGAACGACATCGATCAGCCCTATAACGACTGCTCGGCGCCGATCCCCGGCTATACGCAGCTGAACGCCAATGGAACGCCGAACCGCCAGTTCTGCGAAGGCAATGGCGAGGCCTCCCTGGCGATCAAGGAATCGCAGGGTGACACCATCACGTCCCTGGCTGGCCTGACGTTCAACTACAACACGCTCGACAGCACCCGCGAACCTCGTAACGGCTTCTATGCCGAGGTGAAGACGGACTTTGCCGGTCTTGGCGGCGACTCGCGCTACTTCCGTGTCACCGGCGACGCGCGTTACTATCGCGAACTGTTCGAGGACGTTGTCGGTATCGCCCGCGTTCAGGGCGGCCACATCATGGGCTTCGAGAGCAATGACGGTGGCGACAATGGCGATCTGCGCATTGTCGACCACTTCTTCATGGGCCCGTCCCTGGTGCGCGGCTTCGCTCCCAACGGTATCGGCCCGCGCGATATCTCGAGCCTCGACAGCCGTGCGAACGCCATCGGCGGCACCACCTACTTCGGCGGCACGCTCGAAGTGCAGTTCCCGATCTGGGGCCTGCCGCGGGAGCTGGGCCTGAAGGGTGCAGTCTTCGCCGATGCCGGTACGCTCTTCGGCTACGACGGTCCGACCAGGTTCAACGTGAATGGCGGCAGCATCCTGGATCCTGCCGATGCGGCCTGCACGCAGGATCCCAACGTCCCGCAGAACTGCATCGAGGTTCTCGACAGCGAGAAGATCCGCTCCTCGGTCGGCGCCTCCATCCTGTGGAGCTCGCCCCTTGGCCCGATCCGCTTCGACTATGCATTCGCGCTGTCGAAGGAGGAGGGTGTCCTCAGGGACGGCGTCCGGGTCGGCGCAGACCGTACCCAGGCCTTCCGCTTCACGGGCGGCACACGTTTCTAATCGGGGAGGGCGCCGATGGGCGCCCTCACTTATTGTTCATGACAGAATCCAATTTCTTTCCGCAAAGCCAGGCGTTGAATCTGCGTCAGGTGGCGGAGATGGCGAATGCAGCGCTCCCCGACGGCACCGACGGGGAGCTTTTGCTTAAGGGTGTTGCCCCCCTGGAAACCGCCGGACCGGGCGATCTCGCCTATATGGACAATCCGGCCTATGTCGGAGCTCTGGCCGCCACCCGCGCCAGCGCCTGCCTCGTGACGCCGCGCTTCGCGGCTAAAGTGCCGCCTCGAACGGTCGCCCTCGTGACCCCGCAGGCCTATCGGGTCTTCGCCCAGGTGCTCGGGATCCTGTTCCCTTCCGCCATGCGGCCGGAATCGTCGTTCGCCTCGACCGGCATCTCGCCGGGCTCCTTCGTGCATCCGTCCGCACGGCTGGAGCATGGCGTCCGGGTCGATCCGGGCGCGGTCATCGGCCCGAACGCGGAAATCGGATCCGGAACGCTGATCGGCGCCCATTCCGTGATCGGCCCGCAGGTGAAGATCGGGCGCGACTGCACCATTGCCGCCAACGTGACCGTATCCCATGCCTTCCTCGGTAATCGGGTCATCCTCCATCCGGGCGTAAGGGTCGGGCAGGACGGATTCGGCTTTGCCATGGGGCCGCAGGGGCATCTCAAGGTGCCGCAGATCGGCCGGGTGATCATCCAGGACGACGTGGAGATCGGCGCCAACACGACCGTGGACCGAGGTGCCAGCCGCGACACCGTGATCGGCGAGGGCACGAAGATCGATAACCTGGTCCAGATCGCCCATAACGTGGTCATCGGTCGCCATTGCGTGATCGTCGCCCAGGTCGGGATCGCGGGTTCCACGACGATCGAGGACTATGTGGCCCTGGGCGGTCAGGTTGCCGTGAAGGGCCATGTGCGGATCGGCATGGGAGCCCAGATCGCCGCGACCAGCGGCGTCAACGGCGATGTTCCTCCCGGCGCCCGCTGGGGCGGCATCCCGGCCCGGCCCATGCGCGAATGGTTCCGCGAGATCACGGCGCTGAAAAAGCTTGCATCCCAGGGCGATTCCGCCAAAGACGACGATGCGTCTTCATAACATTCGTTGAAGGCATCCCTACCGCCTGGAGTTCACGTCATGTCCGAAGCGCCCACCACGCTTCAAACCGCCGATATCATGGAGATCCTGGAGCTTCTTCCGCACCGGTATCCCTTTCTCCTGGTCGACAAGATCATCGAGATCGACGGCGACAATTCGTGCATCGGCATCAAGAATGTCACCTTCAATGAGCCACAATTCACGGGCCATTTCCCCACGCGCCCGATTTTTCCCGGCGTCTTCCTGATCGAGGCCATGGCTCAGACGGCGGGCGCCATCTGCGTCAAGGCTAAGATGGCCGAGCAGGCGAAGCCGAAGCAGGTATTTTTTATGACGATCGACAAGGTGAAGTTTCGCAGGCCCGTGGAGCCCGGCGACCGGGTCGAGTTCCACATGCGCAAGCTGAACAACCGCCGTAACATGTGGTGGTACAGGGGCGAGGCGAAGGTGGACGGCGCAGTCGTCTGCGAGGCCGAGGTCAGTGCCATGCTGGTGCTCGAATAATGGGAACAGCGATACATCCGACCGCCGTCATCGAGGATGGGGCGAAGATCGGTCCGGGCGTGAGGATCGGCCCCTTCTGCACGGTCGGTCCCGAGGTTGAGCTCGGCGAAGGTTGTCAGCTCATGAGCCATGTGGCTCTGGCCGGGCGGACGACGATCGGCCCTCGGACCCGGATATTTCCCTTCGCGTCCATCGGCCATATTCCACAGGACCTGAAGTACAGGGGCGAAGCGTCGACACTCGAAATCGGTGCCGATTGCATGATCCGCGAGGGCGTGACCATCAACCCCGGCACCGAAGGCGGCGGCCTGCGAACCGTCATCGGCGACCGCTGCGCCTTCCTGGCCAATTCCCATGTGGGGCATGACACCAAGGTCGGAAACGATTGCATCCTCTCGAACAACGTGATGCTGGCAGGCCATGTCACGGTCGGCGATTTCGTGATCTTCGGCGGCGGTTCCGCTGTCATCCAGTTTGCCCGCGTCGGCTCCCATGCCTTCGTCGGTGGCATGTCGGGACTGGAGAACGATCTCATTCCCTATGGCATGGCGATGGGCAATCGGGCGCACTTGGCTGGCCTCAACATCATCGGCCTGCGCCGCCGCGGCTTCACCCGCGAGCAGATCCACGACATCCGCCGCGCCTATCGTCTGCTCTTCGCTGACGAGGGCACCTTGGCCGAGCGGGTCGAGGATGTGGCCGGCGAGTTCGACGATCATCCCTTCGTGCATGAGATCCTCGACTTCATCCGTGAGGGCAAGGATCGTGCGATCTGCACGCCGCGGGATCCTGTCAGTTCGGTGGGCTAGCCCACCGTGCGGAAAAGTGGTTCCGGTCTTCCGCGCCAAACGATGGGCTCGTCAGAGAAGGGAGCATCGGGTGGGTCCCAAAAGTGCAACTCCACTTTTGGGCCCGATGCTCTGATGCCCTCAGGGCCAATCGCGATTCTCGCCGGGGCCGGGCAGCTTCCCATCCAACTCGTGAACCATCTCGAGCGGACGGGGCAGGAGGTGCGGGTGCTGGCGTTTCGCGGCTTTGCCGAAGCGGAGCTGCAGCGCCGCGCGCATGCGACCGTCGATCTTCTCGACCTCAAGACGATCATGAGCACCCTGGAGGGATGGCGGCCACAGGCCGTGTCTCTCGTGGGCGCCGTTCGCCGCCCCGGCTTCTCCGCGCTTCTCAGCGCCTATTCGCTGCTGCGAAACATGCAGGAGGTGAAGGAGGTCATCACCCGCGGCGACGATCAGGTCCTGCGCGGAGCAGTGATGCTGCTGGAGGAAAGGGGCCACCGCGTGGTCGGCGCCCATGAGCTTGCGCCCGATCTCGTCGCCGCCCGGTCTCTGAGCGGCGCCTGCGAGCCCAATCCCGACGACCGCGAAGCCATCGTCCTCGGGATCGATCTTCTCAAATCGCTTTCCGCCTTCGACATCGGCCAGGGTGCCGTCATCGCCCGCCGGCATGTCCTGGCCATCGAGGGGCCTGAGGGCACCGACCGGATGATCCGGCGGGTCACGAGAATGCGCCAGTCCTGGTTCGGCCTTCGCCGCCGGGAGGAGGGCGGCGTGCTGATCAAGGCCGCCAAGCGTGGCCAGGATCTCAGAGTGGACATGCCGACCATCGGGCCCCGCACCGTCGTAGAAGCCGCCAAGGCTGGGCTTTCGGGCATCGCCGTCGGCGCAGGATCCACCTTCGTGCTGGAGCAGGAGAAGACCTTGCGGGCCGCCGATCGTCTCGGGCTGTTCCTGATCGCCGTCGACCTGCCCTGGATGGAGGATTCCCTTGGCTGAGGAAAAGCCGCTCACAATCTGGATCGTATCGGGCGAGGAATCGGGCGATCAGCTTGGTGCGAAACTGATGCGTTCCCTTAAGGCAAGGTTCGGGACCGGGCGCCTGCGCTTCGGTGGCGTCGGCGGGCATGCCATGGCGAGGGAGGGGTTGAAGAGCCTGTTTCCCCTCGAAGAGATCGCCGTGATGGGCTTTTCCGCCGTCATCGCGCGTCTGCCATCCATTCTGAGACGGATCCGCTTCACGGCGAATGCGGTGATTGCGGCAAAGCCGGACATGCTCGTCATCATCGACAGCCCGGATTTCACCCATCGGGTCGCCAAGGCAGTCCGGGAGCGCGCACCCGGGATTCCCATCATCGATTACGTCAGCCCTTCGGTCTGGGCCTGGAGACCCGGCAGGGCCCCGAAGATGCGGGCCTATGTCGATCACCTGTTGGCCCTTCTGCCCTTCGAGCCCGCGGCCCATGCGCGACTCGGAGGGCCGCCGACAACCTATGTCGGCCACCCGCTGATCGAACGGCTTGCGGAGATCAGGCCGGCGCCAGAGGAACGAGGAAGTGCCGGTGACGGACCCATCAAGCTGCTCGTCCTGCCGGGAAGCCGCCGCTCCGAGGTGAGCCGCCTCATGGAGCCGTTCGGCGAGGCTTTGGCGCTTCTGAAGGAGCGGTCTCCGCGCCCCTTCGAGGTCACGATCCCGGCTGTTCCGCATCTTGCGCAGGAGATCAGGGAGCGGGCGGCATCCTGGAGCGTGAGACCGACGATCGTCGAGGGGGAGGCCGCCAAATGGGCTGCGTTCCGGGCGGCGGATGCGGCGCTTGCCGCCTCCGGGACGGTGACCCTGGAACTCGGGCTCTCGGGAGTGCCCATGGTGGTCGCCTACCGGGTCTCGAAGATCGAGGAGGTGCTGAAATATCTCATCAAGGCCCCCTCCATCGTGCTGACCAATCTCGTGCTCGGCGAGAACGTCATCCCCGAACTCATCCAATGGGATTGCACGCCCGACAAGCTCGCGGATGCGCTCCTTCCGCTTCTCGGCGATACCCCTGAGCGCCGCAGGCAGCTGGATGCTCTCGGCAAGCTCGACGAGCTGATGAAGATCGGCGACGAAAATCCGAGCGAGCGGGCGGCGAGGATTGTCGAAGAGGTGCTGGAGTCAAAGCCGCACATCTGAACGCTCCGGACAAAGACTCTGCACGTCGCCGCCAGCACATCGTGCGAAAAAGTGGACCCGGTTTTTCGCACGATGCGCTCTCTATAGAGCGGAGCCTCGCGATGGATCGGCAAAGAAAAGGGGCCTTTCGGCCCCTTTTCAGCTTCACCATTCTTTCGTTCGCTTCACCCGCGCTGGGCGACCGTCACGTAATCGCGCTGCGTCTCGCCCGTGTAGAGCTGGCGCGGACGGCCGATGCGCTGGGACGGATCCTCGATCATCTCGCTCCACTGGGCGATCCAGCCGACCGTGCGGGCGAGCGCGAACAGCACCGTGAACATGGAGGTGGGGAAGCCCATCGCCTTGAGGGTGATGCCCGAATAGAAGTCGATGTTCGGGTAGAGCTTCTTCTCGACGAAGTACTCGTCCTTGAGCGCGATCTGCTCGAGTTCCACGGCCACGTCGAGGAGCGGGTCGTCCTTGATGCCGAGCTCGTTGAGCACCTCATGGGTGGTCTTCTGCATGATGCGCGCACGCGGGTCGTAGTTCTTGTAGACCCGGTGGCCGAAGCCCATCAGACGGAACGGATCGTTCTTGTCCTTCGCCTTGGCGATATATTCGGGAATACGATCGGGCGTTCCGATCTCTTCCAGCATCTTCAGCGCCGCCTCGTTCGCGCCGCCATGGGCGGGCCCCCACAGGCAGGCGATGCCGGCCGCAATGCAGGCGAAGGGGTTCGCGCCCGACGAGCCGGCGAGGCGCACCGTCGAGGTCGAGGCATTCTGCTCGTGATCGGCGTGCAGGATGAAGATCCGATCAAGCGCGCGCGAAAGCACCGGGTTGACCTTGTATTCCTCGGCCGGCACCGCGAAGCACATGCGCAGGAAGTTCGAGGTGTAGTCGAGCTCGTTCTGCGGATACACGAAGGGCTGGCCGATGGAGTACTTGTAGGCCATGGCCGCAAGCGTCGGCATCTTGGCGATCATGCGCATGGACGCGATCATGCGCTGGTGCGGATCCGAGATGTCGGTGGAGTCGTGGTAGAAGGCCGACAGAGCGCCGACGCTGGCGACCATGATGGCCATCGGGTGCGCGTCGCGGCGGAAGCCGGTGAAGAACCGGTTCATCTGGTCGTGCACCATGGTGTGGCGCGTGACGCGGTAGTCGAAATCAGCCTTCTGAGCGGCGGTCGGCAGCTCTCCGTAGAGCAGCAGGTAGCACGTCTCGAGGAAGTCGCCGTGCTCGGCGAGCTGATCGATAGGGTATCCGCGATAGAGCAGGATGCCCTTGTCGCCGTCGATATAGGTGATCTTCGACTCGGTGGCCGCCGTCGAGGTGAAGCCGGGATCGTAGGTGAACATCCCGGTCTGAGCGTAGAGCTTCGAGATGTCGATGACGCTCGGGCCGATGGTGCCTTCTTTGACCGGCAGCTCCACGGACTTACCGTCGACGGTGACTGTGCTGGTGTTGGAACTCATGCGTCATGGCCCTTTCAAAAAGGAGGCCGGGCAGAACCTAGAGCAACCCGTGGATCGGAGAAGGTCTCCGGGGCTGCCCAACCGCGGTTTGCCGGTCGGTCGGTAGGATAATGGCGCCTTGGGTAGCTTATCCGTGGGAACGGAGCAAGCACGTCTAAAGGCGAGATTTGCCTGTTATGCAGCAGGCGCATCCTTGATTTGGTCTCTCAGTCGCAACAGAGTTTCTTCCTTTCCGAGGACTGCCATGACGTCGAAAAGTCCGGGCGAGGTCGCGCGTCCCGTTAGTGCGGCTCTGAGAGGTTGTGCCACCTGGCCGAGCTTGGCTCCGATGGCCTCCGCATGCTCGCGCACGACGGCCTCGACGCTCTGGGCCGACCAGTCGGAAACGGCATCGAGCTTCTCCGCGATGCCGACGAGACGCGAGCGCCCGTCCGCAAGCAGGCTCGCCGCCTTCTCGTCGAGGTGGAGCGGGTGCTGGGCATAGAGGTAATAGGCGCTGTCGAGCAGCTCCACGAGCGTCTTCGCGCGTTCCTTCAGGCCCGGCATGGCGGCGAGCAGCTTCTGGCGGAGGGCAGGCTTGAAGGTACGCCCCAGATGGTGCTCGTCCTTGTCCAGCTCCGGCAGAAGATCCTCGAGCGCCTGCACAAGGCGCTCGTCATCGGCCTGGCGCATGTAATGCCCGTTGAGGTTCTCCAGTTTGGCGAAATCGAAGCGTGCCGGCGAGCGTCCGATGCTGCCGAGATCGAAAGCGTCGACCATCTCCTGGGTGGAGAAAATCTCCTGATCGCCGTGGCTCCAGCCGAGGCGCACGAGATAGTTGCGCAGAGCCTCTGGAAGGTAGCCCATGCTGCGATAGGCCTCGACGCCGAGCGCACCATGGCGCTTGGATAGCTTGGCCCCGTCGGGTCCATGGATAAGGGGAATATGCGCCATCTTCGGCACGTCCCAGCCGAGCGCCTGATAGATCTGGGTCTGGCGCGCGGCATTGGTGAGGTGGTCGTCGCCGCGGATCACGTGCGTCACGTCCATGTCGTGGTCGTCCACCACCACGGCGAGCATGTAGGTGGGCGTGCCGTCCGAGCGCAGGAGCACGAGATCGTCGAGGTCCTTGTTCTGCCAGACCACGCGGCCCTGCACTTCGTCGTCCACCGCCGTCTCGCCGTCCGCCGGCGCCTTGAGGCGGATGACGGGCTTCACGCCCGCGGGCGCCTCGGACGGATCGCGGTCGCGCCAGCGGCCGTCGTAGCGCAGGGGACGGCCCTCCTTGCGGGCGGTCTCGCGCATCTCCTCCAGCTCCTGCGGGGTGGCATAGCAGTAATAGGCGCGTCCCTGGGCGAGCAGGCTCTCCGCGACCTCGCGATGCCGGGCGGCCCGGGAGAATTGGTAGACCACGTCCCCGTCCCAATCGAGGCCGAGCCATTTCAGGCCGTCGAGGATCGCGGCGATGGCGGCGTCCGTGGAGCGTTCCCGGTCCGTGTCCTCGATGCGCAGCAGCATCTTGCCTCCGTGCCGCTTGGCATAGAGCCAGTTGAACAGGGCCGTGCGCCCGCCTCCGATGTGCAGGAAGCCGGTGGGAGAGGGGGCGAAGCGGGTGACGACGGTCATCGCAGGAAACCTTGCTTGAAAATCTGGGAGCATGCGGCGCTTCCGGCCGCAGCGTCATCCGACTCAATCCACAGGGCGGTTTGGGCCGGAGCGTGGCGTCGTCTAGCATGCAACCGGACCCGCGTTAAGCCGAAGCCGCGATGGAAGACAACCGTGAGAAGCCCCGCCGGATCCCGCGCAGCTCTGCGCGGGTCGCGGCGCTGCCACCGTCCTGGGGCATTCGGGCCGAGTGGCAGCTCCTCGATGGTCGCGCATGGCTCTCGAAGAACACCGCCCTGGAGATCGAGCAGCGCCGGCTCTTCCCCTGGATCGCAGTCTTCTTCGGGATCGGCATCGTCCTGTTCTTCCAGGCCGATGGCCAGCCGGCCCTCTGGGCGCCCGTCGGAGCCTGCACGATCTGCGTCGCTGCCGCGATCGCCCTCCGATCGAATGCCCTGGCCCTCTCCATCATGATCGCGCTCGCGGCGCTCTTCGCAGGCTTCTCGGCCGGTGCAATCCGCGCCCGAAGCGTGGCGGCGCCCGCTCTCACCCGCACCGTCATCACGCCGGTCACGGGCTTCATCGAGGCCATAGAGGACCGGGGGGACGGGAAGCGGCTGCTTTTGCGCGTCACGGACATGAAGGACTTCCCGGAGACCGAGCGACCGAGGCGGGTCCGGGTCTCCGTTCGCAAGGGAGACGGGCTCTCGCCCGGACAGCTGGCGACCGGAACCGCGCGCCTGCTGCCGCCGCCGCAGGCCGCGTGGCCGGGCGGCTACGACTTCGCCCGCGATGCCCGTTTCAAGGGAATTGGCGCCGTGGGCTCGATGGTCGGTCCTGTGCGCCGGATCGAGCCAACGCCAACACCGGACTGGTCCTTGTGGCTGGCAGTGCGTGTCGACGAGGCGCGCATTGCGCTGACCGAGCGCATCGCCGCATCCATCGGCGGCGCGGCCGGAGGCGTCGGGGCAGCGCTGGTGACGGGCAAGCGCGGCCTCATTCCTGAATCGACGAACGAGGTGCTTCGCGGGGCCGGCATTTATCACATCGTATCGATTTCGGGTCTCCACATGGTGCTGGCCGCCGGGACCTTCTTCTGGCTGGTGCGTGCGCTTCTGGCGCTCACGCCAGGCTTCGCACTGCTCTGGCCGGTGAAGAAGATCGCCGCCGTCGCGGCAATGATCGGAGCCACGATCTACTGCATCTTTTCGGGTTCCGACGTCGCCACCGAGCGTTCGCTCATCATGACTCTCGTGATGTTCGGTGCGGTCCTGGCGGACCGACCCGCCTTGAGCATCCGAAACCTGTCTCTTGCCGCCCTCGTCGTGCTGGCGCGAGAGCCGGAAGCTTTGCTCGGGCCAAGCTTCCAGATGTCCTTCGGGGCCGTTGCCGCCATGATGGCGCTCGTGCCCATGATGCACCGGGGAAAAGCGGAACGGGCCCCTGCCACCATCATTGAGCGGGGCCTCGCCTGGGCCGGTCGGGCGATGCTCGGGCTTGTCACGACGACGCTGGTGGCCAGCATCGCGACAGCCCCCTTCGCCGCCTATCATTTCCAGAGCCTGAACCCTTACGGTCTCATCGGCAACGCACTGGCTCTGCCGCTCGTCTCGCTCGTCGTCATGCCCTCGGCCGTCCTGGGCGTGCTGGCTTATCCCTTCGGCCTCGATCGTCCGGTCTGGCAGCTCATGGGAGCAGCCGTGTCCCAGGTGCTCGACCTGTCGGCCTGGGTCGGGAGCTTCAGCGGTTCGACCCTGGTCGTTCCGGCGCTGGGCATCGCTGCTCTTGCCCTCATGAGCATAGCCTTGATCGTCCTGACCGTCCCGGCTTCTTCCCTGCGATGGCTCGCGCTCGTGCCCGCCGGCGCGGGGCTGGCCGCCGCCGCGACGCCGCAGCGTTACGATATCTTCGTCGACCGGGATGGGGCAGGGGCTGCCATTCGCGGCAAAAGCGGACAACTTGCCATCGTGGGGCGTCCATCTGATTTCGTTGCCGCGCAATGGCTGCGCGCCGACGGGGATGCCAGAAGCGTGGAGGATGCGAGCCTCAGGCAGGAGGCAAGGTGCGACGCCGCAGGCTGCGTGGTTACGGCCGCAGACGGACGCTGGGTCGCATTCGTCCAGGATTTCTCGGCATTCGAGGAAGATTGCCGTCGTGCCACGGTCATCGTCACGAGGCTCGCGGCGCCGCCGACATGCAGGGCCCCCTTCGTCCTGGACGGAGAGGGCCTGAAGGACCGAGGCGCGACGACGATCCGCTTCAGTCCTGAGGCTGTCGCATTACGCTCAGTCAGAAAAGGAAGTGAGGTCAGGCCCTGGTCAGGCGCAGAAACGCCTCAGGCCGCGTTATCGCCTGCCCGGGAAAGGCCGCGCCGCGCGCAGCCGGTTCCCGAGCAGGATCTTCCCGAGGAGGAACTCAGTACCGGCGAACCAGACTGACGAGCTTGCCCTGGATCTTGACCCGGTCGGGACCGAGCACGCGGGTCTCATAGGCCTGGTTGGCGGCCTCGAGTGCGATGGACGAGCCGCGGCGGCGGAAGCGCTTCAGGGTCGCCTCCTCGTCGTCGATCAGGGCCACGATGATGTCGCCGGTATTGGCCGTATCCTGCCGGCGGATCACAACGAGATCGCCGTCGAGAATGCCAGCCTCCACCATCGAGTCCCCGCGGACTTCGAGGGCGAAATGGTCGCCCTGGGACAGGAAGTCGCCTGACAGGGTGATCGAGTGACTGCGGGTCTGGATCGCCGAGATCGGGACACCGGCGGCGATACGGCCCATGACCGGGATCGACATCTCGCGGTCCCGCGAATCGGATGCCGGCTGGGGCGCGGCCTTGGCCTTGCCGGCAAGCCCACCCTCGACCACGCTCGGCGTGAAGCGCCGCTGGCTGCCTGCACCGCTTGTGCTTTCCGGCAGGCGGATGACCTCCAGCGCCCGGGCGCGGTTCGGCAGGCGGCGGATGAAGCCGCGCTCCTCCAGGGCCGTGATGAGGCGATGAATGCCGGATTTGGACTTGAGGTCGAGCGCGTCCTTCATCTCGTCGAAGGACGGCGGAACCCCGGTTTCACGCAGCCGCTCATGAATGAAGCGGAGCAATTCGTGCTGTTTACGCGTCAGCATGGCTGGCCCTTACTGCTCCCAGGAGGAGCGATTCTGAAACAAATCGGGAACAA
>JAEWKH010000116.1 GCA_023386155.1 Pseudomonadota bacterium
GCGCTGACCCAATCCGTCCGGCTGCCAGACGGAAAGATTGCGGTTGACGATTGAGCCGTCACGGCATGGTCGTTCCCGAAGACGCGGAGGAAATGTCATGGATCATAAGTTCGAGGTCGGCCAGCTCGTGCGGCCACGAGAGAGGCTTCTCGAGAATGCCGGGATCTACGAGATCCTGCGCCCTCTTCCCTGTGGACCGGACGGCGAGCCCCTCTACCGGATCAGGGCCGCGAGCGGGCCGATGGAGCGGGTGGTACGCGAGGCCGACCTCCTGCCCGCATCAGGGTCCTCGGCGGACAACGGCTAGGCGTACTGGCCGTCGCCTAAGGGCACGGTCCCCGTGCTGCCAAACTAACAGAGCCCAGCCGATGGGCGACGGCTCATGCTGGCAGTGGGACGGGGCGAACGAAGAAAGCGCAGGCCTGTTGTCCTCATGTCTCCCTTCAAGATCTTTGGAGCTCGAATGACACCCCATCGTACCATCCTGATTCTGATGGCAGCGTTCCTGTCCCTCGGCCAAGCCGCGGCCCAGGAGCGCACGGTCACCGTCGGGGTTCCTGCCGGCCCCCTCGTGCAGCTCGTGCAGTCGCTGGGCGCCGCGTTCCGGGCCGAGACCGGAATCGCCGTGGCGGCCGCCGAGGTGAAACCGGACGGTGCCCCGTCGACGGCCGGGTTCGATGCGGTCCTTCTGCCCCATCGCATGCTCGAAAGGCTGCCGCAAGGTCATCCCCCACCACGAACGGTCTTCCGTGGCGACGTCATCCTGGTGGGTTCCCGGGCGGAGATGGCGCGCGTGCGGGGCCTGAAGGACATCAAGATGGCATTGCGCTGGATCGCCTCGGCTCGCGGGACGTACATGTCCAGCAGTCCTTCGCTCGGGACGCGGGAGTTGGAGCTTGCCCTGTGGAACGGCATCGGCGTCAACGTGCAGACCCGCTTGACCTGGTACAGCGAGTCACGGGGTAACGAAGCGGAGGTTCTCAGGCAGGCCGGAAACCTCGGAGCCTATGTCCTGGTCGAACGCATGACATGGGCGGCCCAGGCCAACCAGCGGGGTCTCGAGGTGCTGGTGGCCGGGGATCCGATCCTGCGCACCGATTATGCAAGCGTCCTGACCCGGGATGGCCGGGAGGAAGCGGTCGCCTGGCACGACTGGCTGTCGTCCGATTCGGCACAGGCCGTGATCGCGGAGTTCAGCCTGGGCGGCGTGCGCATCTTCACGTCGGCAAAAGGCCACGACGGCGACGGGAGGCCGCCCCGAACGTGAACTTGCCCGGCCGATGGCGGACACCCCCAATCCTGCGCGTCATCGAATTCGGCCGATTGCGAGCCAGCGATCGCAAGAGGCGGGTTCTAGAGCTGTTTCCACTTGCGTGGAATCATCTCTCTTCTTTGGGCTGCCGCATTTTTGACGGCGAACCGGATCCACTTCGCCGAAAAATGCTCTAGTGGTACAGGAACAGGGCCGTCGGACATGCGTCCATGACCTTCCGGGTGCAGGACCCGAAGATCTCGCCGATGCCGCGGTGGCCGTAAGCGCCCATGACGATCATGCCGGCCTTGAGCGCCTTCGCCAGTCCCAGGATCGTCTCCGCAGGAGTGCCCGCCTCGCGATCCCCCAGACCGATGGCATACGCCTCGGCCGCCGCGTGCCGCCGCAGCAGGGCACAGGCGCGCGCCGCCGTCTGTCCGGCCCGGTCAGATGACGACTGGTCGAGCGTCACGACATGGACGACGCAACCCGCAGCGAGGCCGAGGAGCGCGAACATGTGAACCGCCCGGGAGGAGGCCGGACTACCGTCGAACGCCACCAGGACCGGCGCCTGCAGGACCTCCTGGCCTGAGCCGGGGCCATCGTCGGGCACGAGCAGAACCGGGCGCGGCTCGATCCGGACGATACGATCGACGCACAGCGGCAGTTCGCAGATCTCGCCGCCTACGTCGAACATGCTGTTGCGGCCCAGCACGATCAGGTCATGGGATGTCGCCTCGATCCCGACCACCTGGAGGGGATTTCCATCGACCTCGCGGACCTCGAGCGAGGGAATGCCCGCCCTTTCGGCGCGCCCGCGAAAGTCCTGGAGGACCGCATCTACCCGCTCGGTCGCGTTTTGGAGCTCCTTCAGGTCCAGGGCGGTCTTGTAGGCCATTCCGCCGATCGGCACGGCCTCGGGGCGCTGGATCCAGGCCGAGTTGACGATGCCCAGTCCGTCCACGTGAGCCTTGTGGCGGCGGGCCAGTTCCACCCCGAGGCTGGCGGCTTGCAGGCTGGACGGCGAACCGTCCAGGGCGATCAGGATACTACGCAGCATATGATGTCCTCCTCCTTGCCGATCACGTGGATCGGTGTTGCTTGAGTATTGGCTTGAGCCGGCCCGCACGGGCGACGAGCCGTTTTTCGCCTTCCAGGATGAACAGAAGGATCACGCCCGTCGCCACGATGGCCGCGCCATCCGGCAGCGACACCGCCTGGGTGTCGAACAGGGCCTGCATCGGCGGCAGGTAGGTGAAGGCAAGCTGCGCCAGGACCACCGCTCCGACGCCGATCAGGACGGGCCGGGTTCCCAGCACCCCCTGCCATGAGAGGGACGTCGCATGAAGGAAGCGGACGCTGAACAGGTAAAAGATCTCCAGCACCACGAGGGTGTTCACCACGATCGTGCGGGCCTCCTCGATCGGCAGGCCGCGCCGGATCGACCATTCGAACATGCCGAAGACGGCGATCACGAAAAGGATCGACACGAACACGATCCGCCAGACCAGGAACCCCGACAGGATCGGCTCGTCGCGCCTGCGCGGCGGACGGCGCATCACGTCCGGTTCCGGTTGCTCAAAGGCGAGCGTCAGCCCGAGGGTCGCCGCCGTGATCATGTTGACCCACAGGATCTGCACGGGCGTGATCGGCAGGGTCAGGCCGAGCAGCATGGAGGCGACGATCGCCAGCGCCTCGCCGCCGTTCGTCGGCAGGGTCCAAGCGATCACCTTCTTGAGGTTGTCGTAGACCGTCCGTCCCTCGTGCACGGCCGCGACGATGGAGGCGAAGTTGTCGTCGGCCAGCACCATCTCGGCGGCCTCCTTGGCCGCCTCCGTTCCCTTGCGGCCCATGGCGACGCCGACGTCGGCCTGCTTGAGCGAGGGCGCGTCGTTGACCCCGTCCCCGGTCATTACGACCACCTCGCGGTCGGCCTGCAATGCCTGGACGATGCGCAGCTTGTGCTCGGGGGTGGTGCGAGCGAAGACGGTCACTTCGCGCACGATGGAGCGGAACCGGCCGTCGTCCATCCGGTCGAGGGCGGACCCTGTGGTCACTGCGCCGTCGCTGCCCCGAATGCCGAGGGCCGCGGCGATGGCGCCCGCCGTTGCGGCATGGTCGCCGGTGATCATCTTGATCCGGATCCCGGCGGACTGGCATTCCCGCACGGCGACAAGCGCCTCGTCTCGCGGCGGATCGATCAGGCCGAGCAGGCCCAGCATGGTCAGGCCGTCCTCGACGTCGGCGAACCGCAGCGGATCGGACGGAACCTGGGGCAGCCGTTTCGCCGCGATCCCGAGGATGCGCTGCCCCTGCCGGGCCGCCGCGTCGGCCTGGGCTGTCCACCAGGCAGCGTCCAAGGGCCGTTCCCCTGACGTGGTACGTTCCCTGGCGCACATGGCAATCACCCGTTCGGGAGCGCCCTTCACGTAGAGGACGGCGCCATCCTCCGGCAGCAGGTGCAGCGAGGCCATGAAGCGGTGCTGCGCGTCGAAAGGGATCTCGTCGACCCGGCTGAACCGGCGCCTGAGTTCCTGCGGGTCCATGCCGGCCTTCATGGCGAGTGAGACCAGCGCCCCCTCCATCGGATCGCCGTCCACGGCCCATCCGGCTTCGGTCCGGCGCAGACCGGCGTCGTTGCAGAGACACGCGCCGCGCACAACCTCGGTCAGGACCGGTACATCGGTCATGGCGACGGCCTTTCCGTCCGAGAGGATGTCGCCTTCGGGCGCGTACCCGTTGCCGGTCACCTCGAAGCGCCCGTCCGGTGTGACGACGGTCCGCGCCATCATCTCGTTCCGGGTGAGCGTTCCTGTCTTGTCGGAGCAGATCACGGACACGGAGCCGACAGTCTCCACGGCCGGCAGGCGCCGGATGATGGCGTTACGCGCGGCCATCCGCTGGACGCCGATCGCCAGCGTGATCGTCATCACGGCGGGAAGCCCTTCCGGGATGGCCGCGACGGCGAGGCCGACGACCGCCATGAACGCCTCGCCCCACGGGGTTCCGTGGACCAGGACGGCAAACCCGAACACGGCCGCTGCCACGGCGAGGGTCGCGCCCGTGAGCATTCGGGCGAACTGGTTCATCTGCCGCACGAGCGGGGTGGTGAGCGTCTCCACCTCGCCCAACAGTGTGGTGATCCGGCCGATTTCAGTGCCCGCCCCGGTGCCGACAACGATGCCCGTTCCCTGCCCTGCCACCGCGAGGCTTCCCGAGAAGGCCATGCAGGTCCGGTCGCCCAGCGCCGCATCCGCGGCGACCAGGCTTGTCTCCTTCTCCACCGGGACCGACTCGCCCGTGAGGATGGCCTCGTCGATGCGCAGGCTGCGGGTCCGGATAAGCCGGAGGTCCGCCGGCACCCGATCGCCGGCTTCGATCAGCACGATGTCGCCCGGAACCAGTTCCTCGGCCTTGACCGTCCGGCGCTGCCCGTCCCGGATCACGGAGGCCTGGGCTGAGATCATGGCGCGGATTGCGTCCAGGGCCTCTTCGGCCCGCCCCTCCTGGATGAATCCGATGACCGCGTTCACGAGAACGACGAGCAGGATCACAGAGGTGTCGATCACATGTCCGAGAAGCGCGGTCACCACGGCGGCCGCGAGGAGGACAAGGATCAGGACATTGTTGAACTGCGATAGGAAGCGGGAGAGCGCGGTGCGCCGCTCGCCTTCGGGCATCCGGTTGTAGCCATGCCGTTCGAGGCGCCGCTGCACCTCGGCGGGATTCAATCCCTCAGGACACGTGTCGAACGCAGCCAGCGTGGCACTGGCCGTTGTCGCATGCCATGGAGTTGGTTCCGGCGGCCTGTGCCGGCCCGGTTCGTCCCCGGCCAAGGCAGTCGCATCGTTCATCGTCAGCCCCTCCCGACTGCAACCGGGCACCTTGCCCGGCTCGGGATATTCATGGCGTGGTTGCCACTTTAGCACGCCGTCGCGCTGGATGGGTGGGCATGTCATGGGCCTCCTCGATCCGGTCGAGCTTGAAGCGATGCGTCACAAGATGACGCGTGTGGACCCGATGCGATGGCGCCCATGAGCCGCCGAATGCGCTCCTCTCGGCATTGGGGCAATGCCTCGATCTCCGCAATGCCCATGGCCCATGTGCGCCTATGGGAGGGCATGCGCGGAGGCCGGCCTTATGTCCTCTTGCCGTACGATCTTGTCACCACCCGTCATGGTCTTGATCAGGTAGGCCGGCGGACGCTCGGTCCCGGGCGCGATGATGCTGACGACGCAGTAGGTGCGTCCTTTCTCCCTGTCAGCGACATCCTCGCTCAGGCGGACAAGCTGACCAATGTGAAACGCGGTTTTCATGAAACGCTCCTGAAGGCAGCGGCAGGATCGGCGCCTGGAATCAGCCACGCCACAATCTGCTCAGGCTGCGAAAGATTGACTGCGCTGCTGCATCCAAAGCCGGTTCAACAGGTCGACATAAGGCTGGCGCCTCTCTTGGTGGGCGACCCTGAGTCTTTCGCTGATGTACTGCTTGAGCTCCTTGGCGCTGGCGCTGTTCTCGACTGTTTCCAGTTCGAGCTGATGCTCGAAATCGATGTGACCCAGTGTCCGCGCAACCTCTTTCATCATCAGGTCAAGGCCGGGCGAGTACATCCGAGTCTGCTGGCTGGCGTGATTGGACATGTTTCCCTCCATGATTGTTCATCATTGCTTGAGGCTGCGCTTATCCAAGAAACTGACGGCATCTTGGGGCAGTATCGTCGCTGCGGGGCAAAGAGAAACTCCGTATTCTTACGGAGACATGGCCGACAGGGCACCCCCGGCCACGGGGTTATCCGGCGGGGACGGTCCTGGCATAAGAGGACTGCCGATGATCGCGCGGCGCTGTGACGAGCTAGCCTGGAGAATGCTGGAAGACGCCGCGGACCAGATCGAGAATGGCCCCGACAATGAGGACACCTTGGTCTTCGTATCCAACGCGCTGTCTCATTGCACCGAGGTGATCGACCTCCATGCCGAAGGTGCCGAGATGTCTGCGTAGACGTTCAAGTCCCTGGGTAAAGTCCTCCGTGCGAGCCGCAACAGGATCGATGCCGCCTGATGGCGTGGTGCCTAGTCGGCACCCATGACCTCGGGGCGATCCGGGCGCGGACCAGCGGGCTGTTATGCCCAGAAGTCCTCATGCCCCTGAACCGACTAGCTTCCGAAACGTTGATCCGCCGAGTTCCGATCCCGCCACCCGCCGAGACCGAAAGCCATCATGAGTTCGCTCAAACCATTCGATCACGCCTTGCGTGACTTCGTCGAGGCCTCGCGCTTCGCCCGCGAGGGAGCGATCGTCACCGACCTGGACGGCACCGCCGTGCATGAGTTCGAAGGAAGGATCGTCATTCCCGACGAGGTGACGCACAGCCTCAAGCGCCTGCGCGATCACGGTCGGCCCGTGATCCTGAACTCCCTGCGTTTTCCGCTGAACGTCATACGCACGTTCGGCCGCGAGTGGTACGCGATCTCTAACGCCCCGCTGCCCCTGGTGTCCCTCAACGGGGGGATCACCGGCCACCTCGTCGAGACGCGGGAGGGCGAGATCACGTTCGAGGAGATCCAGGCCTTTCCGTTGACGGCCGCCGAGATCGACGAGGTGCTAGTTGGGGTGCAGGGGCTCGTGGACGGCGGCATCGACGACCTGGTCCTGTTCCACTATCCCCGTGACTGGACGAAGGGAGAGCTCATCTGGACGCCCACCGCGGACAAGGTCCCGGAGGTGCAGGCTAAGTACCTTAGCGCCAGTCATGTATTCTCGTCCCCAGTCGATGCGCTGAGGAATGAACTCCACGCGCAGGACATCTGCATGATCTTCCTCCTGATCAACGCGGAGGAGGACCGCCTCATGGCTTATCAGCACGCCAAGCGCTCCAGCTTCGTCACGCATCTGGGCATCGACAAGCTCTCGGGCTTGGAGGCACTGGCAGGGCAGCTTGGATTGGACCTCGCGCATGCCGTGGGCGCCGGCGATACGCCGATGGACAGCTTCCTCAAGGGCGTTGGCCTTGCCGTCCACGTCGGCGATCTCGAGCTCGAGTACAAGGGGCTCGCCGGAACCGTGAAGGTTAGGAACTCCCTGGAGCTCGGCGGCTTGCTCACTCGACTCGGCCATCTGCTGCACGGAGACGATTCTTGAACGACATCATACCGGAGCCGCCCAGCGTCAGCGAGCGCCAGGCCCGGGCCATGGCGCGGTCGATCATCACCCACCACTTCGGAGCCAAGCCCAAGCGGGTCAGACCACTGGGCGGAGGCATCACCAACTTCGTGTACGAAGCCAATCACGCCGAGGGCGACTTCATCGTCCGAATGAGCCCGCAACCGGCCAAGGTGAAGGAATACCTCAAGGAGCAGTGGGCAATGGCCCAGGCTCATGAGGTCGGGGTCCCCGTGCCTCAGGTGCTGGAGGTCGGCGCCGACGTGGTGCCGATCCCTTACATGGTCTCGCGCAAAGTCGCCGGTAGCGAAGCAACCCACCATCCGGAGCGAATGGCGGTGCTGCGCGAAATGGGGCGCCTGACCGCCCTGATTCACACCATCCCGACCAGCGGCTTCGGCCACACCTTCGACTGGTCGAGCAACCAGCTCTCGCGCAAGGAAACCTGGGGCGAGTACCTCAAGCGCGAACTCAACATCGAGCAGCGGCTGAAGGTGCTCGAGACCAACAAGATGCTGTCCAAGCCTCAGCTCAAGGCCCTGCACGCCACGTTGAAGGAGATCGAGGAGCTGGAGGCCGACACTGTGCTCAATCACGGTGACATGCGCCTCAAGAACGTAATGGTGGATCAAAGGGGTGAAATCACAGCGGTGATCGACTGGGAGTTCTGCTCCTCCAACGTAGCACCGTACTGGGATCTGGCGCTGGCGCTGCACGATCTCTCCGTCGATGCCAAGCAGGCGTTCCTCGGCGGCTACGGGATCGGTGAGAAGGAAGTCCGTGACATGGCACCGGTCCTGAAGGCGCTCAACATCATCAACTATGCGCCCTTCGTGGAGCGGGCTTCCGACGAGAAGGACGAGCGTCGGCTCGAGCGGTACCGCACCCGCTTCAGCGGCGCCTTGGACCTCTACTCGCTCTGAAACGCGCAGCGGGATTGAGGAAACCAAGCTCTTCGGCCCGAGGGTCGAATGCCAGCGGACGGGCCGAGGGCCGTCCGCTGGCGTCAGGGCTGACAGCTGACGGGCCCGGATCTCGACCGTTGTATTCCGAGAGAGGTTCACCCCGGGCGCCGACGCTCCTCCTCCCGCCATGCAAAGTAGCCTAGCCGATTACGTTTGAGTTAAGTCCTGTTGGTTCAGGGTACATTCCAGCGGCTGTACTCTTCCGGTGCAGAAAGTGGGTGACGGAGACGGTGAAGGTCTGCAAGGGGTCAAAACCGGCCCATCAGTATGTCCGTGAGAAGGGCAGCTCGTCCCCACATTGCGGACTTTCATCGGCCTTTGACCATGTGAGGCGAGGCTACCGGGGATTTCGCGATTTTCGTCCGCTGTTACCTGTGGCGTTACCCAGAGGGAATATGGCCCGCACAACTGCCGCCATGAGAAGATGATAAAACCCTTGCCGGTATAAGGGTTTAAGGTGGTGAGCGCGCTGGGACTCGAACCCAGGACCCTCTGATTAAAAGTCAGATGCTCTACCGGCTGAGCTACGCGCTCCCAGAGGTGAGCCCGAGATAGGGGGTCTCGGGCCTCGGGTCAATCGAAAAGCCCCGCCTGGACGGGCAAATCCTCAGCTTCGGAGCCGTAAAGGACCTGTCATTCCCAGGTTTTCCGGACGAAGCGCCCTTCCGGATTGGCCCCCTCACCCCTCGGCCGCCATGGCGATGTTGTCGGCGTGCTGGCCGATTTCCGCCTTGCTGTCCCGCTCGCCCTTGGCCCAGCCCTCCTTGACCTCGCCGATATAGTCGTCGAGCCGCCCCTCGGCGATCGCCTTGCGCAGTCCGGCCATGAGCTCCTGGTAATAGGCCAGGTTGTTCCAGGTCAGGAGCATCATGCCCAGAATCTCGTTCGAGCGGACGAGGTGATGGAGATAGGCGCGGGAATAGGTGTTGGAGGCCGCGCACTTCGATTCCGGATCGAGGGGGCTCACATCCTCGGCGAAGCGGGCATTGCGCAGGTTCATGCGGCCATGGCGGGTGAAGACCTGGCCGTGGCGCCCGGCCCGGGTGGGCATGACGCAGTCGAACATGTCGACGCCCCGGCGCACGGCCTCGACGATATCGTCCGGCGTGCCCACGCCCATGAGATAGCGGGGCTTCTCCTTGGGCATGTGCGGCTCGACCGTCTCGATCATGCGCAGCATCACATCCTGGGGCTCGCCCACGGCCAGGCCGCCGATGGCGTAGCCCTTGAGGTCCAGCGCCGCGAGCTCCTTGGCGCTCTCGATGCGCAGGCGCTCCACCGCGCCGCCCTGGACGATGCCGAACATGGCCTTGCCTGGCTGCTCGCCGAAGGCCAGCCGGCAGCGCTCGGCCCAGCGGAGGGACAGGCGCATGGCCTTCTCGGCCACCTCGTCGGAACATGGCAGCTTCACGCATTCGTCGAGCTGCATCTGGATATCCGAGCCGAGCAGCCCCTGGATCTCGATGGAGCGCTCCGGCGTCAGCACATGGGTCGAGCCGTCGATATGGGACTGGAAGGTGACCCCGGTCTCGTCGATCTTGCGCAGGGCCGAGAGCGACATGACCTGGAACCCGCCGGAATCCGTGAGGATCGGATAGGGCCAGTTCATGAACTGGTGCAGCCCGCCGAGCTTGGCAACCCGCTCCGCGCCGGGGCGGAGCATGAGGTGATAGGTGTTGCCGAGCACCACGTCGGCGCCGAGCGCCTTGACCTGGTCGGGATACATCGCCTTCACCGTGGCGGCCGTGCCGACGGGCATGAAGGCCGGCGTGCGGATGACGCCGCGCGGCATCCGGATCTCGCCGGTGCGCGCCGCGCCGTCGGTCTTGTTCACGGTGAAGGTGAAGGTCTCGGTGGTCATCAAAAATCCTTTAGCCTCGTTCAGGCCGGAGGCGCCGCCCTGGCCTTCCTTCCCAAGGAAAAGGAAATAACGTGGAGCCCGCTATTTCCGATCCGCCCGAAACAGTAAACTCGCATCGCCATACG
>JAEWKH010000063.1 GCA_023386155.1 Pseudomonadota bacterium
TGGTACATCGGCGGCATCATCAAGCACGCCAAGGCGCTCAACGCCTTCACCAACCCGTCGACGAACTCCTACAAGCGTCTCGTCCCGGGCTACGAAGCTCCGGTGCTGCTGGCCTATTCGGCCCGTAACCGCTCGGCCTCCTGCCGTATTCCGTGGACGACTTCGCCGAAGGCCAAGCGCGTCGAGGTCCGCTTCCCCGATCCGACCGCCAATCCGTACCTCGCTTTCGCGGCGATGCTGATGGCCGGCCTCGACGGCATCCTGAACAAGATCGATCCCGGCCAGGCGATGGACAAGGACCTCTATGACCTTCCGCCGCGCGAGCTGAAGAAGATCCCGACCGTCTGCGGTTCGCTCCGCGAAGCCCTCGCCAGCCTCGACAAGGACCGCGCGTTCCTCAAGGCCGGCGGCGTCTTCAGCGACGACTTCATCGACAGCTACATCGAGCTGAAGATGACCGAGGTCGCTCGCTTCGAGATGACCCCGCACCCGGTCGAGTTCCAGATGTACTACTCCGTCTGACGGAAAGACGATCCTCCCGGCTGCTTCAACTGCAGCCTTCCTTCGCCGGGGCTCGATGGAGCCCCGGCTTTTTTTGGACATCAGGGCGGTGTCGCCGAAGCTTCATCCTTTGCGTAAGGTCGCGCGACGGAGTCGTTTCGCTCCCACCCTGAGAGTCCGGCTCATCGAAGAGCGACGCCCTCCGTCCGTCCTCGCCGTCCCCGGACGTGATCCGGGATCAGTCCCGGCCATCCACGCCTTCTTTCGTTCCGACCTCACCCTGAGGAGCAGCGCAGCTGCGTCTCGAAGGAGGATTCAGAAAGCGCGGAGACGCCCTAATCCTTCGAGACGGATTGCTGGCGCAATCCCCTCAGGATGAGGGCTCAGGGATGTGCGGATTTTTGTGAGGCAGACTCTCAGGATGAGGTGAGAGAGGTGTGAAAGTCAGCTTGCCGCACTTCCGGCGACGAGCCGAATCCGCTTCGCCGAAAATTGCCCGAACTCCAACGGAGTCAGAGCCAGCCTTCATCCGCGGTGCAAGGCGCCTTGTGCCCGCAAGCAAAAAGGCCCGGTGTTGCCACCGGGCCTTTCGTCAATCGCTTCGAGCCTCGGACCCAAAAGTGGATTCCACTTTTGGGATCAATCCGATGCTCAGACCATCAAGTGGCGCATCGTTTGAGCGGAAAACCGGGATCCACTTTTCCGCACGATGCGCCAGGCGATGGATCTTAGTAGGTGCCGAAGCGGAAGTTCAGACCCGCGCGGACCACACCGAACTCGGCGTCGTTGTCGATGCCCAGGAAGTTGTCGTCCTGGTCGAGGTTGACGTACAGGCCTTCGATCTTGGCCGACAGGTTGTCGGTGAAGGCGTACTCGAGACCACCGCCGACGGTCCAGCCCGTGGCGCCGTCAGCGAAGGCGAAGCCGCCGGTGGCGTAGATCAGGGCGCGGTCGAAGGCCACACCGGCGCGGGCGCGCACGGTGCCGAACCAGTCGCCGTTGTCGAACTCGACGATGTCGCCGTTCGCGAAGACGATGCGGTCATTGCCGAAGTCGGCATACTGGATGTCGCCTTCGAGACCGACCACGAACGAACCGATCTGGTAGTTGTAGCCAGCCTGGGCGCCGCCGACGAAGCCGCCGTCGTCGTCGAGGTCGAAGCGCTCGCCGCCGATGGTGATCGTGTCGTTGGTGTTCCAGCCGTAGCCGGCGTTCACACCGACGTAGAAGCCGGTCCAGGTGAAGACCGGAACGGCAGCGACGATGGGAGCCGGAGCGCGGCGGGACGGAAGGTCAGCAGCCATGGCGCCAGTGGCGAGGCCGAGCAGAGCAACCGAGGAGAGGAGGATCTTTTTCATTTGTCTTGGTCCGTCTGTTAGAAGGATGTGGTCCAGCTTCTAACTCAGACCTGACCCAACGTCTGTCACCTTCCTGCCACAGTTGGGACAAGAAGCGCGACTTTTCGCAGCCACAACCGGCGGTGAGCGGCCTCTACCGCAATACCATCGGAAGTGGGACCCTGGCTTCCGTTGCCTAAAAATAAAATTAAACTTTATATATCAGCATCTTGGTAGGATAAAAAGATCGTCATCCGGCCCCTGTTGAGCCGATTACCAATCATTGACCATGTTCTCGGGGAGTTTCGCAAGCCGCAGGACGATCCATGGTTAATCCCTGTTCAGCCACAATCGCAGGGCCTCGTTGACCCGCTCTGGCTGCTCGAGGGTCGACATGTGCCCGGCCTCGGGAATGACGACCAGGGAGGCCCATTCGATCATCTCGGCCGTCTCCCGCGCGATCTCCGGCGGTGTGATGGCATCGCCCTCCCCGACGAGGACCAGGGTCGGAATCTCGATTCCCGGCAGAGACGGGCGCGAGTCGGGACGTGTCATGATTGCCCGCTGCTGCCGGACATAGGCCTCGGCTCCGGTTTCCCGCATCATTCCAAGCACCACGTCCTGAAGAGCTTGATCGTCCCGGTGATCGGGATGGACGAGGCGCGGCCATAGCGCGGCATGGATCTCCTCGAGCCGGCCCGCCTCGGCGAGGGCGATCAGCCGCCTGCGGTCCTGGCTCGCCTCCGGCGTGTCGGGGCGCGCGCTCGTATCGAGCAGGGCGAGTCGCTCCACTCGTTCCGGCGCCTGCCGCATGACCTCCATGGCGACGTAACCGCCCATGGAGAGACCAGCGAGAGCGAACCGGTCAGGCGCATCGCGCAGAAGCCGCGTGGCGATGGCAGGGATCGAATCATCCCGGGCATGATCCGCCACGACGACCCTGCGTTCCGTGGACAGGGCGGCGATCTGGGACTCGTAAAGTCGGGCGGTGCAGGCCAATCCGGGAATCAGAACAAGGGTTTCGGCCATACAAATTCTCCTTTCTCGCCACTCGGCAAGTTTCCCTGGATTGACAAGCGCATAGCTTATCTTATGGTCCGGCCACACCTTAACTTGAGCAAGAACCTCAGGTGAAACCAGTCTCGCGCCTGTTTGTTGCCGTAGAGCGCGGCCGGCACTTTTAGAGCGCGCCTAGCCTCAACGGTAATTAGCATTCATGTCGTTCGCCGAACTCGGACTTAGCGATAAAGTTCAACAGGCCGTCGCTGCCGCTGGATATACGGAGCCGACGCCCATCCAGGCCCAGGCCATTCCTCACGTCCTCTCACGTCGTGACGTGCTGGGCATCGCGCAGACGGGCACGGGCAAGACCGCCGCCTTCACGCTTCCGATGCTGACCCTGCTCGAATCCGGCCGGGCCCGGGCGCGCATGCCCCGCACGCTGATTCTCGAGCCGACCCGCGAGCTGGCGGCCCAGGTCGAGGAGAACTTCGACAAGTACGGCATCAACCACCGCCTGTCCGTTGCCCTGCTGATCGGCGGCGTGTCCTTCGGCGACCAGGACGCCAAGATCACTCGCGGCGTCGACGTGTTGATCGCCACGCCGGGCCGCCTGCTCGACCATTTCGAGCGCGGAAAGCTCCTGCTGACAGGCGTCGAGCTGCTCGTGATCGACGAGGCGGACAGGATGCTCGACATGGGCTTCATCCCCGATATCGAGCGCATCGTGAAGCTCGTGCCCTTCACGCGCCAGACCCTCTTCTTCTCCGCGACCATGCCGCCGGAGATCCAGCGGCTGGCCGATGCCTTCCTTCACAATCCCGTGAAGGTCGAGGTCGCGCGCGCCGCCTCCACCGCCTCGACCATCACCCAGCGCCTCGTGGCGACGGGCCGCGAGGATTTCGAGAAGCGCGAAACCCTGCGGGAGCTGATCCGGAACGCCACGGACCTGCAGAACGCCATCGTGTTCTGCAACCGCAAGCGCGACGTGGCCGTCCTTCACCGTTCCCTGCAGAAGCACGGCTTCGCGGCGGTCGCCCTCCATGGGGACATGGACCAGCATGCCCGAATGGCAGCGCTCGACAGCTTCCGCACCGGCGAGATGCCCCTGCTCGTGGCCAGCGATGTGGCGGCCCGCGGGCTGGACATCCCGGCTGTCAGCCATGTCTTCAACTACGACATTCCCCACCACGCCGAGGATTACGTCCACCGAATCGGCCGCACGGGCCGGGCGGGACGGAGCGGCCAGGCCTTCACGCTCGTGGGACCGGGGGACGAGAAGTCGCTCGACGCCATCGAGAAGCTGATCGGCCAGCCGGTCGAGTGGCAGGGACCGACGCTCGCCGAGCGCCCGCAATCGGAAGGTTCATCCCGCCGCCGCGGCGGACGGGGCGAGGAGCGCTCGCGGGGCCGCAAGGTCAAGGTGCGCTCGTCGGACCGGAGCCGTGGATCCTCCGAGGCGCCACGCGAGGAGGCTCCCGCGCCGCGTGCAGCCCAGCCGGCCCGCGAGGAGCAGCAGAGCCGCAGGCCCCGGCCGGAGCGCAGCGAGCGCTCGTCGGATCGGAGCCATCAGGGCCGCAGCCGGCGCGACGACGACGATGAAAAGGTGATCGGCCTCGGCGACCACGTGCCGGCCTTCCTCATGCGCCCTGTGGCGACCAAGAAGGCTAAGTGACGGGTTCCGTGGCCTTTTTGCGGGGCATACGGTCTTTCGCGGATCTCGTGCCCTTCCGCCCCTGAGCGGCTCTCGCCCGTCGGGCCGCCGCCAGGGCCATGGCCGCGAGCTCGGCCGCTTCGTCGGGATCGTCGAGGGCCGATTCCGGCATGAGCCAGTAGCTCATGACGCTCCTGCGGCCGTCGCGCGTCTCGTAGGCGAAGGGTCGCGAGCCGAGTTCGCGGAAGAACCCGATGCTCTCGTCGTCGACCTTGAGGTAGAGCTCGCCGGACGCCACGAGGGCGAACATCAGCTCGCCCTGATAGATCCCCTGCCCGCCGAACATCCGGCGGATATGGACTGGGCCGAGGCTGCGGAAGATGTCGCGAAGATCCTCGGCGTCCATGGCTTACTCAGCGGCCGATTGAAGAGCAGGCGGCGTCGCGGGCGTGATCGCCACCGACTCGCCGCAGCCGCAGGCCGAAGTCTGATTGGGATTGTTGAAGACGAACTGGGACGACATCTTGGTCGTCTGGAAATCCATCTCCGTGCCGAGCAGGAACAGCACGGCCTTGGGGTCGATCAGAACGGTCACGCCCTTGTCCTCGACCACCTCGTCGAGCGGATTGACGCTCTCCGCGTATTCCATGGTGTAGGACATGCCGGCGCAGCCGCCGTTCTTGACGCCGACGCGAACGCCCACGATGGGACGGTCCGCCTTGCCGATGATGTCCTTGACGCGGTTCGCCGCCGCGTCGGTCAAGGTCACGACCTTGAAGCCGGGTAATGCCATAAGCCTTCTCTCCTGACGGCCGGGTTCAAGGCCCGGGCAGAACGAGTTCCATACCCCATAGATAAGAGCTGGAAGCCCAAACGTCGAGACCGATCAGGGTTGCCCGAACAGCCCAGTTCGATCATATCGGAAGGATAATCCCGACAAAACGCGCCTTTCCAGGAGTGCCGATGCCGCATCACATGCCGCTGATTTCCACGATCGTCATCGGCCTCGTGATGGCATTTGCCCTCGGCGCGCTCGCGCACCGGTTCCGGATTTCCCCCCTCGTCGGCTATCTGCTCGCCGGGGTGCTCACCGGCCCCTTCACCCCGGGCTACGTGGCGGACCAGGGGCTCGCCAACCAGCTGGCGGAAATCGGCGTGATCCTGCTGATGTTCGGCGTCGGCCTTCACTTCTCGCTGAAGGATCTCATCTCCGTCCGCGCCATCGCGATTCCCGGCGCGATCGTCCAGATCGCGAGCGCCACGCTTCTCGGCATGGGCCTGGCCTGGCTGATGGGGTGGACCATCGGCGGCGGCCTCGTCTTCGGACTGGCGCTCTCGGTCGCCAGTACGGTCGTGCTGCTGCGGGCGCTGCAGGAGCGTCGCCTCGTCGAGACCGAGCGCGGCCACATCGCCGTCGGCTGGCTCATCGTGGAAGATCTGGCGATGGTGCTGACCCTGGTGCTGCTGCCGGCCGCCGCGAGCGCCACCGCCGGCGCCTCGGCGGACCTCCAGTCCATCCTGATCTCCCTCGGGATGACGCTCGGCAAGGTCCTGGCCTTCCTTGCCATCATGCTGATCGTGGGCCGTCGCGTCATTCCCTGGATCCTGCACTACGTCGCCCATACCGGCTCCCGGGAGCTGTTCCGCCTCTCGGTCCTCGCCATCGCCTTGGGCACGGCCTTCGGGGCGGCGGAGCTGTTCGGCGTGTCCTTCGCTCTCGGCGCCTTCTTCGCCGGCATGGTGCTGAGCGAATCGGAGCTCAGCCACCAGGCAGCCTCCGAGACACTGCCGCTGCGGGATGCCTTCGCGGTCCTGTTCTTCATCTCGGTCGGCATGCTGTTCGACCCGATGATCCTGATCGAGGATTTCGGCCCCGTCCTGGCGACCTTCCTCATCATCGTGGTCGGCAAGTCGCTGGCCGCCTTTGCCATCGTCAGGCTGTTCCGCCACCCGGACACGACCGCGCTGACCATCGCGGCGAGCCTTGCCCAGATCGGCGAGTTCTCCTTCATTCTCGCAGGGCTGGGCGTCGAGCTCCGGATCCTGCCTGCGGAGGGCCGCGACCTAATCCTCGCGGGTGCGATCCTGTCGATCATGATGAACCCGTTCCTGTTCACCCTGCTTGACCGGTGGTTCGCGAAGCGAGAGGCCGCGCGGGCTCAGGCGACGGCGGCCGCCATCGCGGCGGAGCAGGAGGCAACCGCTGCGGAGACGGCCGCGGCCGCAGCCTCGCGCCAGCCCCTTCCCGTCACGTCCCTCACCGACCATGTGGTCCTCGTCGGGCATGGGCGCGTCGGCAAGTACATCAGCGAGAAGATGGCCTCGCTGGGCGTTCCCTTCCTGGTCATCGAGACCAACAAGGAGCAGGTCGCCGAGCTTCAGAAGGTCAACCCGGACGTCATTGTCGGCAACGCGGCCGATCCGGAAATCGCGGCCGCCGCCAACATCCGGCAGGCCCGCTGCCTCCTCGTGGCCATCCCGGACGCCTTCGAGAGCGGCCAGGTCGTCGACCAGGCCCGCAAGCTCAATCCGGACCTGCCGATCGTCGTGCGCGTGCATTCCGCCGCCCAGGAAGAGCATGTGATGAAGCTCGGCGCGACCCGGATCGTGATGGCCGAGCAGGAGATCGCCGGCGCCATGCTCGCCGCCGTGCCCGACGCGCCCCGGGAGCCGGTGCTGTCCGCCGTCGAGGAGGCGGACGATCTCGTAGAGGGAAGCCCGACCGAGTCGAGGCCCCTGCCGCACGGGCTCGGGCCTGAGACCGATCTTGACCGGACGGACGGGAATGCGCCGGACCAGGAGCCTTTGCGCCAGCCCGCGGATGAGCCAGGGCGCTAGCGCATCGTGCGAAAAAGTGGACCCGGTTTTTTGCGCCCAACGATGCGCTTTTTATAGAGGAGAGCATCGGATGGATCCCAAAAGTGCAAGTCCACTTTTGGGTCCGATACTCTAACCTGCAGCCCTTGCGTCATCACCACAGGAATCGGGCGTAGGAAACGGGTCGGAAGCAAGGGCGTGATTTGAGATCCCAGTCGTGAGCAATGCGCTCATGACAGAAAGGGATCCACTGTGACCACGCTCATGAACAAGACCGCCATCGTGACGGGAGCCAGCTCCGGGATTGGCTATGAGACGGCCAAACTCTTTGCGCGGGAAGGCGCGAAGGTCGTCGTGACGGCCCGGAGGTCAGATGCGCTGAATGCGCTCGTCGACGAAATCGAACGCGATGGCGGACATGCCGTCGCCGTTGCCGGAGACATCAGGGACGAAACTCTCGCGCAGACCCTCGTCGATACGGCCATCAGGCGCTTCGGCGGGCTCGACATCGCCTTCAACAACGCCGGCACGAACGGCGAAATGGGGCCGACGCCGGGCCTCTCCCTCGCCGGCTGGAACGAGACCCTGGCGACCAACCTGACGGCGGCCTTCCTGGGTGCGAAGCACCAGATCCCAGCCATGCTCGACCGCGGCGGCGGCTCTCTCATCTTCACTTCCACCTTCGTCGGCCACACGGCCGGAATGCCGGGTGTCGCCGCTTATGCGGCCAGCAAGTCCGGACTGATCGGGCTCACGCAGGCTCTCGCCGCCGAATTCGGCCCCAGGGGCATCCGCGTGAACGCCCTGCTGCCGGGAGGCACGGACACGCCCCTCGCGGAGGCCTGGGTGAGCACACCCGAGGCGCTGGCCTTCGTCGAGAATCTGCATGCCCTGAAGCGAAGGGCGCGCCCCGAGGAGATCGCCCGCTCGGCGCTCTACCTGGCCTCGGATGCCTCGAGCTTCACGACGGGCACGGCCATGCTGGTCGATGGCGGCGTCTCCATCAACCGGACGTGACGGGTCGATACCGAACGCATCCCCATCATCCCCGGACCAGCTCCGGGGATCTTCGTCTTCTCGACCTCAAAAACGCCGATGGCCGGGACGAGCCCGGCCATCGCGCAAGAAATACCATGGAGAGCCTCGACGGCCTTACCACATGTCCAGCGCGACCCGCGCCTCGTCGGACATGCGGCTCTGGTCCCATGGCGGGTCGAAGACCATGTTCACCTTGACGCTCTGGACGCCCTGGACCGTGGAGACGGCGTTCTCCACCCAGCCCGGCATCTCGCCGGCGACGGGGCAACCCGGCGCCGTCAGGGTCATGTCGATGGCGACATTGCGCTCGTCATCGATATCGACCCGGTAGATCAGGCCGAGTTCGTAGATGTCGGCCGGGATTTCCGGATCGTAGACGGTCTTGAGCGCCGCGATGATGTCGTCCGTCATGCGGTCGAGCTCTTCCGGCGGGAGCGCGGAGCCCGGGGACGCCTGCGGCGCGTTGGTCGG
>JAEWKH010000101.1 GCA_023386155.1 Pseudomonadota bacterium
TTTCCAACTTTGAGATTTCCGGGGTTTGAGGATGAATGGGAAGTGAAGACTTTGGGAAATATTATGGATTTTAAAGTAACCAATTCATTTTCCAGAGAAAACCTAAATTATAAAGCCGGAATTGTGAAAAACATTCATTACGGAGATATTCACACTAAATTTCAAACCCTTTTTGATATCAAACAAGAAAAAGTACCGTACATCAGTACAGACATATCTTTACAAAGAATTTCTGAAGACTTTTTTTGTAAGGAAGGAGATATTGTATTTGCTGATGCTTCTGAAGATTTAAACGATGTTGGAAAAAGCATTGAGATTGTAAATTTAAGTGGAGAAAAAGTACTTGCTGGTTTACATACGCTTTTAGCGAGACCACAAAAAGATTACTTTCACAAAGGGTTTAATGGCTTTCTGTTTACATCCGATAATGTGAGAAATCAAATCAAGAAAGAAGCCCAGGGTTCAAAGGTTTTAAGCATAAATGTGGGTAGAATTTCGAAGATAAAATTGAGCATCCCATCAATTAAAGAACAGTATAAAATAGCAGCATTACTTTCGTTGAGCGATGACCGCATCATAACCCAAAAGAAAATAATTGAGGATTTAGCATTATTATTCAAAGGTCTAATATATAGACTTTTTACTCAAAAACTAAAACTGAGAAACGAACAAAACTTACATTTTTCACATTGGCAGACCAAGTTTGGATATGAAGTTTTTAAGAATGTGACGAACAAGAACCATAATTCTAACTTACCAATCCTTGCAATTACTCAAGAATATGGTGCAGTACCAAGAAATCTAATAGACTACAATATTTCAGTAACAGACAAAAGTGTTGAAAGTTATAAAATAGTAGAAATAGGGGATTTTATAATTAGCCTCAGGAGTTTCCAAGGAGGTATAGAATATTCTAATTATAATGGCATATGTAGTCCGGCTTACATTATATTGAAAAATAGAATACCCATCAACTCCCAGTTTTATAGACATTTTCTAAAATCAGAATCTTATATCAAGTTGTTAAACAAAAAACTTGAAGGAATAAGAGATGGTAAGATGATAAGTTATACATATTTCTCTGAAATTGAATTGCCGTTTCCTTCAATGGAAGAACAGGATAAAATAGCCAACTTCCTTTCTTCTCTTGAACTAAAAATTGAAACGGAAAAGAAAATTTTAGCCCGATACGAACTCCAAAAGAAATACCTTTTGGCAAATCTTTTTACTTAATCAACCTTGTCAAGGTTCTGTCTAGATGAACAAATTGGCAAGTAAATACTTTTTCTGATTTTCATATTTCAACAGTACATCTTTTTCTAAATTAGTTTTTGCGTCAATTGCAGCCAGGGTCTTAGCTATTCTATTCTGTTCCTCAATGTCTGGAATAGCAATTTTAATTCTTGAAAAGTTTTCGTAAAATAAATAATCCCTAACTCCTCCTTCTACATTTTTTAGAACTTGCTGTTTGAATATGTCAGTTTTAAAATATTGAAATAAAAAGTCATCATTCACATCTGAAGTGCTTTGGAAGCAAACGTACAGAGAACTTACTATAATATTGTCTAGATCGCCACTGTAACCAATAGAACCGACATTTATCCTTGCTGGATTATAGGCAAATGTGTTTTTATTAATAATTTTGTAGAGCTTAATATCATATCCCCTATCTCCACTATCAATCCCTTCAAACTGCTCGTTTTGGGGAACAAAGCCTAATTTATTGTTTATTGAATAGACAGGTAGTTTTTCATTTTTTTTATTTCGCTTATTTACAATCGACGTAATATCTCCCAATTTTTTTTCTTTCCATTTGATAAAACCTTTAGCATTTGTCTGTCCTAAAGTTTGTAAGAATAATTTTTGACCAACTGCTTCTTTTATAACAATTAAATCCCCAATTATTTTCTTTTGGGTCGCGATGCGGTCATCAATCAGGTACAGAAATGAAGATACTTTATCTTGTTCTGATTTATTGGGAACTGAAAAGGAAAAGCTTGCATATTCTTGTGAATTAATACCGGGCTGGCCTGATCTCATTGACATTAATTTAACCCATCTATTATATTTTTCTGTTTGAGTCTGAATAAATATAAAATAGGGATTAAAGGATTTCTTAATGCGGGCTCTAATTAAAAATCCAGCGAAATATAACTTGCCATCGTCTAAATTATAGAGATACGATTTACCTGTGCTAGCACCAGTTCTAGCAAGCAATATGTCACTTTCGCGGACTAGATATTTATCTGTTAGATCTCCTGCTGGAGAAACCGGAAACTCCGGTTTATATTTTGAGGAACTTTCATCGATATCCGTAATTCGTATATATCTGTTTTCCCCATCAAATTTAATTGCAGAAGCATTCATTCCGTAGTCTAGCGTTTCCGCACATTCACCTAACGTTCGTGTATTCCATTCTCCTTCAAACCCCGTAAATCTTAAAGTTGGAAACTAAGTACTCCTAAATGTAAAAGATTTGTGATACCAAATCTCAAAGTCTTATATTTTGAGATTAATCAAAAATAAACTTATGAATTCAAAAAAGACTTTTGCCCAAATTGCGACGCTTTGGAAAACCGACAAAAAAATGTATGTGAAACGCTCGACAATC
>JAEWKH010000121.1 GCA_023386155.1 Pseudomonadota bacterium
GGTCAGCGCACATCGTCGGCCAGGAGCCGATAACCGACACCCGTCTCCGTCAGGATGTGCCGGGGCTGGTCGGGCCGCTCCTCAAGCTTCTGGCGGAGCTGACGCACGTAGATGCGCAGGTACTGCACGTCGACCTTCGGTCCCCAGACCTCCTGCATGATCATGCGGTGGGTCAGCACTTGGCCGGCATGGAGTACGAGCAGGCGCAGGATGTCCCACTCCTTGTTGGACAGTTTCACCTCAGTTCCACGCACCGACACCCGGCGGCGGGTGAGGTCGACGGACAGGTCGCCGTGGCAGAACAGGGGCTCGGACCCCTGCCGCTGGACCCTGTGGCGCAGGGCCGTGCGGATGCGAGCGACGAGCTCGGCCATGCCAAAGGGTTTGGTCACGTAGTCATCGGCGCCGAGATCGAGCGCATCCACCTTGGCGGATTCCTCGCCGCGGCTCGAGAGCACGATGATGGCCACCTTCGATCCCGCAGCCCGCAGCCGCCGGATTACCTCCAGGCCATCCTGGTCCGGCAGCCCGAGGTCGAGGAGGACGACCTCGGGCGCCTCGCGGGCGACGATGTCGAGCGCGGCCCGGGCGCTCCCGGCCTCCAGAATTCGGTAGCCTTGAGCCGTAAGGCTTGTGCGCAGGAGCCGCCGGATCGGCGGCTCGTCGTCCACGACGACGAGCGGGATGGTGCCGTGGCTGCTCATTCGGCGGCATCCTCCCGGGGCATGACGGTAAAGACCGCCTCGGGAAACGTGATGGTGAAGACCGCTCCGGACTGATCTGTCCGGTTGGCGGCTTGGATCGTCCCGCCGAGGACCTCAACGAAGCCGCGGCAGATCGACAGCCCGAGGCCGGTCCCGGCGCGCTGCCGGTCGCCCTTGTTCACGCGGTGGAACATCTCGAACACCCGTTCCAGTTCCTCGGCCGGGATTCCCGATCCCTCGTCGCTGACGTTGAGTTCCACCTTCCGTCCGTCACCCGCGGCGCTGATCGCGATCCTCGATCCGGGCGGAGAGTACTTGGCGGCATTGTCCAGTAGGTTGACCAGCACCTGCTCGAGCAGCACGACGTCCAGATCGAGCATGGGGAGATCGGCCGGCAGATCCACGACGACCCGGTGTTCGCCGAGGAGGCCCTGCATGCGCTGCAAGGCCGCGCCGACGGCCTCGCCCAGGTCGACCGGCTCCCGCTTCAGCACGATCCCGCCGGCCTTGAGACGGGTCATATCGAGGAGATTGGCGACGAAGCGGGACAGGCGCTCACCCTCGCCCTGGATCGTGGCGGCGAGTTCCTCGCGCGCGACCGCATCGTAGAGTTCGCCGTACTGGCGCAGGGACGTGGCCGCCCCGGTGATGGACGCCAGCGGCGTCTTCAGGTCATGCGAGAGCGAGCTCAGCAGGGCCGAGCGCAACCGTTCCGTCTCGGCGGCAAGGCGGGCCGCATCCATTTCCGTGGTCAGCCGGATGCGCTCGATGGCGACGGCGGCTTGGTTGGCCAGCGCCGCCAGCAGCCGCTCCTCGTCCGGATTCAGCGCTGTCCCGGTCCGGCTGACGCCGATGGCGCCGACCGGACCATGGCTGGTGCGCAGCGGCAGGAACAGGTGTTGCGCCGTGAGCAGCGCCTCGGTGCCCCGTTCCATTGACCCACTCCCGTCCCACGTCATCCGAGCAGCGTCCGTACCAGGCCAGCCGACAGACTCATCGGGCGGGTAGGCGGCCCTGACCTCGAGCCTGCCGTCGTCGTCGGGGAGCAGGATCACCACGTCGAGCCGCAGCATCGAGCCGATCTGCTGCCCCGTGGCCCACAGCAGCTCGTCGAGCGTGACGATCCCGGCGATCTTGCGGCTGAAGGCATAGAGCGCCTCGGTCGTCTCGGCCCGGCTCGCCGCCGCGAGCGCCGCCGCGCGGGCCCGAGCGGCGAGATGGCTCGTGATGACCGCGACGAGCAAAAAGAAGGGCACGGTTGCGATACTGGCCTTGTCCGTCACGGCGAAGGCGTAGACCGGAGCGATGAAGAAGAAGTTGTAGGCGAGCGCGCTGAGAAGGCAGGCCAGCAGCGACGGCCAGAATCCATAACGGACGGCAATTGCGATGATGGGAGCCAGGAACACCAGGTCGACGTTCTCGATGCCGGTGATCGGGTGCAGGACAAAGGCGACCGCAAGGGCCGCCGCAATCGCCATGACCGTCACTGCGATCGGCCATGGGCCCGGCGGCCCGCCCAGGGAGCGGATCCCGATCCGGCCCCAGCGCTTCCGATCCTTGTCGTCCTGCCCGTCGTCCGTCACGGCCCCTCCGCTCCCAGTACCGCCACCATGACGTCGATGGCTTCGGAAGGCGAGGCGTGAACCGGCCCCGCGTATAGGAATCTCATATATGAAACGGCCTTTCGGTCGTTTCCGCACCGCCGCCAGGCTGCAATCCCCGATTTTCCGGGCTAAGCGGGTCTACCCTTTCCCGAAAAGGAGATCCGATGCACGCCCTGACGCCGCGGCCCCGCTCAGCCCTGCGAGGCTTTCTCAACAACGAAGCCTCCGGCGGCCTTGTCCTCATGGGAGCGGCGGCCCTCGCCCTCGTCATCGCCAACTCGCCCCTGGCGGGAACTTATTTCGGGCTTCTCAAGACTTACGTGCTGGGCCTGAGCGTCCTTCACTGGATCAACGACGCGCTCATGGCGGTGTTCTTCCTGCTGGTGGGTCTCGAGATCAAGCGCGAGATGCTCGACGGGCAGCTCTCCACCTGGCCACGGCGGGCGCTGCCGGGCATCGCGGCGCTCGGCGGCATGGCCGTGCCGGCCGCCCTCTATCTCTCCTTCAATGCCGGCCCCGATGGCCATCCGCGCGGCTGGGGCATCCCGTCGGCCACCGACATCGCCTTCGCGCTCGGCGTGCTGTCGCTGCTTGGGCCGCGGGTGCCGATCTCGCTCAAGGTTTTTCTGACCGCACTCGCCATCCTCGACGATCTCGGCGCCGTTTTGATCATTGCCGCTTTCTACACCGGCGACCTCAATGTCGAGGCGCTGGCGGGTGCCGCCGTCGTGCTGGTTCTCCTGTCGGGTCTCAACAGGGCCGGCTTCACCGACCTGAGACCCTACCTCCTGCTCGGCGCCATGCTCTGGTTCCTGGTACTGCTGTCCGGCATCCATGCCACCCTCGCGGGCGTGGCCCTCGCCCTCACAATCCCGCTGCGGGCCTCACCTGGCAAGCCGGAGGATGCGACCTCGCCGCTGCACCGGCTTGAGCATGCCCTCCAGCCTTGGGTCGCGTTCCTGATCGTCCCAGTCTTCGGCTTCGCGAACGCGGGCGTGTCCTTCGCGGGGATGTCGTTTGCATCCCTCCTGAATCCGGTGCCGCTCGGCGTGGCGCTCGGGCTGTTTGTCGGCAAGCAGGTCGGCGTGTTCGCCTTCTCCTGGGCGGTCATCCGTGCGGGTTGGGCGGACCTGCCGGCCAACGCGACATGGACACAGCTCTACGGGGTCGCGCTGCTGTGCGGGATCGGCTTCACCATGAGCCTGTTCATCGGGCTGCTCGCCTTTCCGACGTCGCCGGAGCTTCAGGACGCCACCAAGCTCGGCGTGCTGCTCGGGTCCGGCCTGTCGGCTCTCGTCGGCGCCGCCGTCCTGCGCCTGTCGGAGCCAGAGGGGGATCTGAAGCATGCCTGACCATAACGGCCACAGCGAACGGTCCGGCAAGGGCCACGGGAGGAAACCATGAACCTGACCATCGGCATCGTGATGCTGGCCATCGGCCTCGGCTTGATCGTGTTCGGACGCCGCAACGGGTCGCGCCCGTTCATGCAATCGCACCTCATCTTCGCGACCTATCCCGCAATGACCCTGGTGTTCCTGTCCATGGGCATCCTGGCGATCGTGATGAACCTGTAAAGGGAGCGGGATGCGGGGGTGAACTCGAACCCCGCGCATCGGGACATGACGGGAGGCGCATGATGCTGAACTGGTTCAGCAAGGGACTGAAGGCCAAGCCGGCACCGCTGTCCCGGGCACCGGAAGTGATCGAGCGCGTATCCGGCCATGTGCAGGCACAGATCGTCGCCTTCACCGGACGGCAGGTCGAGCTCATGCCTGAATACGGTCACATGACCGATCTCCTGGTCGGTGCCTATGTCTGGGGCCTTCTGGAGGGCTGCCTCCACAACGTGCCGGGCGATGTCGTCTCTGTTGGGGATGAGCATGCACGGACCGCCGTCATGGCGACGGAAGTTTGCTCGCGCGTGCTCGGTCCGAAGCGGATGCGTTGGGTGCGCGGCCAGCTTCCGCAGTGGGAGGGACCGCGAGCCCGCAATCTCCCCTATCGCTGGGCGCTGTCGCGGATGCGGCGCGACGGCCTCCACGACGGCCGGTACCTGGCCGCCCGGGATCCACTCTGCTTTGCCAGGGCGAGCAGCCTCCTGGCCATGCTCGTGGCAGCCGCGGAGGCGCAGGGTTGAGCTTAGCAGCGATACCGTCCGAGAGCGAGCGATCGCCCCTTGTGGAAAGGGGGATCTCGTGAGACTAGCGATCCATACGCTCGGGACCCGTGGCGATGTCCAGCCTTACGTGGCGCTCGCCCGCGGCCTCATGGCCGCGGGCTGCGAGGTGGTCCTGGCCACGGCAGCCCGGTTCGAGGCATTCGTGGCGGCCCATGGCGTTCCGTTCGCCCCCTTGCCGGACGACTTCCTCGACCTGATGGACACGCCTGAGGGCAGGGCAGCCCTGTCGGGCCGGAGCACATTGACCTGGACACTACGGCTGGTCCGCCAGGCCCGTGCGATGATGCGCCGGCTGTTCGATGCCCAGTGGGCGGCGGCGGGAGGAGCTGATGCCATCGTCTACCACCCCAAGGCGCTGGGCAGCGTCCATATCGCCGAGCGGCTCGGCACTCCGGCAATCTGTGCGTTCACCCTGCCCGGGATGACGCCGACCCGGGCGTTTCCGAGCCCCATGCTGCCCTTCGCAGATCTCGGGCCGCTCAACAGGCTCAGCCATGAGCTGTTCCTGCGCTACGCCAACAGCCTGTTCCGGGAGCCCGTCAACCGCTGGCGGGAGGAGGTGCTCGGGCTACCGCCTTCCCGGCGTGATGATTGCATCCAGGGTACGCCGGTGCCCCGGCTCTATGGCTTCAGCTCGTCCGTGGTGCCGAAGCCGGCGGACTGGGACGCGAACTCCGCGGTGACGGGCTATTGGTTCCTCGACGATGAGCAATGGTTGCCATCGCCATCCCTGCAAGCTTTCATCGAGGCTGGTCCGCCGCCCGTCTATGTCGGGTTCGGCAGCATCCCATCGGCCAGCCCCGTGCGGACCACCGCCATGGTCGTGGAGGCGCTGGCGCTGGCGGGCCAGCGTGGCATTCTGGCCAGCGGCTGGGGCGGTCTGGTGCCCTCGCCGTTGGCTGATCATGTCTACACGATCGATGCGGTGCCCCACGACCGGCTGTTCCCGCATATGCGTGCCGTCGTTCATCACGGTGGCGCCGGCACCACGGCGGCGGGCTTGCGCGCGGGCAAGCCGACGGTGATCTGCCCATTCTTCGGGGATCAGCCGTTCTGGGGACGGCGCGTGGCAGACCTGGGCGTGGGACCGGCTCCCATCGCGTTTAAGCATCTGACAGTGGCCAGGCTGGTGGAGGCCATCACGTCGGCCGTGGACGATGATGTGATGCGACGGCGGGCCGAACAACTCGGTGCAGTGCTGCGGGCGGAGGACGGTGTCGGGACGGCTGTTACGTTCATTCTGGATCGCTTGGCCGCGCACGCCAGGAGTGCCGCTTGAGGATCGAGAATTCGATGGAGTAGCAAGACGTCATGAGCCGCATGCCTGGGCTTGGTCGACCGGGATCGCCGGTAGGAGAAAGCCCGGTCAGAACGGTTCCGAATTTCATCTTGAACCCGCAATCGGCACCAGCAGGGGACAGGCATGTTCAAGCGTCGATGCATAAAAGAAAAGCGCGCGACCTCTCTCCTGATTTGCCTGGTCGCGGGTCCTGCATTCGCCTTGCCCGGCAGCGATGAGACACCGACCGTTCAAGAGGTTTCCGACGAACTCGTTCCGGTCTGGGTTGCTGGCCCGTTTGAGCTCCCGTGGTCGATCGGCTTCCTGCCGGACGGCTCGTTCCTCGTGACCGAGAAGCCGGGACGGCTAAAGCTCGTGAGGCCCGGTTCCAAGACACGGGAGATCAGGGGCCTTCCGCCCATCCGGAGCGGCGATCAGGGAGGACTGCTCGACGTGGTGGTGTCGCGGGATTTTGCCCAAAGCGGAACCGTGTACCTGTCCTACACCCACGGAACGCTGGACGCATCGACGGTCAGGATCCTGAAGGCGCGGCTGAACCTCAAGACGAGATGGCTCATGGATCGGTCCGTCCTCTTCGAGAGCGATCCGCCCGCGAGCGCCAACGAGCAGCTCGGCGGACGCCTGGCCCTGACCCGCAACGGCTACTTGTTCCTGTCGCTCGGCGACCGCTGGGAGCCCCAGCGCGCCCAGAACCTGTCCGATCATGCCGGATCCATCATCCGCGTCCACACGGACGGATCGGTTCCTGGCACGAACCCCTTCGTCTCGGTTCCGGGAGCGAAACCCGAGATCTGGTCGTATGGCCACCGGAATCCGCAGGGGCTCGTCGGGGATGATGAAACCGGGCAAGTGTGGGCCACCGAGCATGGCCCCCAGGGCGGCGATGAACTCAACATGATCCAGCCCGGCCGGAACTACGGTTGGCCGATGGTCAGCCATGGTGTGAACTACGACGGCTCGCCAGTTGGATCGGGTGACGCTATCGCGCCAGGAGTGGAGGGGCCAGTGCACTTCTGGGTGCCGTCGATCGCCCCGTCCGGGCTGACGATGCAGCGAGACAGGAAGCGACCTTCCATCATTTCAGGCGCCCTTGCGGGCCAAATGGTGGTGAGGCTCGATCTTGAAGGGAACAGGGTCGTTGCCGAGCAGCGGCTGCTTGAGGGCGAACTCGGCCGGATCCGTGATGTCAGATCGGGGCCCGACGGATTGCTCTACGTCATCACCGACGATCCTGAGGGCCATCTCTACCAACTGGCGCCAGCCACCGAGCAGGCGCGGCGGGGCAGCAGCCGGCCACCGCTGTGAGGAGCCAATGGAACTCGCGAACCGAACAATATGCTGGCGAGGGTCGGTGCCGGGCCGGCGCAACCCGTTGTGTCACATCGGCGTAGACCAGGATCGGCTCTCGGGCGGTGGATTCGCGCTGCTGTATAATCAGGTCCAAAGGGCCATCGGGTACGCTGGCGTCTTTGCTGTGGGCTATGGTGCGATGGCGCTCGGGTTCCTGTCGTTGGGCCTTGCAGCAACGCCATGGATCTGGTTCGCGCCAGCCGCGACCATTGGAGCCGGCTATGCCCTAGTCTCCCCCAGCTTCGTGACCCTTGCCCTGAGGATTGCGCCGGCCCGCCTCAGGACCACGGCCTATCGTCGCCTCACGGGCCCTGCATATACTTTAAAGTCGCATTCGGTCAAAAAAGTACAGATCAAATGCAGTTGTAGGTGTAGTCGACCGCCAATCGCCATCGTAGGCTTCCCGACAAGCCTTCCATGGGGAGGGGCAAAGTGGGAGCCTCATGGCGTCTTCAGGTCAAGTGGCACGGTACGATTTCATTATTGCCGGCGGAGGCTCCTCCGCTTGCGTGGCCGCGACGCGGCTCGTTCGGGATTTCGGCTGCCGCGTGCTTCTGATCGAGCGGGGGGCGGCCAGAACGACTCCCATCATGCGCATGCCCGCGGGCTACATGAAATACCTTGCCCGCGATGACTTTCTCGAAATGCACCGGACCCTGCCGCAGGAGCGTCTGGGAGGGCGCGCACCGATCGTGCCTCAGGCGAAGGTTCTGGGCGGCGGCAGCGCGGTCAATGCCATGGTCTATATGCGCGGCCAGCAGGAGGATTACGACGCCTGGGATACCTATCTCGGCGCAGGCTCCGGCTGGTCCTACGCGGATGTGCTTCCACACTTTAGAGCACTGGAGCGCAACACCAAGCTCAACAACGCCTATCACGGGATCGATGGGGATCTTCTGGTCTCCGACCCGGGGAATCTCTGCGACCTGACGCAGGATTTCATCCTTGCCGCTCAGGAAATGGGCCATCCCTACAACCCGGATTTCAATGGCCATCGACAGTCAGGCGTCGGCGTGATGCAGCACACGATGGGCCGGAACGGCGCTGGCCGGATGGTGCGCTGCGATGCCGTGTCGGCCTTCCTGTCTCAGGTCTTGGACGATCACCGCCTGACAGTGGCGACCGAGGCGCTCGTCACCAAAATTGTCATCGAGCGTGGACAGGCGGTCGGCGTGGAGTATCGCCAGCATGGACAGACATTGCGCACCCATGCCGACCGGGAGGTGCTGGTCGCCGCCGGCACGTACAACACGGCGAAACTCCTCATGCTGTCGGGCATCGGCCCACCGGATCATCTGCGGGAGCACGGTCTTCCCGTTGTGGCCGATCTTCCTGGAGTCGGGGCCAATCTGCAGGACCATCACGAGGTGCCGGTCATCGCATCCACGAACCGGCCGAGCGGCTATTTCGGACAGGACAAGGGCTGGCGCATGGTCCGAAACGGCCTGCAATACATCCTGTTCGGCACCGGCCCGGTGACGACGACAGGGATCGAATCCTGCCTGTTCTATGATCCTGACGGTGGCGAGCGGCCCACCATCCAGCTCTACTGCGCTCCCATCGTCTATCTCGACCGCGATGTCTCAGACGCGAAGCCAACCTACGGCGTCACGCTCACCTCGTGCCTGCTCAGGCCGAAGGCGAGGGGGAGCGTTCGTCTGCGCAGCGCAAATCCGTCCGATCAGCCGCTGATCGACGCGAACTTCTTCGGCCACGCCGACGATCTGCGCCTGACGGTCGCCTCGCTCCATGTCGCCCGGCAACTGCTCGCGACGAAGCCGATCAGTTCCAAGATCGCCCAGGAGCTTCTGCCCGGCAGCAGCATCGCAAGCGACGAGGCGCTCATCGATTACTGCGGCAAGACGGTCAAAACCAATTACCACCCGTCCGGCACCGCCCGCATGGGACCTGAGGATGACAGTATGGCCGTGCTCGACCGTCGGATGCGCGTGCGAGGCGTCGACGGCCTGCGGGTGATCGATTGCTCCGCCATACCGTTCATCCCATCGGCAAACACCAACGCGGCCGCCTTGATGCTGGGGCGTCGCGCGGCTGAGTTCGCCGCGGCGCCAAGCCATAATTCCATCGAGACGCGGCCTTATGAAACTCTATCTTAGAAGATGGGAGGGCCTCGAGAGCTTGTGACTGGCCGAACTGCTCGTTTTGAATTTCTAGCCGCGACCCTCCGAAGGAGACGCGAAACAATAACCGCCAAAGAGCGGACATGAGAGGAAACAGCCTGCTGCACCATATGGAGGGCGGCGCAATGGAACGTAAATCAGTCCCCGTGTATGAGGTTATTGTATTTCCACCATCCGCATCGTTTCGGTGGAACGTCCATGATTATCCACACCACCTCGCGAAGTGGCATTATCATGTCGAGTATGAATTACACCTGATCCAGAACTCGTCCGGCACTATGATGATCGGCGATTATGTCGGCCCCTTCGAGCCCGACTGCCTTGTTCTGACGGGACCGAACCTGCCTCACAATTGGCTGAGCGACACGGGCAGCCTCACCATTCCTGACCGGGACATGCTGGTTCAGTTCAGTCCCGAATGCGCCAACCGGATCTGCAGTAACTTTCCCGAGTTCGAAGAGATTCAGTTGCTCCTGGCCGAGGCTGCCTTCGGGCTTCTGTTCTCAGGCGAGACCGCGCGGAAAGGCGCATCCCTTCTTCGGCAGATCGGCCGCGCGCAGGGCGCCCAGCGCATGATCCTGTTCCTGGATCTGCTGGCAACATTGGCGAAGAATCCATCCGAACGAAAAATCCTGTCGCATCGCGCGCCAGCCGCAACGACTCCCTCCCGTCCGTCAGAGAAGGCGGAGCGCGCGATCAACTACATCCACAGCAACTATTTCTCCGATATTCATCTGACAATGGTTGCTCAGCTTTGCGGAATGGATTCCAGCGCATTCTCTCGTTTCTTCAAGAAGCAGACGGGTCATACCTTCGCGAAGTTCGTCAACCAGACTCGCATCTATTCGGCCTGCACGCTCCTGGCTCAAACGGACAGATCGGTCACGGAAATCTGCTTCGATGTGGGGTTCAATAACATCGCGAACTTCAACCGCCAATTCGTGAAG